>NZ_DAIUFW010000008.1:0-72474 GCF_036844465.1 Methylobacillus sp.
GCTATTACCGCGAGTTGTTCGGCGAATGCCCCATCGACACCCTGCGCCGTGCTGTAGAAGGCTTTAAGCAGCCCTGATACTCTCTAAAATATATTTGCAAGAATAAACCATCGAATATCCTGGGTGATAAACCTCACCCCTTTCCCAATACCTTGGTTTATATACCATTTCATATAGCTCTGGCTGCCCTTCCAGCCTTAGCATTCCCCATGCATATACTTGGTAATCCCGCCTGCTGCACTCAGAACTCCAAGCCACTATCACCATAAAAACAAAAAGCCTCGCAAATACGAGATTTGCGAGGCTTTTTTTCGGCTCAAAGAAATGAATCTAATCAGATCAGAACGCGAACCTGAGCGATGCGACTGCCGAACGGCCCGCGCCCATGCTGGCGTAGTGGGCAGAATAGGCTGAACTGTAGTACATCTTGTCCGTCAGGTTGTAGAGATTCAACTGCAAGGTCGTGTTCTTGGTCAGGATATAGCTGGCCATTGCATCGTAGCGCACATAGCCCGGCGTACCCTTGCGGATGAGCACATTGTTAACGCCGTATGAATAACCGCCAATTACATCGCTCTGCCCGGAAGCACCCACACCCACCGTCAGCTCAGGCGTGACCTTGTAGCTCGTCCACAGGCTGGCGCTGTGCTTGGGCGTATTGGGGAAGGCTTTGCCCGTACCTGCGTTATCAACACCTGCCGTGGTTTTACCAATATCCTTCTGCTCACTATCCATATAGGTATAGCCACCAAATACATCCCACTGCGAAGTCAGGCGACCAGCAAAACCGAACTCAATGCCATTGACCACCTTTTCACCCGCCATCGAAGCCAGCGAAGTGTTCGGGTCGCGGACACGGGCATTGGTAGTGTCGTTACGGAAGATCGCGGCTGTCAGCGACAATTGATTATCCAGTACGTCCCACTTGGTGCCGATTTCGTAGGAACGGGTCTTTTCCGGCTTCAACGCATCAGCGTTGAGGATTGGGCTGCGTCCGCCATTAGAGATAGTCTGGCTCTCGCTGCCTTGACCGTTGGTGCCACCACCCGGCGTGGATGAGGAACCAATGCTTGCATAGACACTGGCATTAGGTTGCAGCTTGTAAACCACACCCAGTTGGTAGTTCAACAGATTGTCGTCACGACTGAAGGAGGTAGTAGCATCCCACTGCTGGGTGCGGTAACGGTCATAGCGCAAGCCAGCATTGATCAGCCACTGCTCATTGAGCGTAATGGTGTCGAATGCATAAAGTGCGGTGGTATTTGTCTTGTAATGTGTGAAGCTGCGATTACGCACCATATGGCCCGTCCATGGATCGCTACTGTTGGGGTCATACAGACTGGTACACATGTAGGGTGAAAAACCTGCTACGCACTGATTGCTATTGGCAATATTCACACCATTGGCATCGACCATTTTGTAGCTGTCAACATCTGACTCTTCAAACGACAGCTCCAGGCCAGTCACGTATTGGTGCTTGACGTCGCCGGTAAAAGCTTGGCCAGTGAATTCGGTCACGTTCTGTAGCGCCTCGTTCTCGGCATAGCGCGAGTTCATACGGCGCCATACCTTGCCGCTGCTGACATTGTTCTGACTATCATCAGGCTGTGTCCAGACAAAGTCCTGAACTCCCTTGCTCCAGCGCGTGGCGTTGCGAATCTTGTTGGTATCGCTGAACTTGTGCTCAAAGTCGATAGTCAACATATCGCTCTTTTCCTTGCGGAAGTCACGCTCTTTCAAACCATACCAGTTGTCACGATCGCCACCGTAAGTGGGTCGCACGAATATAGGTGAGGTCAACGTATTGACATTATTACCTCTCGCATACGGCACACCGCTGTCAGGCATATCGTCCGTCTGCATGTGTTCATAAGCCAACGTAAGCTGGGTTGGCGTGCCCATACCGAAGGTAATGGTTGGCGCAATGCCCCAGCGCTGATTGTCCGGGCCGTCACGGCCAGGCACATCGGCATCGTGCGCCATCAAGTTCAGTCGGAAGCCGGTAGTATCATCAAGCATGCGGTTGATATCGAGCGTACCGCGCTTGTAGTTATCAGTACCGATACCAAGGTCGCCGCTAATGAAATTTTCGCTCTTGGCCTTTTTGGTCTGCATGTTGATGCTGCCGCCAGCGCCGCCACGTCCTCCGTAGGCGGAATCAGCGCCCTTGATGACCTCGATGGATTCAATGTTGTACACCTCGCGTGAGCGAGCGCCGATATCGCGCATGCCATCAATGAACAAGCTGCTTTGCGAATCCATACCGCGAATGAATGGACGGTCGCCTACCGGGTTGCCGCCTTCGCCAGCACCGAAGGTGATACCCGGCACGGTACGCAACGCTTGCTCAAATGTGGTCGCACCCTGATCACGCATCAATGCGTCGGTAATGACAGTGACTGTTTTTGGAGTATCCAGCAAAGGAGCGGTGAATTTGCTCAAGGAAGCCCGATTAGCTTTGTAGCCGTCAGTCTCTGCCTCTTTATCTGCAGAGACCTTTACCTCCGGCAAGGTATTGCTATCCTTGACCGGCTCGTTGCCTTCTGCAGCAGCTGTATTGGCAAACAAACATGCAACGGCAATAGTCAAAGGCTTGACGGCAAAGTCAGCCAGTTGGCTCTTTGATTCGAACATTGATTTCATCCTGTTTTATTTAAATGGGAAATGAACGCCAGCCAGTAATCAAGCACTCTCCCTGTCCCTGGATACGTCTGGCAAGCAATTTGCAGCACGCGCGTAAAACACCCGTACTGCAAATACAATTGGCATTGCGAATTATTCCTATTTATTATTGTAATAGTTTGTCAATTTGTGTTTGTTTGTGTAAAAAAGAGCAAAAATTGCAATAGTTCGCCACAATTAAACAGCGGGAAAAGATAATGATCCGGAGCGTCTGTTGACGCTCCGCTTTCTCTAGCACGCTCTTATCTCGGTATGATTCCGGAACTTGGCATCGTGGGAATGCTGTTATCGGCTATCAATATATGAGTTGCCGGATCCAATCTGGCAGATAGAGTGGCAGGACAAGCCTGGGATTATAGATTTACAGCGGTAATTCGATGACCGCGCGCAAGCCGCCTTCGTGACGATTGTGCAGGCTGATTTCCCCGCCATGGGCGCGGATGCATGAGCGTGCGATGGAGAGCCCAAGCCCGATGCTGCCTTGATCCTGGTGGCGTGCCGCATCAAGCCGCACAAACGGTTCAAAAACCAGCTCAAATTGGCCAGGGTCGATCCCCGGCCCATTATCCGTTACTTCGATACGCAGAAATTTATCGTCTTCCGAGCGCATGACATCAACCGCCACGCTACCGTAACAGGCAGCATTGCCGACGAGATTACCTATGGCGCGCTTGAGATGGACTGGCCGGCAACGATAGAACATATTGTCACTGACCTGTGAATGCCAGCGGATATCCTTGCCTTGTATGCGTTGGCTTTCTACCACTTCACTCACCAAAGCATTGAGAGGCACATCCTGCGTCGGCTCTTGCAACGCTTCATTACGAGCGAATTGCAGGGTACCTTCCACAATCACGCCCATATCGTCCAGTGTTCGCGCCATGCTGTCGCGCAGTTGCTCATCTTCGATGAACTCGGCCTGGATGCGCAGCGAAGTCAATGGTGTACGCAAGTCATGGCCAATCGCGGCAATCATCTGCGTTCTGCCTTGAATAAATTTCCCCAGGCTTTTCTGCATGTCATTGAAAGCATGAGTGATCTCGCGGATGCCTTCCGGGCCCGATGGCCGTGCCAACTCCACATATTCACCCCGGCTGAGCCTGCGTGAGGCCTCGGCAAGCTCGCGAAGCGGACGCATGATTCGACGCCCGAACAAGATGGCGATAATGGCACTGGGAATCATGCTGATGAGAATAGAGAAACTCAGCACCCTGCTCCAGTGCGCAGGTAGTATGGTGGGCCAATGCTCGCTGCGCAGCCATCTGCCGTCCGGCAGAAGCACATCGACATGCAGCGACCATGCCTGAACACCCCTGAACGCCCTTTCCAGCCAGTTATCCTGGTCAATGCCATCCAGATTGTAATCTACCTGCGACAGCCGCACTTGAATGGGAACCTCTGCAGGCAAATTGAGCATCTGGTGCAGCGATTCAGTGATGTCACGCTCCTGCTTTTCCATGCCGCGTGGATTCTCCAACACTTCGCTTGCCAGATAGAACCGGGAATCAGGCAGGTTGATATCTGCAAGCAGCGTATCCGCATCATTGGAATGAATAACCGCCTGGTAAGTGGAAAATATCCTGGCCTCGATAGTACGCGCAGACATGGGATGGAGCGTCATATTCTCCGCTTTCCACCAGGACAACGTTACCGCTGCAATCAGGTGAGCCACCACCATGGCGAGCAGCCATAACGCCAGCAACTGCCCGGAGATGCTGCGAGGCCACCACCTCAAGATGCAATCACCATGACCTTGGCCGCCAGCATGTAGCCATCTCCGCGCACCGTCAGCAGCATTTTGGGGCGACGGGGGTCGGATTCCAGCTTTTTCCGCAGGCGGCTGATCTGGCTATCTATGCTGCGATCGAATGCAATTGCGTCTGTACGCTGGGTCAAGTCAAGCAACTGGCTGCGGCTCAATACGCGGTTGGCATTTTCAACAAACGCGCGTAACAAATGGTATTCCGCAGTGCTGAGTGGCACGTTTTCATTATCGGGATTGTAGAACTGGCGGGTGCCAGTATCGAATACCCAACCGTTGAAGGTAAAGGACACGCCGCCTTTAGGCTCGCTACCTTCCTGTTGCCCGTTGCTTCGCGCTGTGCGGCGCAACACGCTGCGCACCCTGGCCAGCAGCTCGCGTGGATCGAATGGCTTGACGATATAATCATCCGCGCCAATTTCCAGCCCTGCGACACGGTCCACCTGCTCTGCCATGGCGGTCAGGAGAATGACGGGAATGCCCAGATGCTCCAGCACATAACGGCACAGGGAAAGGCCATTTTCCCCCGGCAGCATGATATCAAGCACGATCAGGCTGAAATCGCGTTCTTCCAGCCGTTGGCGCATTGCCTTTCCATCCGCTACCGCCTCAACCTCGAAATCAAACTTGCGCAAGTAGGCGGACAGCGGCTCCCTGATACTCTCGTGGTCGTCAACAATGAGCACGCTTGGCTGGACACTCATGTTTCGCTTTCATCATCATGTAAATAAGAAACATTATAAACCAGCCGGCTCAGTATATTTTTAGAGATAGAGGGCAGAAGGAATATCCCGCTCGCCAAACAAAAAGCCGGGAGTTACCCCGGCTTGCTGTTGCGCTGCAATATTCACTTGATTGAATATTTACCTGACCGGCAGGTATACCACTTCTCCAGCCTTCATGTCCGGCATCAGGATAAAACGTCCATCCGCAGACAAGGCGATATCGGCAGAAGACTGGTGCCCTTCGCTGATCAATTGCGGCGTAGCGCGTGGCTCGGCCAATTGCCAGACTTTTCCGCCCGCCCAGTCACTCACATAAAGCAGGCCATCGCTGTCTCGCACCAAGCCATCGGCACCGCCGAATCCCTGATTGAGCAAGGTCACGACTGGCTTGCTGCCAGTATGGTTCAACTGGAACAGTTTTCCGCTACCAAAATCCGCCACCAACAACTTGCCGGGGCCATCCAACAGCAGGCCATTCGGGCGCTTGATGCCAGCTTTATCGTTGATCAACTGGCGCACCTTGCCTGCAGGGGAAATCTGGTACACGGCAGCATGCTTACCGTTGTCATCGCCGCTGTCGGACACATAGACATTGCCAAGGCCGTCAATTTCGATGTCATTGAGGAACACTGGCGTCTGTGGAAAATCACCCGGCTTGGCAATCACGGTTTTGCTGCCATCCAGACCGATTCTCACAACCTGGTCCACATCCGCGACATACAATTGGTTGTTGAACAGGTCCAGGCCTTTGGGATCATTCAGTCCATCTGCCAACGTCTGGCGGCTGCCATCCTTGTTGATGACGGTAATCTTGCCATCACCCTTCTTGCCGAATTCCCCGATCTCGGAAATGAATATCCTGCCATCTGGATGCGCCACGGCAGATTCCGGCATCGCCAGTCCAGTAATCTTGCTGTTTGCAGGAGCGGGGCTGGCAGAGGCAGTTGCTTGCCCGTAACTGACGCGGTAGATGACGTCGCTATAATCATCGGAGATCAACAGCGAACCATCATTGAGCTGCAACACGTCGGTTGGCCGCCCCCAGGCGGCGCCATCGTTGAGCCAGCCCTCGATAAATACCTCGGTGGATTTGGGCTTGTGCTGCTCATCAAACACCACGCGCATGAGCTGGTAGCCGATAGGCTGGCTGCGGTTCCAGGAACCATGCTGCGCGACAAAGGCATTGCCATGGTACTCGCTGGGGAATTGCTTGCCGGTATAGAACTTGAAGCCGAGATTGGCGCTGTGGGCCTGGAACTCGACCACGGGCGGCGTTAGCGCCTGGGGCGGTTTCTTGTTTTGCCATTCCGCAGGCCGCGCATCACGCCCGCCAACGTATGGGAAACCGAAATGCAGACCGGCCTTGGGTGCAGCGTTCAGTTCATCAGGCGGGATATCATCCCCCATCATATCCATACCGTTATCCGTAAAGTGCAGCACGCCGGTACCCGGTTGGAAATCCATGCCCACCGAATTGCGCACGCCCCTGGCAAACACTTCCACATTCCTGCCGTCCGAGTCCATGCGCAGGATGCTGGCTTCCACGCCTTGCGGGTCGCAGATATTGCACGGCGCGCCTACCGTGACTACAGCTTCTTGTCCGGGCCATAGGCGATATAGCGCCAGCCGTGGTGCGCCTTGTTCGGCAATTTGTCGTAAATCACCTCGCGCATGTCCTTGAACGGCAGGCTCAGGTCGAAATCAGGCGCGGCATAACGCGTGATGCGGTTCTGCTCGGCCACATACAGGTTGCCGTCTATCATGGCGACGCCATTACCCACAGACAAATCGTCCAGGATGGTGACCACCTGGTCAGCCTTGAAGTCCTTGTTCTTGTCCACCACGGCATAGACTTTATTGCCGCGCGTGCCGACATAAACCGTGCCATTGGTGCCCAGTGCCATCTGGCGCGCGCCCGGCACCTCGGCATAGATTTCCACCTTGAACCCGGCAGGCACCTTGAGGCGGCTCAGGTTGGCCTGAACCTCAGCCACATCAGCATGCGCAATGCCGGACATCCATCCCATTGCCATGCTGATTGCCAGTCCTGCCATACGCTTATAAACAGGCATGTTGTTTACTCCTTGATTTACCAAATATGTAAGTATGCCAAAATCATTAATCTCTATATATGGAAATATTGAAATTACAAAATTCCATAATATGGAATTATCCCCACCTTGCTATTCCCAACAGGATATAAGGTTTATGATGGAACCTATCTGTAGATATCCTTGGCAACACCGACTCATGAAGGAGGGTTGGAGCTCAAGATTATAGGAATAATGCAGCTGGGCGCAGAGTTTTCCGAATATGCACATGCTTCTGTCGGACCATGCCTACTTCGGTATCAGACAAGCAAGACTGGCCCATATTCATTATTCCTTCATATGATGGGTGTAGCATGGTTTCAATTGCATGGAGGAGAAAATTATGTGCAGAGGCGTAAAAGTAACTGACCATATTGGTGTTGAAAAACGCATTGAATTCCCGCATCCACACGCGGCACTACCAGTCAAGGATGCCGCAGGCAATATCCGCTGGTTGCGCTGGGGCAACAACCTGGAAGAAAAGGAAGATGGTTTCTTCATTGGCGGCTGGGCGCGCCAGGTATCGCTGGACCAGGGCAAATGGGACAAATTCAAGCCTGAGCCGGTAGATCTGGTTGTAGATGAGTTCTTGAGCCGTGATGCCAAGCGCAAAGCTCACTGGATCGATATCCCGGACAGCCATGTCATCAAAGGCATTATCGCTACCCGTCATGACGAGCGCCGGATTTATGTCATTACCACGCAGGCCCCGGAAGAGTTTGCCGGCACCGATGAATGCTGGCCGTTGATTGCGCCAGCTATCTAGCGCTAGATTCAAATAGCACAAAACAAAAAGCCTGCAATTTACATCGCAGGCTTTTTGTTTTGTTGGCCTTCGGCCATACGGTCATCGTTATCGGCTGGCTGGCAAATTGCAGTACTGCGCAACATCCGCTTCTGCTTCACTAAAAATGAAATCCTCTCCTTCCCGCGCTTCAACCACAAAAGGCCGGAGCGCGCCATATTCCTCATTGTCGGGCTGAATCCGGTATTCGCCACACACATAACTTACCTCGCCATGCTTCACTTCTTGCAAATGCTCGAACTGTGCAGTTTCAGGATATTCAATATGCTTCAGGGCAGCATTCTTCGCGCTGTCGATCACCTTGCCATCCAGCATACGCACCTGTGTAAATACCACCCACGCAAGCACCAGGGCCAGGACAGCAAGAAACAGTTTTGAAATGGATAATCTCACTTTTTCTCCTTTAGCAGATTCACTATAAAACTGTTGACGCATACTTCATGCGGAAGCGGAAATACCTGGCCGTCACATGCTGACCGTGCCTTTCCATCCACCAGGTTTCTGATGGCATATTCCTTTATCGCTCAGCATCGGCTTTTGATAGGGCGAAACGTGATCGCTCTTCATGATTTTCTCCGTCTTGGCGAGATCGTGCGCCTGCCATACTAGCGCCCCTTTGGCACTGGCGCTGATCATCAGCGTAAAGTCCTTATTGTGTTGTGCTGGAGCAGCTTGCTCGCAACTGCCTTCCGCATGGGCAATATTTCCCGTTGTCATCAGCACATATATCACCAACCACAAGGTAGGCATTCGCCATATTTTTCGCATGCAGTCCTCCTTATCATCAATTCATTGGCAGACGGTTTCACTCTCTCTTGCTCGCCATTCAGGCGTTAACCCCATCCTATGGCATCATCATAACCACCAGTATCTGGTCGCCACATAGGACAGCCGTTGAACCTGCTGTCAGATTCCTCTGACAACACCATCTATCTGGCAACGCCATATAAAAAAGCCTCTATCCAAAGACAGAGGCTTTTCAGAAACGAAGGCTAATAGTGCTCTAGAAAATCAGCCAAACCAATAGCAGCACCGTAATGGGCACACCTAACAACCATGCAATGACATATGGCATTTTTCTCTCCTTCTGGTGATTAATAAGGATCTCTGACAGTGGTATGAACGACGCTACGCGCAGTGCAAGTCCCTGCCACGACAGCGGCGATCAGGCTCAAGAGGAAACCAAATGCCGCCCAGAGGGAGAACTGGGCCGCCATTTCGGCCGCCTTGTCAGCAGCTTGCTTGGCTTTTTCCTTGCTGGCGGCATAGGCGTCTTCCAGTTTTTGCACTTCCGCATCAGCCTGCTCTCTGGAAACTCCGGCAGCTTCTGCCAAGGCACTCACCGCACGGTCACGATCGATAGTGCGGCCATTCTCATCCGTATTGACCAGATAGCGGGTGAGCGCATGCCAATACATCCCAGGGCGAGGTTTGCGCTGAGACTCACCGCTTTGCTGCTGATCTGGTCCAGGCGCCATATCGCGGAAAAATGCTTCCACTTCCAGCCTCAGATCGCTCCCAGCTTCCGGACTCAAGCCTGAAGCAAGCAACGCACCTCCGGCAGCGGCCCCACCACTTGCAGCACCCACTGTCGCAGCAGTAGTCTTGAAGACGCCACCGACAAGATTGGTAAACAAGCAGGCCCCAGCAATTGTCGCCAGCGCCCAAATGACGATACCAAGCAACGCCCCGCGGCAACGGGTGATTTCATTGCTGGACAATACAGCCACGATAGTGCCTGCCGTCAATGAAAGTATCCAGCTTACAACCCACCACAAGGTCGCACCTATGCCCAATGCCTCGGCTGAAGGAGTTCCTCCCGCTTCCAGCGGCTCCACGAAGCTAAAGCCCACGCCTGTACCTACCAGGCTCAGGATCAGCTGTACTGCAATGGCCACGGCAAGTCCGGCCAGGATGGCCCGCCATGAAATGGAATATCCCAGCCAGTCCACCCTTCTTGTTGTTTCAGTATGCAACGTTGCCATGTCGGCCTCCTAATCATGTTGATTGATTGTTATATTCCAGCCCTGAATGGACTGTAGGCAGATTAGAAAAAACAAACAACGCGCGTCATCGGCGAAGTGCTTTAATGTCTGTCAGACCGCTCCTACACAAGAGCGATGACACAGATGACTTGGTAAATCGGGAATAGAAAGAGACAGATGAGCAGTAGCAGAAGATCAGGATGAGGCCACTGCCATAGCGCAGAAAGAAATATATCTTGATAACAGATAAGCAGATACATCATCCAGGCCAGGCAACAGCCTGGCCTGGATGGATTACTTCTCCATCCAGAGAAACTGGTCGTTATCCGTTTTCATGAAGAAGAAACCATTCTTGTCGATCCTGAGCGCGCGGATGCGATAGTCACTCAACACCGGCTCGGCATACACCAGGCGCTCGCCTTCCTTACGCATATACAGCAGGTTATTGGAAGCCATCCCTGCGACAAAAAAGCCTTCTTCCCAATATTCATTCTTGCCGGTTTTGGGATATTTTGCGATGGCGCCCACGCCAATGGAAGGATTGAATACGAATACCGGCTTCTCGAAATTTTCGTGGGAATTGTATTTGTTGCCATAATAGTTCCCCATCCCCTCGCGCTCATACAGTGTGCCGTAACTGACTACCGGCCAGCCGTAGTTCTTGCCGTGTTTGATCAGGTTGATCTCATCTCCGCCCTTGGGGCCATGCTCGGTTTCCCACAATTCGTTGCTGTCGCGGTCAAAATACAACCCGCCCGAAGGTGAGCGCAAGCCGGAAGCATAGACTTCGGCAGTCGCATTATTGAGATTGATCCTGATCATCTTGCCCAGCGCGGTGGCAGGATCCTGTACGCCATCCGGCTTGGAGAAATCGCCTACGCTCAGGAACATGGTGTGATCATCTGCCCCCAGCACCAGCTTACCGCCTACCTGATGACCAAGAAAAGGCTCCTTAATGGCTGGATAACTCAGGAATATATCTTTACGATAAGTCAGCGTGGCATTCTCGCGGTCAAGATCGAAGGCCGAGACAGCGAGCCTGGCGCCATTGGCTTCATGGTCCCAGGTGGTATAGGCGACGTACAGAACATCGTCCACCAGCAAAGAATCCTTGACCCCGGCGAGCTCCCTGCAATACACCAGGCCATCGTAGTCTTCGCCCTTGGGTTCTTCACGCTGCTCCAGGCCAGGCTTGTCCAGACGACCGGCATGACTGGCAATCTCCAGTTCGCCGGATTCATTGATCCTAGTGAAATAGATGTCGCCACACTTGGTAATGAAAAGGAACTGCTTTTTCCCCAATATCTCGAACGGGCCTGTGGGATATTGGTCGCTGAACGGCAGCTCGCGCACTTCCAGCTCTTCGCTGCCGAAGATAGAAGTCAACTTCACTTGGCGGGGTTCGGGCATGATTTCATCCACATCCACGCTGGCGAAATAGCCTTGTCCAAACGGCCACCATTGCATGTGGTATTGGTTGGCGCCAGCAAAAAACAGGATAACGCCGAGCAACAGAACCAATAATGAGATAAAGAGTTTCTTATATTTTTTAAGCATAGTCATACGCTGCCTGATTGATATTGGTTGGTACTCGCAGTTTCTGCAGCAAATGTCGTGTTCACAAAGACCGGCTCACCTCGTAAAAGTTGCTACTTTTATAACATGTCATTGCTGCTCAGCAACATGCCAGCGGTTGCGGCCTGCTAGCTTGGCTGTATACATGGCCTGGTCTGCCAGCTTCATCAGCACATCATCTGTCATCTGCTGGCCGTCGCTCAGCGCAATGCCGATGCTCGCTGAAATATGCAGCCCGCCCTCCACTGGCCGCGCAAGCTCCTGCACCAGTTTCTCGGCAATGCGCACGGCATCCTCTATACCATGGATATCTTCCAGCAACACCACAAACTCATCGCCGCCCAGGCGGGCCGTCACGTCATTCACCCGCGTCACCTTGCGCAGCCTCGCCGCCACTACCTGCAACACCAGGTCACCCGCCGCATGGCCATAGGTATCGTTGATCTGCTTGAACCCATCGAGGTCGATCAACAATACAGCCACCAGGCTATGCTCGCGTCCGGCGCGGGCAAGGGCGCGCTTCAGGCTATCCGTCATGAGGGTGCGGTTTGCCAGGCCGGTCAGGGAATCATGCAGCGCCATGTAGCGAAGCTCGCGCTCCTTGTGGCGCAGTTGCGTATTCACCGCCTCGATTTCCTTGGTGCGCAATGCCACGCGCTCTTCCAGCTCGCGCTCGCTCTTGATCAAGGCATCCACCAGCTCTTGCTTGGCATTCAGGGTATCGCGCTGCGCCTGTTCCTTTTCCTTGCGCATAATAGTAATCCGGTTAGCCAGTGCAAACGGCAGCATCAGCATTTCAATCGCGGAGCCGACCTGCATGGCATTGATGGTAAAGGCATTGGTCGGCAGCCAGCCAAAGTTACGCAACCCCAGGATCGCGACTCCAGCCAATACTGCACTCCACGCCATCAGGAAATACAATGCGCCCGGATTCTTGCGCATTAAAGAGCCAACTGCCATGATGGTGACAAACAATGAAAATGAAACACCTGCCATCGATACCACCAGCGCGGAAAACCGGTAGGTGAAGAAAAACGGCGCGCACAGGCAGAACACGAAGAAACCGGCAAACGCCAGCATCACCAGATCAAGCCGTGGAAAAGTTTGGCGCGTGTTGAGGAAGATGCGGCTGAACAATACGCCGAAAAAACCCGTCGCCGCCATGCCGCACGGCAGGGCGATATTGCCCCATGCCGGCCATAATGGCCAGAAGAACTGGTTGCCCAGGCCGTTCATCGAGGTCTGCGCCACCACCATGCTGCCCACAAAGGCCACATAGAACAGAAAAACCGTCTCACGCGTGGATAGGTAAATCAGGAAATTGTAGAAAAACAACGCCAGCAGGACGCCATAATAAAGCGTCAACAGCGCATAGGTGTACTGGTCGTGCTTGTGCAAGGCCTCGACCTGCCACAGGTTGACAGGAACGGTCAGCGTGCCTTCCGAGCGCACCTTGATGTAGATGACCTCCTCTTCCGAGGCCAATTGCAGCGGGAATACCAGGTTGCGGTGCGAATAAGGCCGCTGGCTAAACGGATAGAGGTCGCCGGATTGCTGCATGCGGTATTGTCCATTCGCATCACGACTATAAACCTCCACATGGTCGAGAGAGGCAAACGCCACTTCAAGCAGCCAGCGGTCAGTATGTTTGCTGTCAACAGAAACCGGCAATGCAAGCCAATAGCTTGAACTGGAATATCCAAGATTCATGCCATTGCGATTTTGCGACATGAGTCGCCATGGTCCGCCTGCCTGCAGTGGCGGCAACCCCTCCACAGTCAACTGATTGTCACGGTCTTCGAGGTACTGCAGAAAAGGCGTGGCAGACACCATACCCTGGCCAGGTTCCAGGAGCAATCCGACTGGTTGCGCTCCCGCCCAGACATGACAGTTCACCAGCAGAATCAGGATGATTAGCCTTAGCAAACAGCCTCCCTTATATGGCTGATGATTCTATCTCATCATCACGCCAGCATTTTTTGTAATCCGGAATAAAATTCCATATTTTCTTGTCACGCTAAGAGTGTACTGAATTCATTGCCTTCAGCACCAGCCCTGTGATGGGTATTGCCTGTATTTGCTACCGCCCAATCGGCTTTAATTCCAGACATATCCCAGGTTGAAGATCAGTGCGCTATCAGTGCTTTTCCTCCCATCAGCAGGCTGGCCTGCCCAGTCCAGGTTATATTGGACCGAAGCGTTGAAGTTATTAATGATAGGGAAACGCAGGCCAGTCTTGGTAAAGGCCAGCGCATTGCTCGCATTATCCAGTCCCAGCAGGATTTCATGCTCATGGAAGAACTGCGTGCTGCCACCGAGAATACGCTGGTCGTATTTCACCGCCCAGCGCGCGCCAGGGTAGCTTTCGTTATCGACATCGTAGTAATTGACCGTGACATAGTTCAAACCGCCTTCGACGAACAGGTTGAGGTCTGGCCTTTCATATACCTGATAACCGCTACCGGCCCCGGTGGTCGTCCGCAACCTGATATCCCGGAACCGGTCGTTTTCCAGCGTGTTGTTGACATACACATACCACTTGTTACTGACAAAACGGTCCAGCTTGATGAGGGAACGGTTGTTGAACTGGGTGTTTTCCCCTTCGCTGGTCGCGCGGTTGACCACGGCAGCCACCGTCAAACGATGCTTGAGCGTGCGCGCAATGGATTCCCCATCCAGACGCAAGGTAGTGGTATCGGTGTTCCCCTGCGTCACGGCGCCGCCCAGATTGATGCGCCCCTTCCAACTCACCCCTATTCCGGAAAGCTCCGGGGTCGGGTTGATGTACATCAATTCCTCCAAAGGAATTTCCTTCTCTTCGTATTGTTTATCCTCATTTTTCCTGACGCGTGCTGGCGCCAATTGAATGGTGGCCTTGCCGATATCGTAGCTTTCCAGCGGCGTCCTGAGATTGGTACGGTCACTGAGGGTGATAGCCAACGGTTCATCAGTTCTGATGGTCTCGATCTCGGACCAGATCACCTGAATCTCCCCTGCATACGAAGTCTTGAACACTACTTTCTCATTGAATTTCCGCACTATCTTGCCCGTGATGACATCGCCGTTCTTCATCCTGATCTCGTCCGCCGACGCCAACCATGGCCATATGCCGCAAACTGCCACCAGAATAACTATCCAAACCCTCAAAACACTTCCTTTCAACTCAATCAAATACATTTTCACTATTCAATATAATGTCATATAACGCAGTGAATACTGCCCCCCCCATATCAATTAAACAGATATCAATAGCATTCACTATATTGTTAATTGATGATCAATTAAGATCAATCCCAACGAAAAGCGTTCACCCCGATCATTTTTACCCTTACCATTTCATCATGAATAATGAGACAATTTCCAGTTGATCAATATCAGGATATTTTAAAGAAAGATTAGCATGAAGCTATGTTCTACTGCCTTATTCGCCGCCTTATTGCTTCATGGCGCCACTGCATTCGCCATCTGCAAAGATCATGGCAATTACCAGCCAGAACAAGGTAGTTCTATCATTGGCGGCGTCGCCTTTGCCGATTATAAGAACGACAAGATAGACGCATACTTTTACGGTGAAATGTGCTGGACCGCTTCCGAAATCGCGGAGGAGGGCAACCACCGTATTTTCTACAAACTGATTGCCAGCCGCGATGCCAATGGCCGCATCGCTAGCTACGTCTCCTTGCCAGAATCAGCTCCCGGTATGTTTCCCTGCCCCAAGGGCAGCGTGCAGATGGCCGCCGATGGCTATTTTGACAAGATCGATGGCGCCAAGCCCGGCTTCCGCACCCTAGCATGCCAGGCCAATGACACTGCGCCATAATCCTGACATCCACAGCCTTTATCATGCTGACATTCTCCAAATCAGCACCGCCACAAACCCCGGCATGAATAGGTGCATAAGTTATAATGGTGGAATTTTTAAAATATCCGTGCCGCAACATCCGGTTACCCTCCGGGGGGCGGCGAGAAAAGAATGAGTCCATACCAGAAAATTGCGACTGACGATGTTCGCATCAAGGAAATCAAGGAGCTGAGATTACCGTCGGAGCTACTTGAAAAACTGCCTGCAAGTACCGCCATCACCGACAATATCGTAGCTACCCGCAGCGCGATTCATAAAATCCTGCACAGCGCCGACGACAGGCTGCTGGTCATCATGGGCCCGTGCTCCATCCACGATTATGAGGCCGGACTGGACTACGCGCGCCGCCTCGTCGCCATGCGTCCGCGCTATGAGCAAGAGCTATTGCTCGTCATGCGCGTCTATTTCGAGAAGCCGCGCACCACCGTAGGTTGGAAAGGCTTGATCAACGACCCGTTCCTCGACGGCAGCTTCCGCATCAACGAAGGCCTGGAGCAGGCACGCCGCTTCCTGCTGGATGTCAACGCGCTGGGCATGCCCGCCGGCACAGAGTTCCTTGACGTCATCACGCCGCAATATACCGCCGACCTGGTGAGTTGGGGCGCCATCGGCGCACGCACAACCGAATCACAGATTCATCGCGAGTTGGCCTCTGGCCTTTCCTGCCCTGTCGGGTTCAAGAACGGCACGGACGGCAATATCCGCATCGCCGTGGACGCCATCAAGGCAGCTGCCAGCCCGCACCATTTCCTGTCCGTCACCAAGGAAGGGCGCTCTGCCATTATCTCCACCAGCGGCAACGAGGATTGCCATGTCATCCTGCGTGGTGGGAAAGTTCCGAACTACGATGCAGCCAGCGTGGAGGACACTTCACGCGAGTTGGCCAAGGCAGGCTTGGCTGCCAAAATCATGATCGATTGCTCTCATGCGAACAGCCTCAAGCAATTCAGGCGCCAGATCGATGTCATTGCCGATATCCGCAGCCAGATTGCCACCGGCGACGACCGCATCATTGGCGTAATGATCGAATCGCACCTGAATGAAGGCAGGCAGGATCTTATCCCGGGTTGCGAGCTTGAATACGGAAAATCCATTACCGACGCCTGCCTTGGGTGGGATGATTCCATCGCATTGCTCGATGCACTGGCCGTCAGTGTGCGCCAGCGCCGCAAGCACCAGCAAGAGACCGAGTAAAAGCAGGTTTCACGGTATGCGTGCGCCCGCTTCATGGCGGCTGATGCAGGCCGAGGACCTACCCGCCGTCGTGCAGATTGCCGGGCAAGTGCATCCTGATTATCCCGAGGATGCAGCAATTTTCGCCGAGCGCCAGCAACTTTACCCGCAAGGCTGCTGGATACGGCAACACGGCAGCGATATCTACGGCTACCTGATCAGCCATCCTGCGCAACTTGGCTCCCCGCCAGAACTCAATAGCCTGCTGCATGCGTTGCCTGTCAGCGCCACAACCTATTACTTGCATGATATCGCCTTGCTGCCAGCCGCAAGAGGCATGCATGCTGCAAACAGCATCCTCACACAGCTATGTTCGCAAGCCGCCCAGCAAGGCCTGGATAATCTCTCGCTGATTGCCGTCAACCAATCTACTGATTTTTGGCAACGTCAGCATTTCCAGGCTGCCAACCATCTCGCCTCGGCAGTCAAACTAAAAAGCTACGGCCAGGCCGCCTGCTATATGGTGCGTTCACTAAGCTGATAGTGAGGTACCCAAATTTTCCATCAATGCATCTGGGCAGCTGCTGCTTGTTGTCCAGCAGCAGGCTCACGCATCAATAGCCAGACCAGGCCAGCCCCTATCCCGGCCGTGGCGGCCCCAAGCAGAAAAGCCAGACGATAACCCGTCAGCAATGCCGCAGCCAAAGTCTCACCTTGCGCCAGCACCTGTTGGCTTGCCAATCCTGCCACGCTTGCAAATATTGCCAGCCCTACGGCTCCACCCATCATGAAGGCAGTATTCACCATGCCCGACGCCAAGCCGGAATCTTCAGACGCAACATCATTCATTGCTGCCAGCAACAAGGGGTTGAACACCATGCCGCCGCCCAAGCCCAATAACACCATGGCCGGCAGGATATCCGCCACAAACCCGCCATCCAGCGGAGCACGCGCAAACCAGCCCAAACCCAGCGCCGCAAGCAGCAGCCCTGCAATCAATGTATGACGCACCCCGATACGCAGTACCAGCCATGCCGATATTCCCAGTGAAAACAGCGCCATCACCACATTGGCAGGCAAAAATGCCAAGCCAACCTGTAAGGCGTCATATTGCAAGACAAACTGCATATAGAGGGCCGCCATGAAAAACCAGGCAAACAGGGCAGCAGCCCACAATACCGCCACAGCATTGGCAACAGACATATTGCGCTTGCGGAACAAGGTCAACGGCATCAACGGCACCGCCACCCGCAATTGCAATACAATGAACACAATCATCAGCAGACCTGCCAGCGCGAACAATCCCATGGTCTGGATAGAAAACCACCCGGCCTCGTTGCCATTTACGATGGCATATACCGTCAGCATCATGGCTGATGTGATGCTGATTGCACCGCTCACATGCAGTTTCTGAGGTCGCAGCTCTGCATCATGAGCTGGCAACAACCGCATGCACAGGCCATACACCAGCACGCCGATAGGCAGATTCACCAGGAAAATCCAGTGCCAACTCCATAAGCTCGTAAGCACACCGCCCAGCAACACACCCAAGCTACCGCCCCCGGCACAAACGAATCCGTAGACCCCCATGGCCTTGGCGCGCTCAACCTGCCCGCTGAACAAATTCATGATCAAGGACAACGCCATCGCCGTTACCACGGCACCGCCCAGCCCCTGCGCGGCTCGCGCCCACACCAATTGCTGCTGTGTGGTTGCCAGCCCGCAGACCAATGAAGCTGCCGTGAACGCTGCAATCCCGACCAGGAACAAGCGCCGCCGCCCGAAAAAATCCCCCATCCTTCCACTCAGCAGCAGAAACCCGCCAAAAGTCAGCATGTAGGCATTCACTACCCATACTAGCGAGGTTTCACTGAAGCCAAGATCAGCCCGGATGGATGGCAACGCCACATTGACGATGGTGGTATCAAGCACAATCATCAGCACACCCAAGCACAGCACAATCAACACCAGCCAGCGTTTGGAAACCTGAGAATGATGGTCTGCCTGCATAATGCCGCCTTACGAGAATTGAGAGAGGTGACGGAAAAGAAAAAAGTTACGCAATTGCGCAACCTGGATACTTTATGGACAAAACAGCAATAAAAAAGGGTTAGCTTTTCAGCTAACCCTTTGTTTTTTCTGGTGGGCCGTGCGGGACTCGAACCTGCGACAAACGGATTAAAAGAGTCATTTCACCAGTCCCTTAAAAGGCCAAAGCTATACAACGCAAGGGTTTTAGCCACTTACGGACGGCAGACAATACCATTGAGCTTCATTATTGTCGACAGCTAGTTGACGTTTTGGCTCAAGATTCAGGCAACCTCACTCCACCCGTAATAAGAGCATTTTTCTGGTCTCGCTCCCTTCTGGTTAAGTGCGTACGCTTTTCTTTTGCCAGCAACTCCCGTAAACGCTCTTCAGGATTAAATCGCTCCAAGACAGGCTTTTGCCTCTCACCTGGCCTTTCATCAAACGTACCCCGCTTCAATTCGCGCTGATACTCCCTGCGCATCTTTCTGCCCATCGTGCTGGGATCGACATGCCCATTTTCATCAAAAAGCACATCGCCAGCCCCTTTCCTTGAAGACATTGGTTCTGGGGACTTGGGTTTCACTGGGGCTGACTGTTCCTTAACAGCCTCAGATTGCTTCACCGCATTCACGATCACGTCATATGCTCGTTTTGCTTCCTCAGTCTCCATAAAGGCCTTGGCATATCCATTTTCACGAACCGAGGTGACATGAAAAGTACGCACCGCATCCTTCAAGCACTTTCGGATATATGCCGAGAGTGTGAACTCCATTTTTTTGCACGCAAGCTCAGCTTCCTCTTTCAATTCCCTGTTGAGCCGAATTGTTAACGTAATATCGTTTTCCATAAAAACCCCCTGTCGTTACGCTGTACATACACGCGTATGAACCATGTACATACATTATTTCCGGTAAAACCCGCATTAATGCTGGCTTTCCCCTTTACACACGCCCGTTTAATCTTTCCCCCCGTATTACCTACGGGGGCGGTGTGAGTGCATGATGCAATTTGAGGGTTTTGCAGGGCAAGGGGCTAAATTTGAATGGCTTGCAATGGGGCGCAAAGAAACATTTGAATTTCTTATGGTTTTGGCTTCATTGATAATCCAGATAGCAAAAGGCCGTTGCGTATAGCCGCCCCTGGCTGGCCCAACGCAACGGCCTTTGCTTTTCAGGATTTACCTGATCAGGTCTATTCCCGCCGCCCCTTTCCAGTTATCCACAGCGCTTGCGTCGCATGCGCTGCGCTATGGATAACTGGGGCGGCTTTTTAAGGCTACTTAATAGTATCAAGCTTATCTAGCTTTAACATCTCCTGAAAACTACGAACAAAACGGAAATCACTCCATTCACTTACTCGAAGTCTCACCAAACCTTTTTCCACAGCACCACGCAATAATGCAGCATCAGAGAAACCAACAATTTGGGCCAACTTCATAAAACCCTTATGTTGGATTGCTCTAATAAAAAAAGGGTAATCTTGAGAGTATTGAGCATAATATTGCAATTGAGGGTACCACCACCCATCATCCTTTATCAGAGCCATAACAAAAATAAGAAGATCTGCCTCAATAAGAGAAGATAAAGGTAAATCACTGCGATCTGATTGAATTTTAATCAGTTCAGCAGCAGGGCTATACAATCGCCTACCTTCAGGAGCTAGTTCTGATTGTAAAATCTCAGAGGTGGCATGAAATCTTTTAAAATCTGTAAAACTGTCTACTGAGTTTTTATATTTTTCTGGCATTAAATAATGTGACGTTAAAACATCATGCAAAATCTTAAGTGCACCCGACTTTAAAAGTGAAGCTACTATATAAATAAAAGTCTCATATACAAATAAAGCGTGAGATTCATACCACGCATCACTCCATGAATTTAGCTCTGGAGGCGCTGTTTTAAGAGAAAGCAACTGCTCAAGAAAATCACTTAACGCCTCATTGAACTGATCACTGGGCCTAACTGAGCTCTCAAGGCTAACCCAATCAATAATATAATTTCTCGCAATCTTTAACTTAGAACAATCTTCAATAATCTTCTTTGCTAAGTTTTCAACATCTGGCCTTTCTCTTGTTCGCAATAAATCTATGTAATCAACACACTCTTTAATAAATTCCTGCCTATATAAAGGCAACCCTTTTTTATCCTCTAAAACAGCAATTTTCAGCATATTAAACTTTGTAAATGCTGAAGTTATAGGCGTAGAAATATTACTTGTAATATATAGAGGCGCTGTTCCAATTTTTGGTTTTTCATGTAATGGCTTTCCATACAAAACCCTTACCAAAGTTTCCCAATTATCATTCACAGCTTCTACCGAGGAGAAATCTATCCATATTCTTGACTGCAGAAAAATAGGAAGAAAAGGCTTTCCATCATCAGAGAATTCCGCAACTATCGGAATAAATTTAGCTTGATCAACCTTATCATAAACCTCTTTAGAAATTATTTGCGACTCAGTTCCTACGCCAGCCTCTCTTCCATCAGCTTTTTCAGAATATCGTTTATCGCAAATAACAAGAACATGAGTCACACTTTTATCGGTCACCATTCTTTCCATAAAAGCAAACTTATCATGCCCCTCCTTCAAATCATAAATATCTAAAATTACATCAACGCCATTTGAAATAAGCTGTTCCGCCCAACTTTTGACTCTCATCTGATGCTCAGAAGAACTCCAGCTATATGAAATAAATACTTTTGGTTGCATGTATTCCCCTTTTCCAAACTGATAGAAGTTTTAATGTATTTATAAATAAAGCAATAAAACTTTACACACCATTGCTTGACTTTGCACCCCATTAAACCCTATTCTGAACTCCTCTCAAAACTACAAGCGGCCTGTCGCCCCGTCAGATCGCGGCTATTTTTACGTCCATTGTTTTCTTATGGCGGGGTAGAGACTGGGTATACAACACCGCAAGGGAAGCCCAGACGCGGCTTCTTGTAGGCCGAGAGTGCGCCCGCCACCCCGTAAGCAGTAGGGTGGCCTCTCTCTAAACTACAGGAGGTCACTATGACCAGTCAGCAATCCAATCCCCTGAACGGGAAATTCTGGGTGGAAGCCGAATATGGCGGACGCCACATCCAAAACAAAGCAGCCCAAGCCCTGACAGCCACTTATGGCGCCATGGGTGTTGCCCATCTCATCGAGCGCAGCATTGCAGAAATGAACCTGGCCCGGGAAACCGAGCATGAGTATTCAGGTTTGCAGCCCGTGCTCCTGGAGAACATTCTTTGTGCGCAGCATGTCTTGCTGAACGTGATCAGCAAGCATGTGGAGGAATTATGCGAGCACCACAAGGAAGGACAATGAGATGGCCATCAAAAAAATGGAGGGGGGCTGGCTAGTCGATATCCAGCCCGGTGGCCGTGGGTCTAAACGGTTCCGTAAGACGCTAGGGACCAAGAGCGAGGCATTGGCTTATGAGGCTTGGTTGAAGTCCAAGGTCTTGACCACGCCGGAATGGCAGCCTGCGAAGCGTGATCTACGCAGATTGTCCGAGCTGGTCGATGTTTGGTTTGAGCATCATGGATCTAACCTGCGAGCTGGACAGGATACCTATAACCGCTTGAAGGCGCTTTGTGTTGCCCTGGGCAATCCTTATCTTGATCGTTTCACTACTGGGATGTTTGCGCACTATCGCAAGGCACGTGCAGAGGCTGGCATTGCGCCGAATACGATTAACCGTGAGCATGCCTATCTGCGAAGTGTGTTTAACGAGGCCAAGCGCCTAGGACACTGGAACGGCGATAACCCCTTGTCAGCAGTCAGGCAGATCAAGGTGCCAGAGCGGGAGTTGTCATACTTGTCGAAGGAGGATATCAAGCGCTTGCTGGCTGCACTTGAAAAGTCGAAGAGCCGGGATGCATTGCTGATTGCGAAAGTGTGTTTGTCTACAGGGGCACGATGGAGTGAGGCCGAGCAATTGAAGCCAAGTCAGGTGCGGGATGGGATGGTGCATTTCAGCAATACAAAATCAGGGAAGAACCGATCTGTACCTATTCCCGAATTCCTGATTAAAGAGCTAAAAGCGCAGGATAAGCACAGAGGGGCGTATGGGCGTTTATTTCAATACTCCTATAACGCATTCAGGGAAGCAGTCAAAAGAGCGCAGCTAGCGCTGCCAGATGGGCAAATGACGCATGTATTGCGACATTCCTTTGCCAGCCACTTCATGATGAACGGTGGGAACATTCTGGTGCTGCAGCGCCTACTAGGACACAGCAGCCTGACCATGACGATGCGATACGCGCACCTTTCCCCCGATCACTTACAGGAGGCTAGGAAGTTAAACCCGATGATGAATCTGGATTAGGCGCCATTGCTGCACTATAGACACCTTTAGCGGGTCGTCATTTGGTTGACGTTTTTGAAATGAAAAAGGGTTAGCTTTTTAGCTAACCCTTTGTTTTTTCTGGTGGGCCGTGCGGGACTCGAACCTGCGACAAACGGATTAAAAGTCCGCTGCTCTACCGACTGAGCTAACGGCCCTTGAGATGAGAGTCTCATCTCGGAAAGCGCGCAATTATGAAGAAAAGCGTGGTTGGCGTCAATGCCGGATTGAAAATTCCTGTTACGTTACTCGTCGGATTAATAGTCAGCAACGTCCAGATGAAGGCGAGAAATACTTTTCCTGACTATCTCATGCCGGGAAAACGCCCCTGCATGGCACGCATCATTTTTCCCATGCCGCCCTTGGAGAACATTTTCATCATTTTCTGCACTTCCTCGAACTGGTTGAGCAGGCGGTTGACTTCCTGCACCTGCACACCGGCACCTGCCGCAATACGGCGTTTGCGCGTAGCCTTGATGATCTCCGGCTTACGGCGCTCCTGCGGTGTCATGGAGTTGATGATGCCCTCGATGCGGCGCAATGCCTTGTCGCCCGCCTCATTATTAACTTGGCCCATCATGCCGGAAATCTGTGTCGGCATTTTGTCCATCAAGGCACCCATGCCGCCCATTTTGCGCATTTGCAGCATCTGCGCCTTGAAATCATCCAGGTCAAAATTCTTACCTGACTTGACCTTGTCAGCCAGTTTCTTGGCTTCGTCCAGGTCTACGTTTTTCTGCGCCTGCTCAATCAACGAGAGCACATCGCCCATGCCCAGCACACGGGAAGCCATACGTTCAGGATGGAATAGCTCGATACCATCCACTTTTTCGCTGACGCCGATGTACTTGATTGGTTTGCCAGTGACATGGCGCACAGACAATGCTGCGCCGCCACGAGCGTCACCATCGAGCTTGGTGAGCACGACACCAGTCAATGGCAGGGTTTCGCCGAAGGCACGCGCGGTATTGACAGCATCCTGGCCTTGCATGGCATCGACCACGAACAAGGTCTCGATCGGATTGAGCAGGCTGTGCAGTTGCTTGATTTCGGCCATCATGGCTTCATCGATACCCAAACGGCCTGCGGTATCGAAAATCACCACATCATAGAAATGGCGCTTGGCGAAATCCATGGTCTGCGCCGCAATATCTGCCGGCTTTTGTGTCGCGTTGGAATCAAAGCAATCCACCTCCAGGCTCTTGGCCAGCGTCTTCAATTGCTCGATCGCAGCGGGACGGTACACGTCGGCACTGGCCAACAGCACTTTCCTTTTCTCCGCCTTGAGCAAACGCGCAAGCTTGGCAGAAGTCGTGGTTTTACCGGAACCTTGCAAGCCTGCCATCAGTACGACCGCCGGTGGATTGGTCGCTAGGTTGAGTCCCACGTTCTGCTCGCCCATGAGACGCGTGAGTTCGTCATGCACCACCTGGATCACGGCCTGACCAGGAGAAAGGCTTTGCAACACCTCGCGACCGACCGCGCGCTCCTTGACCTGGTTGATGAATTCCTTGACCACGGGCAAGGCAACGTCAGCCTCCAGCAGCGCCATGCGTACTTCACGCATGGCATCACTAATGTTTTCCTCGGTGAGCCGTGCATGGCCACGCAGAGTTTTAACGACTTGCTGTAATCTACTGCTTAGATTTTCAAACATAATGGATACCAAAAGAGCTGCTGCGCATATAACGCATTATGCGGGCAACTGCATGTTATAGTGTTACGAACATCCTGGATTCTAACCCAAGTCATTACCTATGATGGTGTTTCTGCCTTTTATCACTGCATTGATTTATTCATGGGCCGCTGTCAATTACTGGCACCAGGCCAAGCGCCGCGACACCATGACCCCGCACTCACCCTGGCAATCTCGCCTGGTGGCTGCCGGGTTGGTCTTGCACGGCATTTCCCTTTATTGCACCTTGTTTTCCAACGGGCTGAACCTGAGTTTCACCAATGCACTTTCCACCATTTTCTGGCTGACGGTATTGATCTACTGGATCACCGACCTCAGGAATCAATGGCATAGCCTGCAGGCACTCGTACTTCCGCCCGCTGCATTTTTCGTATTGCTACAAGCATGGCAGCCGGAAACCCACTTCCTTGCCTACGCCGCACAGCCGCTATTCATCGCCCATATGGTCATTGCCATGCTGGCCTATGGCCTGCTGACCTTTGCCGCGCTGCATGCACTGCTGATGCTGGCGGCAGAACGCAGACTGCACCACCAATCCAGTTGGCTTGGTCTGGCTGATTTTCCACCACTCATGACCATGGACACCCTGCTGTTTCGCGTCATTACCTTGGGTTTTACTCTGCTGACACTCACATTGGCCAGCGGCATGATGTTCTCGGAATCGCTGTTTGACCAGCCCATGCAATTCACACATAAAAATATCTTCACCATGCTTTCATGGCTGATCTTCGCTGGGCTGTTGTTTGGGCGTTATCGCTACGGCTGGCGCGGCCGCATGGCGGTGCGCTGGACCTTGAGCGGTTTTGTGTTACTGGTGCTAGCCTATACGGGCAGCAAGTTCGTCCTCGAAATCCTGCTGCACCGCTAAGCATCATTCAGCGCAGACTGATGACAGGCCACCCGGCCTCTTCCGCATACGATTGCAATATGGCATCGGGATCCACCGCTACCGGTTTATCCACCAGCTTCATGAGCGGCAAATCGTTGTGGGAATCGCTGTAGAACCAGGTCATTTCAAAATCCTGCAATGTCTGGTCACGCTCGGCCAGCCATTCATTCAGGCGGGTGATTTTCCCTGTCTGGAAACTGGGCGTGCCCACCACCTTGCCGGTGAATTCGCCGTCCACTTCCTCCGGCGTCGTGCCAATCAGGTAATCAATACCGAACTCCCTGGCGATCGGGCTGGTCACAAAGCTATTGGTTGCCGTGATGATCATGAGCAGGTCACCATTCTGTCTGTGCTTCTCCACCAGCGCGCGCGCCTTATCGGTAATCATGGGGCGTATTTTCTGCGCCATGTATTCCTGGTGCAGCGCATCCAGTTCGGCACGCTTATGTTCGCTTAATGGCTTGAGCTGGAAATCGAGAAAAGCGTAGATATCCAGCCTGCCTGCCTTATAGTCTTCATAGAAGGCAATATTCTTGGCCAGGTGATCCTGTTCGTTAAGCAAGCCCTTGCCAATAAGGAACTGGCCCCACTGGAAATCACTGTCGCCAGCCAGAAGGGTGTTATCAAGATCAAACAACGCGAGTTGCAAAATATTTCTCCATCCGTGGCAAAATTGTTAGAGTTTAGCCCATGAACCTGAAGTATGCGACCTCGTCCCACTGTGAGGCTTCACCGGTATGAATCTGCCTGACTACCTGGTGCCATTTGCCTGGCAATGGATAGCCAATGCCTTGGCATTGGTCATCCTTGCTATTGCCGCCACTCGGGCGCCATGGAAGCATCTGGGCGATTCCGCGCTGCAGCATGTGTTCCTCGGCTCCATCGTCACCCTGATGGCTATCTGGCACGTCAAAGCCGGGGTACGTCCCGGACTGAATATTCATTTACTGGGCGTTACCGCTTTGTGTCTGATGTTCCGCTGGCAACTGGCGCTGATTGCCATTTTCATCATTCTGACTGGTGTTACGGTCGTTGGCATGGCCGGATGGCCCTCTCTGGGTATCAACTTCCTCATGATGGGTGCTATCCCTGTCGCTTTCAGCTACTCCCTGTTCCGCATCGTGGAAAGCAAGCTTCCCAATCATCTGATTATCTACATCTTCGTCAGTGGCTTTCTGTGCGCAGGACTAACCATCGCCTTGTGCGGGCTGGGCATTGTACTGGCCCTGGCCGGCATGCACGCCTATTCGCTAGACTATCTGATCGGCAGCTATCTGCCCTATTTCATCCTGATCGCGTGGTCAGAAGCATTGCTCACCGGCATGGCGGTCACCCTGATGACCGCTTTCCGCCCACGGTGGCTAGCAACATTCAGCGATAAGCGCTATCTCGACACCAAGCAATAAAAAAGCGCCCCTGGAGGCGCTTGATCACACTCCATGTATCTTACAGATGAAAATCACCCGCTGCCTCAGGCTGGTAATCGACCTTGAGGATTTTGTACTGGCGAACACCGCCGGGCATATTCCAATCAATCACGTCGCCCACCCGGTAACCGAGAATTGCAGTGCCCAATGGCGCTACCACGGAAATGCGATTAGTGGATGCGTCAGCATCTACCGGAAATACCAATGTGCATTGCATTTCCTGCCCATTGGCCTCGTCCCGTAACAATACGCGCGAATTCATGGTCACCACTCCTTCAGCTACCTGCTCAGGAGCCACTTCTTCGCTACGCGCCAACTCATTCTCAAGGCGGGTCAGGTTCTCCTGTTCCGGAAAACCGTTCTTGCGCAGCTGTTCTATCATGGCGAACAACCTATCCATATCAAAACTCGTTACCTGGATTGCACCTTGCAACATGGCAGTTCCTTTATCTCGTAATATTCAATCATTATTGAAGCAAAGCATCACACCTGCGGATGAGCCCGTTCGGTATTGGCATGCAGTTTATTCAGGCCGTTTAAATAAGCCTTGGCCGAAGCAATGACAATATCTGTGTCCGCCCCTTGACCATTGACGATACGACCGCCCCTGGAAAGGCGCACGGTCACTTCACCCTGGGCATCCGTGCCGCTGGTGATATTGTTAACAGAATAGAGTTGCAGTTCCGCACCGCTATTAACGATTTTCTCGATAGCCTTGAAAGCGGCATCCACAGGGCCGCCTCCATCCGCTTCCGCCCGGCGCTCCGTTCCGTGTTCCGCGACCGCGACGATGGCATGCGGTGTTTCACCGGTTTGCGAGGCGACTTGCAGGTAAGCCAGCTTGAAGCACTCTTCATTGATGACATTATCACTGACCAACGCCTGGATATCCTCATCAAAAATCTCGGACTTCTTATCCGCCAACTCCTTAAATCGTGCAAACGCAGCATTGAGCGCGTCTTCACTTTCCAGCGTGATGCCCAGCTCGGTCAAGCGGGTGCGGAATGCATTGCGGCCAGAGAGCTTACCCAGGGTCAGCTTGTTGGCACCCCAGCCCACGTCTTCGGCACGCATGATTTCATAGGTTTCACGATGCTTCAACACGCCGTCCTGATGGATGCCGGATTCGTGCGCAAACGCATTGGCGCCAACCACCGCCTTGTTCGGCTGCACCGGATAGCCGGTAATGGTGGACACCAGCTTGGAAGTAGTCACGATCTGGGTGGTATCGATCGTGGTTTCCAACTGGAATACATCACGGCGAGTCTTGACCGCCATCACGATTTCTTCCAGGCTGGCATTGCCTGCGCGCTCGCCCAGGCCATTGATGGTGCATTCCACCTGCCGCGCTCCCGCCAGCACGGCTGACAAGGAGTTTGCCACTGCCATGCCGAGATCGTTATGGCAATGCGTGGACCAGACCACCTTATCGGAATCCTTCACCCGCGTGATCAATTGCGCCATACGCTCACCCCATTGCTGCGGTACGGAATAGCCCACAGTGTCCGGCACATTAATGGTTTTGGCGCCCGCCGCGATCACCGCATCGAATACCTGCACCAGAAAATCCATGTCCGAACGTACCGCATCCTCGGCAGAAAACTCGACATCATCCGTATATTCCAACGCCCATTTCACAGCCTGTACCGCACGCTCCAGCACCTGCTCCGGCGTCATGCGCAGCTTGTTCTGCATATGAATCGGACTGGTTGCGATAAAGGTATGGATGCGGCGTTTCCTGGCTGGGCTGATTGCCTCTCCAGCGCGGCGGATATCATTTTCATTGGCGCGCGCCAAAGAGCAAACCGTAGATTCGGTAATCACTTCGGCAATCGCACGAATAGCATCAAAATCTCCCGGGCTGGCTGCCGCAAATCCCGCCTCAATGACATTAACCCCCAGCTTTTCAAGCTGGCGCGCCACCCGCAGCTTCTCTTCCTTGGTCATAGCAGCACCGGGGCTCTGCTCGCCGTCACGCAAGGTAGTATCAAAAATGATGAGCTGGTTCTGTGTCATGGCATGCATTCCATCAAGTTGGAGTTATAAGCGGAAGTGTATTAAGTTAAGAGGGTGTGGCTAAATTGACTGGATGCAATATTAGCGCGGGCTGCACAGCATCCGGCCTGCCAAGGCTTGGGCAGTCTTGGCAGCGGCCAATTCCGGATTGTGCGTAAGATTTTGCATAGTGGCCTGAATATAATTCTTTTCCCTTGGCAAGGCAAGCCACAAGTCCTTGGCGCACACCGAGATTTGAGGCACGATGCGTGTTTCTCTTTCACTTGGCTACAAAAGCAGCATGTCCCATCGTTCCACATCCTTAAGCACTTTCTTTTTGCATGGGCTGCAAAGCGCATTTTTCCTCAGGGTCAATGCCAATGATTTACGGATCACGCCATTGCAATTGCTATGGATGCTGGTGTTCACCACGACTATTTCCATCCTCATGAGCAGGCTATCCATCAACGGTCCTGCGGAATTCTCCCCCAGGGCATTGCTGTGGGGCTGGCTGCTGGTGCTGCTCTCGCTATGGCTGTGCTGGTATCTCAGCGACCATGCGCAAAAACTTGGCCAACATATCCAACCCGCAGCCTTGTTTGCAATCAGCATTGGACAGGTGTTCGTGCTGGATATCATCAGCGCTGCTATCTACACCAGCCTGATCCAGCCACTGGGCCTGGAAGGGTCAGGCTGGCACTGGTGCCTGTATCTCGTCACCACTCTCTGGGCCGTCATGGCTTTCTGGTTACTGTTGACTCGCAGCACGCACGCATCCGGCAGGCTGATTCTGCTGACCGGCCTGTTTGCCCTCGCTTCTCCCCTGGTCGTGCACTTTTCGCAAGCGCCCACGTACTGGCTGCCTGAAGAGGAAGAGGCCAACAACACGGAAGCTGCTCTGCAGTTGACACAGGAAAAGCTGGAAACCCAATTGCAATTGGCCAGCAGACAACGCGCAGCCCTCACCCCGGAGCGGCCAGGCATTGTGGACCTGTTCAGCATCAGCTATGCACCCTATGGCGATGACGAGGTATTTCTGCGCGAGAGCAGCATGGTCAATGCCGTGATCGAGGAACGCTTCGATGCCGCCGGACATATGCAGGAGTTGGTTAACCACCCTGCCACCATGGAGAGCCTGCCCTGGGCCAGTCTGGAAAACCTGGAACGCGCCATCAACCGCGTGAGCGATCTCATGAATACCGAAGAAGATGTGCTATTGGTCTACCTGACCTCCCACGGCGCGCAGAATGGCGAGCTCAGCGCCTCGCTGTGGCCTCTGGAGATGGGCATGCTGACCCCGCAGACGCTTAACCTGTGGCTGGACAAGGCCGGCATCAAACACCGCATCATTGTGGTGTCCGCTTGCTATTCCGGCAGCTGGATAGAGACACTGCAGAACGAGAACAGCCTGGTCATGACCGCCGCCGATGCCACGCATACGTCATTTGGCTGCGGCAGCGGCTCGGAGCTGACTTTCTTTGGACGCGCCGTATTCGATGAGGCTCTGCGAGAAACCCGTTCGTTTGAAGAGGCGTTCCAGCGTGCCGTGCCTATCATCAAAGCGCGGGAACAGCAGGCTGGCAAGCCGGACGGCTTTTCCAACCCGCAGATATTCATCGGCAACAAGATCAAACCCACGCTGCAGGCATTGCAACACGAGCTTTGAATTGACCAGGCTTACTGGCCAGCGGCAGGAGTACTCGCAGATTTCTTAGCCCCAAACCTGCCCCACAGCCACATGGCATAGCCGGAAACTCCATAAATCAGGAACACGGCAAACAGCACCTCCGGCGGGCTGTAGGAAATCAGTACAAAGGCCAGTACGATCAGCAAAATGACGACAAACGGCACGCTGCGGCGCAGGTTGATGTCCTTACCGCTGTAATAACGCAGGTCACTCACCATGGAAAGCCCGGCAAACAGGGTAATCGTCCATGCCACCCACTGCATTTTGACAGTATCAAAAAACACTTCCGAGCCGCTGACCTGGTTCTCATAGGACACCCAGACCAATCCGGCCAGCAATGCCGCAGCAGCCGGACTGGGCAACCCCTGAAAATAGCGCTTGTCGCTCTCATCCAGCTTGGTATTGAAACGCGCCAGGCGCAGGGCTGCACCTGCGCAGTAGATAAAAGCGGCAATCCAGCCCAGCTTGCCCAGCGGCTTCAGCGCCCAGACATACATCACCAGCGCCGGCGCCACCCCGAACGACACCATGTCGGACAAGCTGTCATATTCGGCGCCGAATGCGCTCTGCGTATTGGTCATGCGAGCCACCCGACCATCCAGCCCATCCAGCACCATGGCGATGAAAATCGCCACAGCAGAATGCTCAAAATTGCCGTTCATGGCCTGCACAATGGCATAGAATCCGGCAAACAAGGCAGCGGTGGTGAACAGGTTGGGCAACAAGTAGATGCTGCGCTCACGCAGGCCAGATTCCATGAATGAGCCAGTGCGGCGTGGACGGTTGGGAATTTCAGCCATTCAAGCATTTCCTCAGATGAACAATCGTGCGGGATATCCGCGCGTAAAACTGCGCACAGTATAACAAGCGCATGGTCATCATGTACGTGCGCTTTTCCATAAAATATGTCAGTCCATGATAGTATCGCGGCTTGAATTTTGGTTGGTCATCATGGAATTTACCCTTCACAAGCAAGACGGTGCTGCGCGTCGCGGCACCGTAAGTCTTATCCATGGCGAGGTGCAAACCCCTGCCTTTATGCCGGTTGGCACTTATGGCTCCGTCAAATCCCTGTCGCCGGATGAAGTACGCGATATCGGCGCGCATATCCTGCTCGGCAACACCTTTCACCTCTGGTTGCGTCCAGGCCTTGAAGTCATCAGCGAATTCGGCGGCCTGCATCAATTCATGGGCTGGAACGGCCCCATCCTCACCGATTCAGGCGGCTTTCAGGTATGGAGCCTGGGCGATCTGCGCAAGATTACGGAGGAAGGCGTGCGTTTCCGCTCGCCCATCAACGGCGATAGTTGCTTCCTCACGCCCGAGGAATCCATGCGCATCCAGAAGGTGCTGAATTCCGATATCGTCATGATCTTTGATGAATGCACGCCTTACCCGGCCACCCACATCGAGGCGCGCGACTCCATGCGCCTCAGCCTGCGCTGGGCTGCTCGCAGCAAAGCTGCGCACCATGGAAATCCCAATGCGCTGTTTGGCATTATCCAGGGCGGGATGTATGAAGACCTGCGCGATGAATCGCTTACGGGCCTTACGGACATCGGTTTCGACGGCTATGCGATTGGCGGGCTCTCCGTCGGCGAACCCAAGGAAGATATGTTGCGCATTCTCGCGCACACCACTCCTCAGATGCCGCAGGACAAGCCCCGCTACCTCATGGGTGTCGGCACGCCGGAAGACCTGGTGGATGCCGTTTCGTATGGCGTAGACATGTTCGATTGCGTCATGCCTACACGCAACGCCCGCAATGGCTGGCTATTCACCCGCTACGGCGACATCAAGCTCAAGAATGCCCGCTACCGCAAGGATACGCGCCCGCTGGATGAGGAGTGCAGTTGTTACACCTGCCTTAATTTCAGTCGCGCCTACCTGCATCACCTGCATCGTACCAGCGAGATTCTGGGCGCGCGCCTTAATACTATCCACAACCTGCACTATTATCAGGAGTTGATGGCTGGCATGCGCCAGGCCATTGAGCAAGGCCAGTTTGCTGCTTTTGCCGTCCGGTTCCGGCAAGACCGCCAGAAATTACGCCTAGCTGCATAAAATAGCGCTGATGCCACAGTATGTTAGAATTCTGCGCTAATATTTTTCGCTTCGAATATTTCACGCTATTTAATAAAGAGAGGTTTCCCCGTGTTCATCGCTTCCGCATATGCTGCTGATGCAGCCCAGGCCGCTCCAGACTGGACCAGCTTCCTGCCCCTGATCATCATCTTCGTGCTGTTCTGGTTCATGCTGATCCGCCCGCAAATGAAGCAGGCAAAAGAACAACGCAAGCTGATCGAAGCCCTGCAAAAGGGCGATGAAGTCACCACCAGCTCTGGTATCGTCGGCCGCATTACCAAGGTAGCCGAAGGTTACGTCAGCCTGGAAATTGCACCGGAAACTGTCATCACCATCCAGAAACATACGGTGCAGACCCTGTTGCCCAAGGGCACCATCAAGTCGCTGTAAGCTGGACGCACTTTTTAAGATTCCCCTGGTCTTTCAAACCTCAATGCAACACTGAAATGCGAGCTGCTTCATGAACCGCTACCCTTTATGGAAGTACCTGATGGTACTGTTTGTCGTGCTGATCGGCCTGTTATACGCTGCCCCCAATCTGTTTGGAGAGTCCCCGGCTGTCCAGATCACGACAACCAAGGCCAACCTCAGGATTGATTCCGCCCTGCTGGAAAGCACGGAAAACATTCTCAAACGGGAGAATGTGCCTTTTGAAGCGCTGTTCCTCGACAACACAGGCGTCAAGGTGCGCTTCCCCAGCACGGATGTCCAGCTACATGCCCGCGATGTGCTGCAAGCCGGTTTAGGCAAGGATTATGTCATTGCGCTGAACCTGCTCTCCCGCTCGCCGGAATGGCTGCGCAGCATAGGCGCACGCCCGATGTATCTGGGCCTGGACCTGCGCGGCGGTGTGCATTTCCTATTGCAGGTAGATATGAAGGCCGCACTGGACCAGGCGGCAGAGCGTTATGTGGGCGATTTCCGCAGCGCTCTGCGAACAGCACGTCTCAACTATCTCGGTGTTGCTCGCGAAGGTCAAACAGTCACCATCCGTTTCAAGGACACTACAGAACTCAACAAGGCGCAAAAAGTCCTGACAAAGGAATATCCGGACCTGACTTTCCGCACCGACGACCGTAGCGATGAAAAACTGCTCACTGCCGCATTGAGCGAGCCAGCAAAAAACCGTATTCAGGAATTCGCGCTCAAGCAGAACATTCAAACCCTGCACAACCGTATCAACGAACTTGGCGTTGCTGAACCCGTGATCCAGCAACAAGGCCTGGATCGCGTGGTCGTGCAATTGCCTGGCGTGCAAGACACTGCCAAGGCCAAGGAAATTCTCGGCCGTACCGCCACGCTGGAAATCCGCATGGTGGATGAGGACAAGAGCAATGCTGTCACACTCGAGAACGCCTCCAAGGGCCAAGTACCATTCGGTACCGAATTCTTCACCGACCGTAATGGCATTCCCATGCTGGTCAAGAAGAATGTGGTCTTGACCGGCGATTACATCACTGATGCCGGTCCCGGCATGGATCAACAAGGCGGCGGCGCTGTCGTGCATGTCACGCTGGATGGCCGTGGGGCCCGCATCTTCAAGCAGGCCACGCGTGAAAATGTCGGCAAGCGCATGGCGATCCTGCTTATAGAGAAGGGCCAGGCAGAAGTCATCACCGCCCCAGTGATCCGCGAGGAAATCGGTGGCGGCCGCGTGCAGATTTCCGGCATGGCCAATACCCAGGAAGCCACTGATGTAGCATTGCTGCTGCGTTCCGGTGCCTTGGCTGCCCCGATGGAAATCATCGAAGAGCGTACCGTCGGCCCCAGCATGGGTGAAGCCAATATTGAGCGCGGCATGCATTCCACGCTGTGGGGCTTTGTGGCCATTTCGCTGTTCATGATCGTCTACTACATGCTGTTCGGCAGCGTCTCCGTGCTGGCGCTGAGCATCAACCTGCTATTGCTGGTTGCCCTGCTCTCGATGTTGCAAGCCACACTTACCCTGCCCGGTATCGCGGCGGTGGCATTGACCCTGGGGATGGCGATTGATGCCAACGTGCTGATCAATGAACGCATCCGCGAGGAGCTGCGCTATGGTAATTCGCCGCAAGCCTCGATTACCGCTGGTTACGAGCGCGCGTTCGGCACCATCCTCGACGCCAACGTCACCACCATGATCGCGGGCCTGGCGCTGTTTATGTTTGGTACCGGCCCGGTCAAGGGGTTTGCCGTAGTACACGTGCTGGGTATCCTGACTTCGATGTTCTCCGCCGTGCTGGTTTCCCGTGCCGTGATCAATCTGATTTACGGTTACCGCCGCAAGCTCACTCACTTGTCCATCGGCTAGGCACCCATCAACAGGCAACACACTAGAGTAAATATCATGGAATTTTTCAGAATCAAAAAAGATATACCGTTCATGAGCTATGGCCGTGTCACCACGACCATCTCGCTCCTGACCTTCCTATTATCGGTATTCTTCCTGTTTACCAAAGGCTTGCACCTGGGTGTGGATTTCACCGGCGGCACCATGATGGAAGTCAGCTACCCGCAGGCCGCCAACCTGGAGAGCATCCGCAAGGCCGTCGATGAAATCGGCCTCAAGGATGCCACCGTGCAGAACTTTGGCACCAGCCAGGATGTGCTGATCCGCCTGCCGCTCAAGCCCGATCTTTCCACGGCTCAACTTTCCGAAAACGTGCTCAATGCCTTGTCCGAGATTGAACCCGCCGTGAAATTGCACCGTGTGGAATTCGTCGGTCCGCAGGTCGGCCAGGAGCTTTATGACAAGGGTGCCTTGGCCATGTTGTTCGTCTGTGTTGGCATTATGGCCTATCTCGCCATGCGTTTTGAATGGCGCTTCGCGGTGGCCGCCGTGATCGCAAACATGCACGACGTAGTGATCATCCTCGGCTTTTTCGCCTTTTTCCAGTGGGAATTCAACCTCACCGTGCTGGCAGCCATCCTGGCCGTGCTTGGCTACTCGGTCAACGAATCGGTCGTGGTGTTCGACCGCGTGCGCGAGAACTTCCGCAAGATGCGCAAGGCGAGTGTGCCTGACATCATCAACAATGCGATTACCCGCACCATGTCGCGCACCATCATCACCCACTTCTCGACCGAGCTGATGGTGTTATCCATGCTGTTCTTCGGCGGCGAAGTACTACATAACTTCGCCTTGGCGCTGACCATCGGCATCCTGTTCGGTATTTACTCCTCCGTGCTGGTCGCCAGCCCGATTGCCCTGTACCTGGGTGTATCGCGCGAAAACCTGATTGGCGGCGGCGAAAGGAAGCCCGAGGGAGAAGAGGTATTGCCTTGACAAAGCCGGCGCTTCGCGCCGAAACTAACGGTATCTTTTTTAATCGATAGCTACCGTTGGACAGTTCCTTACTATGGCAGCTGGGCATTCTTGCCCTGCTGCTTTTTACTTCCGCTTTTTTCTCCATGGCCGAAACCAGCCTGTTGATGCTCAACCGGCACCGGCTCACCATCCTCGCCCAAGAAGGCATACGCAGCGCCGAATTCGCCTCCAGGCTACTCAACGAACGTGCGCAGTTCCTGAGCGCCACTCTACTTGGCAATACATTATCCAATGCCGCCGCCGCAACCTTGGCTGCCTTCATCAGTATCCGGTTACTCAATCTCGGCGAGCTATGGATGCCGGTTTCCACCATTCTGATCACTTTTGCCATCTTGGTATTCAGTGAAATCACACCCAAGATGATTGCCGCGCGCCATGCCGAGCCGCTAGCGCTGGCATTCAGCTATGTGCTGCTGCCACTGGTCAAGATCACCCGTCCCCTGATCTTGCTCGCCAACCTCTGCGCCAACAGCCTGTTGCGCCTGCTGGGCATGAAGGTGGGTTTTACCGAAAGCAGCCCTACCGCCAGCATTGAAGAACTGCGCAGCATCTTCAGCGAAACTGCCAGCCCCATTCCGCAAAAGCACCGCGAGGTCTTGCTCAACCTGCTGGACCTGGAGCAATCCACGGTAGATGACATCATGACGGTGCATACGCAATTGGAAATTATTGATGCTGATCTGTCGATGGACGATATCCTTGAGCAGATCGCCGATACCTCGCATTCATTCCTGCCAGTGCGCAAAGGCTCCAATGAAGAAATTATCGGCATGTTGCGCATCCGCACTCTCATGAATGCCTTGCGTTCACAAGCGCTGGATCAGTCATTGCTGACACAACACATGGAATCGCCATATTTCATTCCCTCAGGCACGCCGGTGTATACACAGATGCAGGAATTCAAGTACTGCCAGAAACGCATCGCGCTGGTCGTAGATGAATATGGCGAGCTCAAGGGGTTGATTACGCTCGAAGATATCAGCAAAGCCATCATTGGCGACTTCGCCAACGACACCATTCCGCAACAGCAGCCATACCATCAGGAAGACAAGGGGAGCTGGCTGGTGGATGCCAGCAACAGTCTGCGAGACATCAACAAGAAACTGAATATCCACCTGCCGGTCGATGGTCCGCGCACTTTGAACGGCTTGATCATCGAACATTTCGAGGATATTCCCGAACCGGGCATCGGCCTCCGGATCGGGGACTACAAGCTGGAAATCCTCAATACTCAGGACCGCACTGTCAAAACTGTCCGGATTTATCCATAATCAGCCAGGCATGGCAAATACTTGCCATGCAATTCGGCTTTAATCGGGAATAACCCCACTTAATTCAGACTTGAAAAATTCTGCATTAGGCTCAAAATAGATCACACGTATGGCTAGCATCAAACATCAGGACAATATCGTCGAGAAAACAGGCAAGGCAGACATCAAGCCGCCCTCGATGTACAAGGTCATTCTGCTGAATGATGACTACACGCCCATGGAATTTGTCGTGGATATCATGCAGCGCTTTTTTCATAAAAACCGTGAACAAGCAACGCAAATCATGCTCCAAGTTCATACAGAAGGTGCTGGCGTATGCGGTGTTTACCCGCATGACATTGCCGAAACCAAAGTAAATCAAGTCGTTCGTTATGCCCGTGAGCACCAGCACCCGCTGCAATGCACGATGGAAGAAGCCTGAAGAAAGCTGAGGAAGCTTAAATGATTGCGCAAGAACTCGAAGTATCCCTACATATGGCATTCATGGATGCCCGTCAGAAGCGCCACGAGCTCATTACCGTGGAGCACCTGCTGCTGGCCATGATTGATAACCCGACAGCGGCGGATGTCATGCGCTCCTGCGGGGCCAATCTCGACAACCTGCGCAGCGAGCTCAACAACTATATCGAAGAGCATACGCCCACCGTCGAAGGCAACGAGGAAGTAGATACCCAGCCGACGCTGGGCTTTCAACGCGTGATCCAGCGCGCCATCCTGCATGTGCAATCTTCCGGCAAGAAAGAAGTCACCGGCGCCAACGTGCTGGTCGCCATTTATGGTGAGAAGGATTCCCACGCCGTATTCTTCCTGCACCAGCAAGGTATCACCCGCCTGGATGTGGTCAACTACATTTCCCATGGTGTCGCCAAGGTCGCTGATGGCAATAGTGCCAAGCGTCCGGAAGCTGAGCAGGAAATCGAGGCCGATGCATCTCCAGCCAGCGCACTTGAAACCTATACCCAGAATCTGAACCAACAGGTATTGGCTGGCAAGATAGATCCCCTGATTGGCCGTTCGCAAGAACTGGAGCGCGTCATTCAGACACTGTGCCGCCGCCGCAAGAATAACCCGCTGCTCGTGGGCGAAGCAGGCGTGGGTAAGACCGCCATTGCCGAAGGTCTTGCACGCCGCATTGTCGAGGGCAATGTGCCTGAGATATTGGAAAATGCCGTCATCTACTCCCTGGATATGGGTTCCTTGCTTGCGGGCACCAAGTATCGCGGCGACTTCGAGCAACGGCTCAAGGCCGTAATGAAGAAACTGGCGGACCAGCCCGACGCCATCCTGTTCATCGACGAGATTCATACCCTGATCGGCGCGGGTGCTGCCAGCGGCGGCACGCTGGATGCCTCCAACCTGTTGAAGCCGGCGCTTTCCAACGGCTCGCTCAAGTGCATAGGCGCAACCACCTACCAGGAATTCCGCGGCATTTTCGAGAAGGATCATGCCCTATCGCGCCGTTTCCAGAAAGTGGATGTGGTCGAGCCTAGCGTCTCCGAAACCGTGGAAATCCTCAAGGGCCTCAAGTCGCGCTTCGAGAAGCACCACAGCGTGAAATACACTGCCTCGGCCCTGAACACGGCTGCCGAGTTGTCCGCCCGCTACATCAATGACCGCCACCTGCCCGACAAGGCCATCGACGTCATCGACGAGGCAGGCGCGGCGCAGCGCATCCTGCCGAAATCCAGGCAGAAGAAGGTGATCGGCAACAAGGAGATCGAGGACATCATCGCCAAGGTGGCACGCATCCCACCCAAGAATATCTCCAGCGATGACCGCAACGCGCTGAAGACGCTGGAACGCGACCTCAAGGCCACCGTCTTCGGCCAGGACAAGGCCATCGAGGCATTGTCCGCCGCGATCAAGATGGCGCGCAGCGGCCTGGGCAGCCTCAACAAGCCGATCGGCTCCTTCCTGTTCTCCGGCCCTACCGGCGTCGGCAAGACCGAAGTGGCCAAGCAGCTTGCCTACACCCTGGGCGTGGAATTGATCCGCTTCGACATGTCGGAATATATGGAGCGCCATGCCGTATCGCGTTTGATTGGCGCACCTCCTGGCTATGTCGGTTTCGAGCAAGGCGGTCTACTGACCGAAGCCATCAACAAGACGCCATATTGCGTCTTGCTGCTGGATGAAATCGAGAAGGCGCACCCGGACATCTTCAATATTTTGCTGCAGGTAATGGACCACGGCACGCTGACCGACAACAACGGCCGCAAGGCGGATTTCCGCAACGTGACCATCATCATGACCACCAACGCAGGCGCTGAAGCAATCAGCAAGACCAGCATCGGCTTCACGCTGGGCAGCAACTCCGGCGACGAGATGGGCGACATCAAGCGCCTGTTCAGCCCCGAGTTCCGCAACCGCCTCGATGCAATTGTCTCGTTCGCGCCGCTGTCGCAGGAAATCATCATACGCGTGGTCGACAAGTTCCTCATGCAGCTTGAAGACCAGCTCCACGAGAAGAAAGTGGAAGTCACCTTCAGCGAGGAGCTCAAAGCCTACCTGGGCAAGAAGGGCTTCGACCCGCTCATGGGCGCCCGTCCGATGTCTCGCCTGATCCAGGATACGATACGCCGTGCGCTGGCGGACGAACTGCTGTTCGGCAAACTGGCCAATGGTGGCCGTGTGCACGTGGATATTGATGAGCAGGACAATATCAAGCTCAGCTTTGATGAAACCGCTCCCAACTCTCAAGATAACAGCGCATCACAACTGGAAACTGATGTCGCAAATTAACTGATTGTCTATCAATAAAAAACGCCGCAATTGCGGCGTTTTTTATCTTCCCGGCCAGACTCATTCATCCGTATAAACCGGGCACTTCTGCATAATGGCCTGAAAAAGCTCGCTTGCCAGCCACGCATTTAGCCAGCCACGCAATCGGGGATAGTCAGCCTGCACGAACCAGTCGACATCCACCATGGAAAACTGGCGGATAAAAGGAAAAATAGCGACATCCGCCAGATGCGGCTGCTCTCCTTGTAGACAGGATTGTATTGCAAGCCGCCCTTCCAGAAGGGTAAGAAACCGCTCGCCTTGCGCACGATATATAGCTGACGGCTGATCAGGGAAGCGGTCCGCATATTTGTAGCGGTCCAGCGCCTGCTTAAACTCGCCGTCATTCAGGGTAATCAGTTCCACTGCATCCGCCTGTTGTCGCACCGAGCCCAACCAATTTTCCGGATCATGCTGCGCGAGGGCCCAATGCATGATATCCAGGCTTTGCTCCAGCACTTCTCCATCCGCCAGTTGCAGCACAGGCACGGTACCCTTAGGAGAAATCTGCAGCATGTGCGCTGGCTTGGCCCTGAACGAAATCTCCCGGGTTTCCACCTTGACTCCGGCATAATGCAACGCCATACGCGCACGCATGGCATACGGGCAACGACGGTATGAGTAGAGTATGGGGAGTACCATAGGTTTAAAGATTAGTCCGTGAAGCAGCCGATACTTCTCAAGTATGCTTTAATTTAGAGCAGGAGTTAAATAAACAGCCCGGCGATACACTTGCTGCCAGGTACTCTGCCGCAGACAACGATACTTAAAAGTACGCCATTACAAGAAACAAACTGCGAGCTGGCTTAGCCCAGTTTGTGGCAAATCTCATCAACCAGCACCGGCCCTCGATAGACCAGCCCGCTGTAGACCTGCACCAGTCTGGCACCCGCCTCTATCTTCTGCGCGGCATCGTCTCCGCTAAGGATGCCGCCAACGCCGATAATAGGCAGTGCCCCAGCGAGATGGCTGGACAAGGCTCTGATCACGGCAGTGGAACGGTCGCGCACCGGCGCGCCAGATAAGCCGCCAGCCTCCTCCGCATGCGGCAGGCCTTTCACGGCATCGCGTGCCAGGGTTGTATTGGTAGCGATTACGCCGTCGAAACGATATTGCATGAGCAAGGAAGCAATATTGGCAATCTGACCTTCATCAAGATCGGGCGCAATCTTGAGCGCAATCGGCACATATTTGCCATACCGGTCGGCCAATACCTGCTGCTCTTGCTTCAAGGTCTGCAGCAATTGCCCCAGCGCCTCCTTTTCCTGCAAGGCACGCAGGTTTTTGGTATTTGGCGAAGAAATATTGACCGTGACATAGTGAGCGTGTGCATAGACCTTACGCAGGCAATGCAGGTAATCATCCACTGCACGCTCGTTGGGCGTATCGAAATTCTTGCCGATATTGATGCCCAGCACGCCTTTGTATTTGGCAGCGGCCACGTTGCGCAGCAAGGCCTCCACGCCCAAATTGTTGAAACCGAAGCGGTTGATTACCCCTTGCGCCTCGGGAATGCGAAACATACGCGGCTTGGGGTTGCCGGGCTGCGGGCGTGGCGTAATGGTACCAATCTCGATGAAACCAAAGCCTAATGTTGCCAGCGCGTCGATATAGGCGCCGTTCTTATCCAGACCAGCCGCCAGCCCCACTGGGTTGGGGAATTGAATGCCCATCACTTCCCGCGTCTGACATTTGGCAGGTCGCGGATAAAGGTTGAGCAATCCTGAGCGCTCCAGCCGCTTCAGGCTCTTGAGAGTGAAATCGTGGGCTCGTTCAGCGCTAAGTTTGAACAACCAAGGTTTAAAAATGGAATAAAGCATGGGATGATTTTACCGGAAAACCGATCCCATGCTCACAAGATCATATAGATGTGTAATGTTGGATGAACAACGCAGCGGCCCATATAAAGCCTGCGGTAGTCACGATGAAGCTAAGGCCAGTATAGACTTTTACCCACATGACTTGCCAGAAATCAGGCTTGAAGGCTGCAATCACAAATACGCCTGGGTTGGTGAAACCGCCAATCGCAATCAGCCAGCATGCCAGCGCCGGAATTTCTATGCCTGCGCTTTTGGCGGCAGCATAAACACCAAAGCAATACAATGACATCAGGACAAAATCGATATGTGCCTTGATCAATACGCCGTAATCCTTGACCAGACCGCCATCAACTCCCGCCACCACAAACCAGCGCGCAAAAGTACCCAACCATGCCATTGCCAGCACCGCAATGATCATTCCACCTGCCGCTGCCAATAAAATCTCCATCCCCATCTCCTTTTACATATCGGTATAAAATTGACTACTCATGCCGCAATGTTCCAAGAATCTCCTCACACACCTCCTCTCCAACCTGGTGCCAGACCTTTCCTGATGGCAAACACTTGACGTTAGGGCCTTTCTGGCAATACAGCAGACAGTTGATAGGCTCCACTACATAGTCCAGACCAGCATTCTTCACACGTTGCTGCAAATGCCCCAGCAGCTCCTTGCCACCTTTAGCACCACAACTATCGCTAGGCCCATGTCTATGCATTACGCATACTTGTAATTTATTCATTCGGCAAATATATACAGATCTGTATATATCAGTCAATCATTTTTAAACGGTTGATATTTCCTTTCATCAACAGCGAGCAATAAAAAAGCACCCGAAGGTGCTTTTTCAATTACATCAATTCCGAATCGGCAAGGTTTTACTTCAATACCAAGACCTGTTCAGAAAGCCGGACCATGCGTTCCACAGCAGTCACCCAGATAATGCCATCTCCTACTTGGCCGGTATGTCCAACCTCGGCGAGTATCTGCAGCACACCTTCTACCAACTCATCGGGACAAACAATATCGATACGGACCTTGGGACTGTAATCCGTCAACTCCTCACGGACACCCAGAGCAGTACGGGAGACATGGTGTCCGCAGCCGTCCACCTTGCTGACCGTCATACCGGGAAAACCCTTGATATTGCGCAGTGCCGAACGAATCTTGGGCAGGCGTTGCGGCGGTACAATTGCTTTGATCTCTTTCATTTCATGACCTCATCAGGCTTCTATACGTTTCTCTTCAAACTTGCGGTACAAGGTCGGCACCACCACCAAGGTCAGCAAGGTCGAGGTAATCAACCCGCCAATGACCACGATCGCCAATGGTCGCTGGATCTCGGAGCCCGGCCCTGTGGCGAACAGGAAAGGAATCAAGGCCAGCATGGCTACGGTAGCTGTCATCATCACGGGACGGAACCGCTGCGTGCAGCCCTTGATAATCGCTTCGCTCTGGCTCAGGCCCTCATCGCGCAGGCTGCGGATGTAGGAAACCAACACCACGCCGTTGAGCACTGCAATCCCCCACAGTGCAATAAAGCCGACCGATGCTGGCACCGACAGGTACTCCCCCGTCACGAACAATCCAATAATGCCGCCGATGGAAGCAAAAGGCAGCACCATGATGATCATGCCGGCATAACGCACCGAATTGAACAGCAGGAACAACAGGAAGAAAATTGCCCCTATGGTCACAGGAATGATCACCGTCAAGTGTCCCATGGCGCGCTCCATGTTCTGGAACTGACCACCAAACTCCAGATAATACCCTTCAGGAAGCTTGAGCTTTTGCCCCAAAGTCTGCTGCAGCTCGGCCACAAAACCTCCCAGATCCCTGTCCTTGACGTTCACTCCAACCACTACGCGCCGCTTGGCAAGCTCACGGCTGATCTGTGCCGGACCATCCCTCACCTCAATATTCGCCAGGTCGCGCAAGGCCACACGCGATCCGTTGGGTGAAGTGATGAGGATATTGCTGATCGCCTCGATATTGTCGCGGAAGCTCTCGGGATAGCGCACAGCCGCACTAAAGCGACGCTGGCCTTCATACACTTCCGTCGCCACCTTGCCGCCGATCGCAGTTTCGATCACGTCATGCACATCAGAGGCATTGAGGCCATGCCGCGCAATGGCATGACGATTCACCGTGATGTTCAGGTATTGCTGACCAGACACCTTTTCCACCTTGATTTCGGTAGCCCCTCGTACGCCGCCCGCAATACGCGAGATTTCGTCCGCCTTGGCCTTGAGCAGGTTCATATCCTCGCCGAATATCTTGACGGCCACATCAGCACGCACCCCAGTCAGCAGCTCGTCCACCCGGTCGGAAATTGGCTGAGCCATAACGATCTGCACGCCAGGGAGGGATTCCTCCAGTACGGTACGCATCTTTTCCGCAATATCGTCCTGGGTCCAACCTTTCGGCCACTCCTCCCGCGGTTTCAGGCTAATGATGGGTGTGGACTCATTCTGCGCCTGCGGGTCAGCCGGGCTTTCACCACGACCAACACCGGAAACAGCAGACTTCACGCCGGGCACCTTTTCCATGATCAGGCGCATGGCGTCATTCTCCATCTTGATCGACTCTTCGAGCGAGATATTGGGTACACGGTTGATACCCGGCACAATGGAGCCTTCCCGCATTTCCGGGATGAAGGAAGTGCCGAGGAAAGGCACCAGCAGGATGGTGCCGATGAACAGGGCGGTAGCTGCCAGGATGGTGGTCTTGTCATGACCCAGCGCCCAGTTGAGCATACGCAGATAAGGACGCTTGATCGCCTGGATGAATCGCGTATCTTCGCCGCTGCCACCCTTGAGGATGTAGGAGCACAACACGGGCGACAAGGTCAGCGAGATCACCAGGGAAATGAACAGCGCAATGGCAATGGTCATGGCCAGAGGCGCGAACATCTTGCCCTCCATGCCCTGCAAGGTCATCAACGGCAGGAACACCAGGATGATCACGCCGACACCGAACAGCACCGGCGTGCCCACCTCGGCCGCAGCTTCCAGCACCACGCGCACTTTGCTCTCGCCTTGGCGGTGGCCCAGGTGGTGGAACGCGTTCTCCACCACAACCACCGAACCATCCACCATCAGGCCGATCGCAATCGCCAGCCCGCCCAGCGACATCAGGTTGGCGGAAAGGCCATAGTAGTTCATCGCCATGAAGGTGATCAGCGGCGTCAGGATTAATGTACTCACCACGATCAGACTGGATCGCACGTCGCCGAGGAACAGGAACAGGACGATCACCACCAGGATAATGCCCTCGATCAGCACCTTGGTCACGGTATGCAGGGCCGCATCCACCAGCTCGCTGCGGTCGTAGTACGGCACGATCTGCAAGCCACCAGGGAGCATGCCCTGCTCGTTGATTTCCTTGACTCTGGCTTTGACGCGGCTCACCACCTCCTTGGCGTTACCGCCACGCATCATAATGACGATGCCGCCGACAGATTCGGTGTAACCGTTCTTGACCACGGCACCCACCCGCACTTCATGCCCGACCTGGACCTCCGCCACATCACGCATGTAGACTGGCACGCCATTCTGCTCCTTGAGCACAATATTGCGGATGTCGTCGAGGTTTTCGATCAAGCCTACGCCGCGGATCAGGTATTGCTCGGCATAATGCGGCAGCACACCTCCGCCGCTGTTCGCATTATTGCGGGCCAGCGCCAGGTAGATATCCTGCAGTTTCAGGCCGTAATGGCTCATGCGGTCCGGATTGACCAGAGCTTGGTATTGCTTGACATAGCCGCCCTGCGAGTTGATCTCGGCAATACCAGGAATACCACGCAGCAACGGGCGCACCAGCCAATCCTGGATGGATCGGCGCTCGGTCAGTTCTTCTTGTGACAATGGCTTTTCACCATCACTGGGTTTCTCCAGCGTGAATTGGTAAACCTCGCCCAGACCCGTCGCCACAGGCCCCAGGATGGGCGTCACGCCTTCCGGCATGCGCTCCATTACCTCCATCAGGCGTTCCATCACCAATTGCCGCGCGAAGTAGACATCGGTCTTGTCGGTAAACACCAAGGTGATCAGCGACAGGCCGTTGCGGTTCATCGAACGCATTTCCTCCAGGCCCGGCAGGCCGGTCATGGCGATTTCCAGCGGCACGGTGATGAAGCGCTCCACCTCTTCAGGTGAGCGCCCGGTTGCCTGGGTGGCAATCAGCACCTGCACATTGGTCACATCGGGAAATGCATCAACCGAAAGTTTTTTCAGGGCAAACGCCCCCGCAGCCATCAAGGCCAGCGCCACGACAATCACTATCAGGCGCTGCTTGAGGGCAGCTCTAATCAGGGATTCAATCATGGCTTATTCCAGCTCCTTGCGTTTGCGCTCATTGTTGACATGGAATGCGCCGTCCACAATGATCTTTTCACCTTCATCCAGCCCGGAAACCACCACGGCCATTTCCTTGTACTCAGTGCCCAGTTTCACTTCACGCAGGCGGAATTTATTGGGCGCAATCTCGACATAGACATAGTCCCGGTCATTTTCACGCACCACGGCACGCTTGGGCACGGCCAGTTGCTGGGTCAGCTTGGATTGCACCAGCATGGAAACCAGCATGTCCGGCTTGATGCTTTCATCACTGTTCTCCAGATCGGTACGCACAGTAACGGTACGGGTCAGCGGGTTCACCACATCGCCAACAAAAATCAGCTTGCCGGTAATCTTGCGGTTGCTCAATGCGGGAATCTCGATTTCCACATCTTCACCCTCCTGCACCAGTTCGACCTGCTGTTCCGGCACCTCAGCCACTGCCCACACACGGGAAAGGTCAGCAACGATGAACAGTTCCTCGGCAGGCTGCACCACCTGTCCCAGATTAACCTTACGGCTGATCACTGTGCCCGAAAGCCGGGCATCCACATTGCTGTAAGAACGTATCTGACCGGAGCGGGCAATCTGCGCAATCGCCTTTTCAGACATGCCCAGCACCTGCAATTGCTCCTTGGCGGTGTAGAGATCAGCCTTGGCAGCGTCCAGTTCCGCTTCGCGGCGCTGCAATTCCGCCGCACCGATCACATCAGCTTCCAGCAATAGTCGCGCGCGCTCTACCGCCTTGGTCTGCAAGGCAATCTGCTGCGCGGCCTTGATATAGAGCAACTGGTTCTGCGCCAGCTCGGTGCTATTCAAGGTCGCCAGCACCTCGCCCTGCCGAACATCTTGTCCCAACACCGCTTTGATGTCGGTGATGCGCCCAGTCACCGAAGCGCCGATACGCGCCACACGCTGGTCATCCGCCTGGATACTGCCAGGCACGCGCAATACCTCGCGGATTTCCGCCTTGCCCACTTCTGCAATCTTGACCTGGCTCTGCAATAAAGGAGAAAGCTCGACCACATTCGGGTCTTGCTGCTCTACCACTGCCTCGTCAGGGGTTTCAGCTGGCTTGCACGCCGCCAGCAGCAATACCAAGGCAAGCAGGCTGCCCGGCATCAGAATGGAATTCATTTTTTTTAAGGAATGGGGGAACATTACGGCTTAACCTCCAGAAGTTCTGTACCAAGCAGGCGCTCTATTTCCAGCATGCTGCTGACGTAATCAAATTTTGCGGCAAGGTAATCCTTGCGTACGGCACGGAAAGTGCGCTGGGCATCCATGTATTCCAGGATGCCACGCTCACCGTAACGATAAGCTGCCTCCGCCACTCTGAGTACCGATTCGGCCTGGCTCAGCAAGCCGTTCTCGAATGCAGCCAATTGCTGCTGCGCAATCACGTAGCGCTGATACGCCGCTTCCATGTCACGCTGCAAGCCAAGTGCGCGATCGCTCAGCGTTGCCTGGCTTTGCCGGATCTGTGCAGCCGCAGCCGCGATCGGACCCTGGCGCTTGTCCCACAATGGCAATGGCAATGCCACGCCCAGGCGTATCTGCCTAAGGTCAGGATCTTCCTCGACCCCAGCCTTGAGCGTCAGGCCAGGGTGGCGCAAGCGCTCTTCCAGCCTGAGCTTGGCTTCCGCAGTATCAATGCCAGCCCGCAATTGCGATAGCTGGGGGCTCTGCGCCACCTGCTCACGCAGCTTGTCCAGCGATGGCAAACCATAGGTCAGGGGTAATTCGCCCTCTACGTCATACTCCAGCGGGATGGTAGAACCCAGCAGCCCGCGCAGGTAAGCCTTGCCTTCATTCACGCGCACCAGGGCAGTCTGATAATCCCGCTCGGCAGCCAGAGCCTCGGTATCGGCTTTGATCAATTCATACTTGGGCGCTTCGCCCACCTCGACCCGCAGCTTCACCCGCTCACGAATCTGCTGCAGGAGATTGCGGTCCCCTTCCACCATCCTGAGCACTGCCTTGCGCTGTATTACGTCATAAAAAGCATTCTTGACGCGCGACCGCAACTCGATGCGAATCAATTCCACACCCGCATCGGCAATCCGGGTTTCAATCTCGGCAGCCTCGATCCTGGCTTCGCGCACCTTGGGGAAATCCAATGATTGCGACAATCCCACGCTCCAGTTACGTCTGTCGCCCTGCCCGCCCGGCGTCAGATAACGGCTGGGACCCATGGTCGCCTCCACCTGGGGGTTGCTATAAGTCGAGGCAGTCGTGACCGCGGCCTCTGCGACATCGCGTTGCGCGGCGGCAATCCCCAGCGCCGGATTGTGCTGCATGGCGGTTTCCATCAATTCCGGCAGCGTATAGGCTGCCCATGCTGACGGCGCCTGCCAGCAGAACAGCATGGCAGCCAGCATCCCCGCAAAATAAGCATGCCGCCCGGCACGGCGCACCCTGGGCGCGCCAACCTGTGGCATGCCTGTTTCCATATATGTTTTCATGTGACCCTTAAAACACTTGAATGAGATGGTTCTGCAAGCATACCGCCGTCAACGGCTTGCATCCACAGAACATCAATCGGTTGAAGCGCTAGCTTCCACACATATCGCTATATGCAGCAATCCCAATAAAGGCATAGGAATATCAGGAAGATAGCAGCCACAAAAAGCCCTATCAACTGACAATGGCCATCACAGAAACGGCCATAATCAGGATGGACTACAGGCGTCGTCAGGCAATAGGAGGTCGGGTGATCAGGAAGAGATCGGGAGGAAGATAAGACTCAATCGGAAGGGCGAGTTTGAGATCAAAAACAAAAACAGGGCGCAACAAAGGCACACGCATGGCAAGAATTGGCTCGCTGACCTCGCGGTCGTTGTCCATTTCTATCTGCTGCACATGGGTAAAGGTTGGACTATCAAAGTCCACGGCAAAAGATCGTTCAGTCTGCTGGGCGAACAGGCTCAAGCACAACACGACGCTGAGTAGCGCAAACAGGCGCTTCGCGAAAATCATGCCGCGATTATAGCTAGAATCCCCATGGCTGAGAACCGGTTTGCCGAATGCCAGCATCAAGCGCGGCGCCAGCTCGTTCCCTGGGGCGTGTCTTCAAGAATAACCCCCTGGGCGGCCAACTCGTCGCGGATACGGTCGGCCTCGGCGAAATTCCTGTCCTTGCGCGCCGCCAGCCGCTCGGCAATCAGCGCATCGACCTTTTCTGCCGTCAGCCCGCCATCATCGCCGCCGCCTTTCAGGAACTCGTCGGGGTTCCGCTGCAATAATCCCAACTTGCCGGCCAATCCCTTGAGCAACCCGGCCTGCGCCAATGAGCCGCTACGATTCACCTCGTTCGCCAGCTCGAACAGCACGGCAAACGCTTCCGGCGTATTGAAATCGTCATCGAGCGCTTCCTTGAAGCGGGCGGCTTCAGGCTGCTGCCAGTCAATCTCCACCTGGGGCAGGTCAAATCCGCGCAAGGCGGTATATAACCTGGTCAATGCCTGTCTGGCATCGTTCAGGTGATGGTCGGAATAATTCAGCGGACTGCGGTAGTGCGCCCGGAGGATGAAGAAACGCACCACTTCCGCATCATATTTTTCCAGCACTTCGCGAATAGTGAAGAAATTACCGAGTGATTTCGACATCTTTTCGTCATCGACGCGGATAAAGCCGTTGTGCATCCAGTAATTCACGAAAGTGCAGCCGTGCGCGCCTTCGCTTTGCGCGATCTCGTTCTCGTGATGGGGAAACTGTAGATCCTGGCCGCCGCCGTGGATATCGAAATGCGGCCCGAGATGGCGCGCGCCCATGGCCGAGCATTCGATATGCCAGCCGGGACGGCCCGGCCCCCAAGGAGAATCCCAGCTCGGCTCGCCCGGCTTGGCGGCTTTCCATAACACAAAATCCATGGGGTCGCGTTTGTGAGCATCCACTTCCACACGCTCGCCTGCCCGCAAATCTTCCAGCGACTTACCCGACAGCTTGCCGTAACCGGCAAAGCTGGAAACGGCGTAATAGACATCGCCATTATCAGCGGCATAGGCATGCTGCTTTTCGATCAAGCTGCCGATCATCGTGGTCATTTCATGAATGTAATCCGTCGCGTGCGGCTCGCGGTCGGGCCGCCACACGCCGAGCTTGGCCGCATCCTCATTCATGGCGTCGATGAAGCGGCTGGTCAGCTCGGTGATCGTCTCGCCATTTTCATTTGCGCGGGCGATGATCTTGTCGTCGATATCGGTGACATTGCGCACATAGGTCACTGCATAGCCAGAGCAACGCAGCCAGCGATTGACCATATCAAACACCACCATGACGCGCGCGTGCCCAAGGTGGCAATAGTCATATACCGTCATGCCGCAGACATACATGCTGACCTTGCCCGGGACGATAGGAGTAAATATCTGCTTCGCACGTGCGAGGGTGTTATAGATTTTCAGCATTTTTCAGGCAAGATAGGGATTTTTAAACGGGGTAGCGTATCGCAAATATGGATAAATGACGCTACCTCGGCTTGTAAAATTGAATAAATATCAACGGTTCGCGAGTATATCACAAGCCTGTTTCGCGCCATTGGCCCGCTGATGCGACTCCTACAGGGGCCGGGCCGCAAAATTTAAGCTATCCAACACCCGCGGCTTCCGCTATCCTATTGCCCCTATATATCCATCAACCAGGTTACGGGCTTTCACACCCACCCAATACTGTCAGCATAACGTCATGATCGACAGGCAGTTTGTGAAATTTCGTCACCAGGCAATGAGGGCACCCTGATGCAGATTTTAATATTGGAGGATATTCTGATGCACACTATTTCCCGTGCTTTGCTAGTTCCTTTCCTGTGTCTTTCCATGCTGTTTGCCGGTGTGAATGCCCAGGCCAGCGACACGTCACCCCAACAACTGGAAATTCAAACCAACCATGGCAGCTTCATCATTGAGCTATACCCAGACAAGGCTCCCAAAACTGTCGCCAACTTCATCCAGTATGTCACCAGCGATTTCTATGCGGGTACTACCTTCCATCGCACCGTAGACAGGTTCATGATCCAGGGCGGCGGCCTGACGGCAGATATGCGCGAGAAATCCACTTTCTCTCCCATCGAGAACGAGTCCAACAATGGCCTGAAAAACGAATATGGCGCCATTGCCATGGCTCGCGCATTCAATCCCAATTCGGCCACTTCCCAATTTTTCATCAATCTGGCTGACAACAAATTTCTTAATTTCCACAAGCCTGAGGCGGCCTATATCGGCTATTGCGTCTTCGGCAAGGTTATCAAGGGTATTGATGTCGTCGAACGCATTGGCAAGAGCCCTACCAAGGTAGTAGGCGCTCACCTCAATGTTCCTGTCGAACCGGTCGTGATTGAAAAGGTGGCCCTGCTGGACCAACCCATCAATATTGCCGACCGCCTGGATTACAAGAAAGTCAAAACCATTGCGCAGACAGAAGCGCCAACTAAAAGTAAAGGAAAGAAACCTTGATCAAGCTGCATACCAACTTTGGTGAAATCACTCTGGAACTTGATGAAAAAGAAGCGCCAATCACCACGGCCAACTTCATCCAGTACGTTAAGGATGGTTTTTACGACAACACCATCTTCCATCGCGTCATTGACGGTTTCATGATCCAGGGTGGCGGCTTCACGCCTGAAATGGAGCAAAAGCCCACCCGCGAATCCATCCAGAACGAAGCCAACAACAGCTTGCTGAACCAGACCTATACCATTGCAATGGCGCGCACTGCTGCGCCTCACTCAGCCAGCAGCCAGTTTTTCATCAATGTGGCCAACAACGATTTCCTCAACTTCACTGCGCCCACCCACCAAGGCTGGGGCTATGCCGTTTTCGGCAAGGTAGTGGCAGGTACCGAAGTCATTGACCAGATCAAGAAAGTCAAGACCGGCAGCAAAAATGGTCACCAGGATGTGCCGCTTGAGCCTGTGATCATCGAGCGCGCTGAAGTCGTTTAACAACTTCAACAACACACGACAAGCATGGCATCCACAGGTCGGAAACAAGAGGCATTCAGCCTGTTCATTTCCGACCTGCATTTGTGCGATTCTAGGCCAGCCATTACCGGCCAGTTCCTGAGATTCCTGCAACAGCAGGCCGCCCAGGCTGAAGCTCTCTATATCCTAGGGGATTTTTTCGAATATTGGGCCGGGGATGACGACCTCTCCCATCATCAGCCCATTCTCCAGGCTTTACGCGCTTTGTCTGCCCAAGGCATCCGCATCTACTTCATGCATGGCAATCGTGATTTCCTGGCTGGAGAAGCTTTTGCCGCCGCCGCTGGCCTGACCATATTGCCAGATCCGACCCTGCTCACACTATATGGTAAACAGGTATTGCTCAGCCATGGCGACGCGCTTTGCACTGACGATATTGCCTATCAGGCGTTTCGCCAGCAGGTGCGCGCTCCAATCTGGCAACAGGCTTTTCTGCAGCAGCCGCTCAGCGTGCGTAAAGCGCAAATTGAAGCCTTACGCCAGCGTAGTGAACAGGAAAAATCTGGTAAGCAGGAAAGCATCATGGATGTTAACGCGGAAGCGGTGACCAATCTGCTGCGCCAATACGACTACCCGGAACTGCTTATCCATGGGCATACCCACCGGCCCGCATTGCATCCCCTGGAAGTCGATGGTCACAGGATAGACCGCTGGGTATTGGGGGACTGGTACGAGCAAGGCAGCTGCTTGGTACTTGATCAAAATGGCGTGCGCAACCAGCCGTTAGATTAGGTTGGCAATATCAGCTCACAAAACCCAGTACAGTGCTCTTAGCCTGACATTGTTTCCAGAGACAGTGCAGTACATTCGCAACAACCTCAGGAGAAGTGATTAGCCGCTCTTGCTGCTGATCATGGCTGATACCCTGGCACCTTCGTCTCATCTACCTCATCAATCTGCTCAGGCTGCAAGTAGAGATGGGCATATTGGAGATACACTTTTTCGCGAATGAAGACATCGAACAGATCGGGATCGATATGCTGATTCAGCTTCATATTCCCCAATATCTGCAGTGTTTCCGATAAAGTCTTGGCTTTCTTGTATGGTCGATCAGCAGAAGTCAGCGCTTCGAAGATGTCGACAATCCCCATCATGCGAGCAGGAATGGAAAGCTGTTCGCGACGCAGGCCACGCGGATAGCCACGGCCATCCATGCGTTCATGATGCCCACCCGCATATTCCGGAATGCGCCGCAAACCAGGTGGATACGGCAAGGATTCCAGCATCTCTATCGTCACCACGATATGATGATTTACCATCTGGCGCTCTTCCGGGGTTAAGGTGCCTGACTTGATGGTCAGGTTGTACACTTCTTCTTCAGAGAGAAAACTGGTTTCGTTTCCTTGTGGGTCTTCCAGCCGATACTGCGCAATCGCCCTGACGCGCTCTTGCTCTTCTTCGGACATGGATTCACTTCCCATATTCACTTGCCGCAGGAAATTGAGGTCTTCATCCAGCCGCCTAACCGAATCGGCATGCTCCTGTGCCAACAACGCCTCATCCTGTGCTTGACCCTGTCGCACCGCTTGTAATTGCTGGCGCAGCAAACGGCACTCCATCTGCTTCTTCAACAGCGCAAACCGTTGCTCCAGCAAGACAATGCGATCAAACAAGGTAGAAAGTTTGGTTGGCTTGTCCATCAGGGAATCCGGTATGGCCACCTTGCCGCAATCATGGATCCAGGCAGCAATCCGCAGCTCGTCCAATTCCTCCTCATCCATATAGAAATCCTTGAGCGGACCGGATTCTGTGCGATTCACTGCATCGGCCAGCATCATCGCCAGCTCGGGCACCCGACGGCAATGGTCGCCAGTATAGGGGGACTTGGCATCAATCGCCCCGGCAATCAGGCGGATGAATGCCTCGAACAAGCCCTTCAACCCTTCAATCAGTTGGTGATTGGTCAGGGCAATAGCCGCCTGTGAGGCCAATGACTCCACCAAATGCTGGCTGTACTTGGAGAATGAGGTAATCTCGCCGGTGGCTGCATCCTTGGCATTAATCAATTGCAGGACACCAATGATATCGCCTTCATGATTCTTCATGGGAACAGTGAGGAATGAGCATGAGCGATAGCCGGTGGATGCATCAAACTGGCTGGTTCCTGAAAAATCGAACCCTTCCGCCTCATAGGCATCCTCTATATTGACCGTGCAATCATTGAGCACCGCATACGCGGCCACCATGTGATGGTTAGGCCGCCCATCGTCAAGGTAGAGCGGCAAGGGCTGGAAGGGAATAGGGTTGCCTGTGGTGCCGCCCATTGCGATACCGAGCGAGCTGGTGCGCATGATCTCAAAATGCAGGGTATTGTCCGGGGTCACGATATACAAAGTGCCGGCATCCGCATTGGTCAACCGCTTGGCGCTGATGACGATCATTTCCAGCAGGCGCTGATGGTTATGTTCTGCGGACAGTGCAATACCTATCGCATGCAGATCTTCCAACTGCCTGATCAATGTATCCGATATTGCCATGATTCCACTCTCCCCAAGATATGCAGGCTACTCCAATATAAACAGCATCCTGATACCGGCAAGCTCTATGACATCGCCATGGGCCAATCCTTGTGCTTGCATCTCCACCGCGTTTCCGTTCAGCACCGGGCGGCCGTCGCCTTCAACATGGGCCAGGAAATAACCCGGTGCACGTCTGGTGATGACTGCAACCTGCACCCCGCTCTTGCCTAATGTCGTCAGGGTTTTCTTGAGCTCGACCTCTCGTCCCTGGCTCGCGCCATTCAACACCCTGACTCTGGCCGGGCCGACAGGCTGCTGCCTATCATTTCCCGCAGCCTGGGCGCTATCAGCAGCGTTATTCTGTTTCTCGGCTTCAGCCAGCATTTTCTTGACCACGGGCATGACGAATACTGTTTTCTCGAACCCGCGCTCTGCCGCAATGTCTTCCTCGCGGTATTCGATCTGATGCCGCCCCAAACCTATCATATCGCCATCCTGCAACAGGTGTCGCGTGATTACGCGCCCATTCACCAGCGTTCCATTGGTGCTCTGGTTATCTTCAAGGTAAAACACGCCTCCCTCAGGCTCCACAAATGCATGCTCGCCGCTGATCGCCAAATTTTCCAGGCGGATATCACAATTAGGACGCCTGCCTATACTCAAGCGCGCTTTACCCAACGGAAATTCCGCCAGAAAATCCCCTTCCAGCGTCAGCACCAGTTTTGCCATGTCACCTTCCCTTGTAGCAAGACTTCCAGATAATTCAGCATGCTTGCAAGCAATATTTATTCAATACTTGTGACTGCAATCTTTACAAAGGAAAGCCAAGATTACAAGCCTACGTCGCAATAGGGTTAGCCCGTTTCTGCCACACAAATAAAAATAGCCAGTCCAGGCTGGCTATTTTCACACGATGTCAGGCTTACTTCCGCCCGCGCTGGAACTCGTCCGGACGCGCTTCCGCGGCAATCTTGTCCAGCACGCCATTGACGTATTTGTGGCCATCGGTACCGCCGTAGAGTTTGGCCAGCTCCACCCCTTCATTGATCGCAACCCGATAGGGAATGGTCACATCATGAATCAGTTCATAAGCCGCAATACAAAGGATTGCATGCTCAATCGGGCTAAGCTCTGACAGTTGACGGTCCAGCACGCCTACCAGACGCGCATCCAGCGCGTCGATATTGTCCGCCACGCCTTCAAGTAATTGGCGGAAGTACTCGTAATCAGCGCGATCAAAATCAGGATCGTCCGCAAGCTCACGGATGATGAGCTTGACGTCCTTGCGGTTCATCAGGCCAAGGTACACGCCCTTGAGTACCAGCTCGCGCGATTTGCGGCGACTGCGCCCCGCCTTGGCTGGGCTGGTTTTTCCTGCATCCGCAGGTTTCTTGTCGCTCTCGCTCATAGCCGCTTCAACAGGTTGATCATCTCGACCACAACATCAGCCGCTTCCGCACCCTTGACCGCCATGCGCGCTTCGGCCTGCTCGTCGTTTTCAGTGGTAAGGATGGCATTAGCAACCGGAATGCCGGTGCTGAGCTGCACGTCGGAAATGCCGCGGGCGGATTCGTTGGAAACTACTTCAAAATGGTAGGTCTCACCGCGGATGATGGCGCCTAGGGCGATCAAGCCGTCAAACTGGTCGCTATCCGCCATTTGCAGCAGGATGGCCGGGGTTTCCAACGCGCCCGGCACGGTGGCCAGGGTAATGTCGTCGTCCGCCACGCCCAGTTTGTGCAGTTGCGCCACACAAGCCTGCAACAAGCCCTCGCCTATATTGCTGTTGAAACGGGATAGCACGATGCCGATGCGCAAATCCTTGCCATTCAAATCCACTGCGATTTTTTTCATGATGGTGTCCGTTGAAGCACAGCCTCACTAGCTGCTGAGGCTGCGTTGTTGAATTAAGCCCAGCACGCGGCTGGAAAATTGGATTATTTTAACACGTTAGCCTGCAACGGCAGCAGCTCAGCATGGCGGAAACAATCTACGGTGTGATCATTCACCATGCCGACCGCCTGCATGAAAGCATAGCAAATCGTCGAGCCGACAAACTTGAAGCCATGCTGCTTCAAAGCCTTTGACATCTGGTCGGAAACCGCCGTGCTGGCAGGCACCTCCGCCATGTTGCGCCAATGATTGACCTGCGGCCTACCCTGCACAAATTGCCAAAGGAAAGTATCCAGGCTGCCGTATCTGACTTGCACCTCCAGCGCGGCACGGGCATTGCCGATGGCGGCGTGCACCTTGAGCCGGTTGCGGATGATACCGGGATCGGCGAGCAAGGCAGCGACCTTGTCCGCGTCATACGCGGCAACGCGGGCAACCTCGAACTGGTCGAATACCTGACGGTAATGCCCGCGCTTCTTCAGCACCGTGCTCCAGCTCAACCCCGCCTGCGCGCCCTCCAGCACGAGAAACTCGAACAGACGCGTATCGTCATGCACGGGCACGCCCCATTCCATATCGTGATAGGCAATGTCCAGCGCGCCTTTGGCCCAGGCACAGCGATGCGTCATTTCGACCCTCTCCTCCCGCCCATGCTCAATGGAACAGAATCACGGCTTTTTGCAGTGTACTCCAGACACCATAGGCAATTGGGATGCCCACAGCGATCCAGACCACCGCGGTCAACACGGCGCTGCTCTTGTGCGCGGGGGCCTGCATACCCTTCTGCGCCTGCTCATGCGAGGCTTTTTTCTCGGCGGCAAGCTGCTCGGCGGTCATGTAATGCTTTTCCGCCACTGGCCGCACCAGGAGATTGCACGCCAGCCCCACCAACAGCAAGGCCGCCAGCACATACATAATGATGCCGTAGGCGTGATCGGCAGGCACACCCTGATCAAGCTGGTAGTCGCGCAGGTAATTGACGATCACCGGCCCCAGCACCCCGGCCGTGGCCCAGGCCGTCAGTATCCGTCCGTGGATGGCGCCTACGTGCTGCGTGCCGAACACATCCGCTAGATATGCCGGAATCGTGGAGAATCCGCCGCCGTACATACTCAAAATCACGCAAAACACGCCAGCAAATAGCGCGACGCTGCCGATACTGCCTGCCCATGGAGACAATACATACAGGGCAAAGCCCAAGGCAAAGAAGATAATGTAGGTGCGCTTGCGCCCGAGAAAGTCCGAGCAGGAGGCCCAGCCGATGCGTCCCAGGATGTTGAAGAACGACAGCAATCCGGCAAAACCCGCCCCGATGGCTGCCACTTGCAGTTTCTGGTCGCTGCTCAGCTCAGAAAGTTTGAGCGGCACATCGATCAGCAGGCCGCCGAATACCTCCTGCAGCATGGGGGACGCCATGCCGATCACACCGATACCTGCGCTGACGTTGAGGCAAAGCACCCACCACAGCAGCCAGAATTGCGGCGTCTTGTGCGCCTCATTCACATGCACATGATGCTGGGTGATCATGGCCTTCTTGCCGTTGCTGACGGGCGGCGTCCATCCTTTCGGCTTCCAGTCGTGCGCGGGAACGCGGTATCCCAGCGAACCTATCATCATGACTACGAAATAGAGCACGCCCATGGTGGCAAAGGTTTGCCAGACGCCGATCGAGGCCTCGCTGGCGAAATAATTCATCATCGTATTGGCCAGCGGCGCGCCTATCATGGCACCGCCGCCGAAGCCCATGATCGCCATGCCGGTCGCCAGGCCGCGCTTGTCGGGGAACCATTTGATCAACGTGGACACCGGAGAAATATAGCCCAGACCAAGGCCGATGCCGCCAATTACGCCAGATCCCAACCACATCAGCCACAATTGATGGGTATAGACGCCGATGGCGGAAATCAGCAAGCCGCCGCCCCAGCAGACGGCTGCTACCGCCCCGGCCTTGCGCGGCCCGGCATGCTCTAGCCAATGGCCGAACACTGCGGCAGAACAACCCAGGAACACAAAGAACAGGGTAAAAATCCAGCCCAGGTCGCTCACTTTCCAGTCGCAGGCGGTCGTAATCGCCCGCATCCAGAAACCAACATCCTCGCCGCAGGCAAGGGGTTCTGAAATTCCCAGCGCCTTGGATAAGGGCAGCCAAAACACGCTGAATCCATAAGCCATACCGATGGAAAGATGCACGGCCAGCGCAGCGGGAGGCACCAGCCAGCGATTGTATCCCGCACCCACGACGATGCGCTCTCTGGAAAAAAAGCCAGCCATACTCTCTCCTTAGTGTCTCAATTTATAGGTGTTCTGATGAAATATTTTGTTACAAATCATCATATAAATTGAATCAAACTGCAATGCTCTGATCCTTAATATCCTTATTATTCTTTCGTATCATCATGCTGAAAAATAGATTGCTGTGCTAATTCATCTCACGGAAATCAGCCATGGACCTCTTCTTTTTCAATGACTTTATATCGATCATCAAACCCAAATTAAGAAGCATCGCGTATAAAACAAAAGCTGAATATTCACTAGGCGACCTGGAAAATGAAGCTTATATCTTGCTCGAAGATTTTATTGCGGCACATGGCCGTTATCCCGATCTGGCTTGTCCCAAAGACATAAACTGGGTTCCGGCAAGATTGGGTTTTCGCTATGTCAAACACGACGACTACCGTTTGAAAAAAGCATTTCGCATCCACGCTGACGATGAGTCAGATACCCCAGCATTCGATATCCCTGCGCCGGAGCAGTCGAATCCACTATTCCTGCTTTTATTCAACGAGGACCATGTAGAAAAACAACAGCTGCTAATGCGCAGTTATTCCGAAGCCATCGCCTACCTGATCAGCTTTGACCACTTTGATGCCAATAAAAAGAAGCTCAGTGCATTTCTCTGCATTACTCCAAGAACACTAGGGCAACATATTGAAAAATTCATCAAGGTATATACCGTCCAGCCATCATTGTTTGACCGTCTGGAAACCATCGACCACGCATTCATGCCTTATCCGGGAATACCAAAAACCAGGATCGGCAGTATGGCTGAAGCCCATCAGTTCTTCTGGAAATTCTAGGATCAGTATCTCGATCAACTTTAAACATAGTCATCAATCTGTCATATTTGCGTCATATATTGCTCGTCATTCAATAAGTGAGGAAACCTGACATGCCAGCGAATATCCTGGTGGTAGAAGACGAACCAGCAATTCAAGAACTGCTTGCGCTCAACCTGACCCAAGCAGGCCATAATCCTGTGCGGGCATTGAGCGTGGAACAGGCGCAGATGTTGATCCGCGAAACCCTGCCCGATCTCATTCTGCTGGACTGGATGCTGCCCGGCATGAGCGGCATCGAATTCGCGCGCAAGCTCAAGGGAGACGAGCTCACCAAATCCATTCCCATCATCATGCTCACTGCGCGTGGCGAGGAGTCTGATAAGGTGCGCGGTCTGGAAGTCGGCGCGGATGACTATGTGACGAAGCCATTCAGTCCGCGCGAACTGAATGCCCGCATCAAGGCAGTGCTGCGCCGCCGCGCGCCGCAGATGACCGATGACCCGCTCGAAGTCGGCGGCCTGCGCTTGGACCCGATGACTCACCGGGTTTCCGGCCACGGCAAGACCTTGGAATTGGGCCCGACCGAATTCCGCCTGCTGCATTACTTGATGTCCAACCCCGAACGCGTGCACTCGCGCACCCAGGTACTGGACCGCGTGTGGGGCGACCGTGTATTCGTGGAAGACCGCACGGTGGATGTGCATATCCGCCGCCTGCGCCGTGCACTTTCGGAATCTGGCCATGAGGAATTTATCCAGACCGTGCGCGGTGTTGGCTACCGTTTCTCGGCACAGTAGATCATAATAGCTGCCTTCACACGATAAGAAGCCATTGTGCAAGATATCCGCTGGAAACTCGTATGGCTAGCTTCAGCTGCCATACTCATCAGTCTCGTCATCTGGGCAGCCACCGACACCATCACGGCATTATTATGTTTTTGCGGCATGTTGCTGTTTTACCTGGCCGGACACCTATACTGGCTGCATAGCCTGCTGCAATGGTTCAAGAACCCTGACCTCAACACCATGCCGGTAGGCAGCGGAGTCTGGGAAGAAGTATTTTCCGCTATCTATTACACGAAACGCCGCAATAGCCGCAGCCACGCGCAGATGAGTTCCACGCTGGACCGCTTCCGCCATGCGGCCAGTGCGCTGCCGGATGGAGTTGTGCTATTGAACGGCAATGACCAGATCGAATGGTGCAACCCGGCCGCTGAAAAACAATTGGGGTTGTCGATGCGCCACGATACAGGACAGCCCATCGGCTACCTGGTACGTACAAGCGATTTTATTCACTACCTGCAACACCGGGATTATTCAGAACCCATCAAGCTCAGGTCCTGGCATATCACCAACACCACGCTGGAAATCCAGATCGTGCCATTCGGCGATAACCAGAAGCTGTTGATCTCGCGTGATATCAGCCAGATGGAAAAGCTGGAAACCATGCGCCGCGATTTTATCGCCAATGTCTCGCACGAATTACGCACGCCACTGACAGTGGTTAACGGCTTCCTGGAAACCCTGCTTGATATGGAGGGTGCAGTACCGAAAAACACGCGCACCTATTTCGGCATGATGCAGGAACAAACCGGGCGCATGCGCCACCTGATCGAAGACCTGCTCACCCTATCACAATTGGAAAACAGCCCGGAAGCACCGCAGGAGAGCGAAATCGACCTGAGCGCCCTGCTCAATATGCTGCTGCATGAAGGCACCAGCCTGAGCCAGGGCAAGCACGTCATTACCCTGGAGCCGGTAGAGGCCGGGCTTTTCATCAAAGGCGCTACCGAAGAACTCCACAGCGCGTTCAGCAATCTGGTGAGCAATGCAGTGCGCTACACGCCGGAAGGCGGCAGCATTTATCTGAAACTCCATACGCAAGGCCCGGAAGTTCGCTTCAGCGTGCAGGATACCGGTATCGGCATAGAACAGCAGCATATCGACCGGCTCACAGAGCGCTTCTATCGCGTGGATCGCAGCCGCTCACGTGAAACCGGAGGCACCGGCTTGGGCCTCTCCATCGTCAAGCATATCCTGACCCGCCACCAGGGCCGCCTGGAAATTGAATCGGAGTTGGGCGAGGGCAGCACCTTCACTGCGGTATTCCCGCAGAGCCGCCTGATCCGCAAACCCGTGCCCCAGTAAGGTCACATTATGGTTGCGACGTGTCAAACGCCTGCCAGCTGCGCCGATACACCCGGATATCAGCCCCTTTCATGCGTGCAGCATTGAACAGCTTTCGAGCGCGCATCGAATCCAGCCTGATGCCATAGGCCGCATAGACAAAATCAGTCATGGGCGCGCTGCTCTTGTGGAAAAAAGGCAGCTGTGGCGAGCTGCCATAGAAGCTTTCCACAAAGCTTGTGATGCCGACCACGGCATAGCGTCCTTCTGCCAGCTCATCCAGCCAGGGTCCGCCTGAATCCCCGATAGTGGGCATAGGCAAGGCGGGGTCGTATTCACCTTGCGCATCAAGACGGTTGACCGCCATCAGCGTTTCCAGCGTAGAAACCACATTGGCCTTGCTTTCAAACTGCACCTGGTAACGTGAGTAGAACACAGGGTCAAGACCTGCATAGGAGGAAGGCAAGAATACCGAAAAATCCTCCGTAGCTTGACGTACGGGCTTCTCCGCACAGCGCAACTTCACCGGCAACGCATCCGCCGCGCCATAGCCATATCCACACAACAGCAATGAAGCCCCAGGCTGATCAAGCAGCACCGGCGCAACCGCAACATCATCCGGCAAATCGATATCAAATATTAATACCGCCAGGTCATCAATCAGGTTGCCGCGCACTTTGTCGAATTCGGGGAATATGGCTTGCTGCAGGCGTGCCATGGATAGTCGGGGATCGGAGGCAGAGGAGATGCGCAAGGAAGGCAAACCGGCTTCATCCAGGCTGACATCCCGCAAACAATGCGCAGCGGTCAATAGGGTCATCGGGGTTCGTCCCACCACCACCCCGCTGCATTCATTATGGCTGACGCGCCATTCCTGGCGGTATTCATGCCATTCGCGATGCTCGAATATCAGCTGCGCGACAGGCATGCCGTTCAGATCATGGCCAAACATCACCGCCGCGGCAGTCGCGGCATGCATCATCAAAGTTGATACAATAAAGAGTCCAGTAATCGCATCCCGCCTGTTCATGTGAACCTCCAGCCTGCGCAAACCCAGTTTCCACTTTACTCCTGAACACTGCCCACCAAAAACATCAGCGCGGAGCAAACATGATAATGGACATGCCAATCAAGGCTACCGCTACTCCAACCACATCCCAGGCAGTTGGCCTGATGCCGTCCACCAGCCACAGCCAGCCCAGCGCTACTGCAATATACACCCCACCATACGCAGCATATACCCTGCCCGCCGCAGTTGGATGCAGGCTCAACAACCAGGCAAATACAGCCAAGCTAACTGCCGCAGGCAGCAACAACCAGGCGGAACCATCTTTCTTGAGCCAAAGATAAGGCAGATAACAACCCAGAATTTCCGCTAGCGCGGTGAGAATAAACAACAAAAATGTTTTCAATACCAACATGCCAAGCCCCTTTTATCCCGCTAGCGAAGAATTATAGCCAGGTAAACAGCCGGGAATACCTCCCATGTAAATCAGGAGTAATCCGCAGGTCCATCTGATTGACTCTGCCAACCTATCAAAGCAGAATCGCAAGAACAATGTTAAGGGCAACCCTGTTTGAAAAACCAGGGGCGCAAAGTCACCGGTCTAAGGTAGCACATGGCTACTATGACAGCGGAACCGCCATTTGAGGAACCTGCCACCCGGTATTCTCTCCATCCGGCTTTTCGCTGCTATCCACCTGCCGCTGCCTTTCCCTTTAGCAATAACAACAATTGATTATCTATTGCTCACGGGGAGGAATCACGCTTGCTGTCATTTCGCCATGCATTCTGGGGAGGGTTAGCCCTTCTACACCTATGCCCAGCCATTGCAGCACCAGCACCGATAGACACCTCGGCGCAAGAGCAGCTCTTGCAACAAGAACGCCTGCGCGTGCTGCGTCAGCAGCAGGAAACAACGCCGGATATCCGCCAACCCGGCATACCAGCTCCAACGTCGCTGACTTATCCCGAAACAGAAACCCCTTGCTTCCCCATCCGGCAGATCAGTCTTGAAGGCAGCGATGCCTCGCTGTTCCACTTTGCATTGCATGATGTCCTGCATGGCAAACACATGGCCATAGGCCGCTGCCTGGGCGCGCAAGGCATCAACACCGTCATGTCGCATGTGCAGAACGCCATCGTCGCCCAAGGCTTCGTCACTACCCGCATCCTCGCCGGGCCGCAGGACTTGAGCGGCGGGCACCTCATCCTCACCGTGATTCCCGGCAAGGTACGGCAGATCCGCTTCACAGCGGATTCCAGCCCCAGAATCCGTTACGGCAATGCCTTGCCCATCGCCCCTGGCGACATCCTCAATCTGCGCGCCATCGAGCAAGGCCTGGAAAACCTCAAGCGCTCGCCCACCTCGGATGCCGATATTCAGATCGAGCCTGCCGATGGCAATGCGCAACCCGGCGAGAGCGATCTCGTGATCCGCTACCGTCAGGCATTGCCTTTCCGCCTCACCTTAAGTGCCGATGATGGCGGTTTCGACAGCACCGGCAGATACCAGGGCGGCGTCACGCTCTCCAGCGACAATCTGCTGGGGTTGAGCGATCTGTTCTACATCAACCGCAACCACGACCTGGGCGGCGGGGACAAGGGCAGCCGCGGCTCGCGCGGCACCACCCTGCACTATTCCATCCCCTTTGGGCATTGGCTGTTCAGCGCCACCGGCTCCAACTACAACTACCACCAGGCTGTCGCCGGGTTGAACCAGACCTACACCTACAGCGGACGCACCCAGAATGCCGAACTCAAACTCAGTCGCATGGTGTACCGCTCCGCTATCAACAAAACCCAGCTTTCCATCGGCAGCTTCTTCCGCAAATCCTTCAACTACATCGACGATACCGAAGTCGAAGTGCAAAGGCGTCGCACCGCGGGCTGGACCCTGGGCCTCCAGCAAAGCTGGTACCTCGGCCAATCCGTGCTGGATTACCAGCTTGCCTACCGGCGCGGCACCGGGGCAATGCATGCGCTCAAGGCACCGGAAGAGTTCTTTGATGAAGGCGCCTCGCGCATGGAAATCATCACTGCCGACCTGCACTTCGCCCAGCCTTTCACTCTCAACCTGCCCTGGGGAGCGCAAGGTTTGCAATACAGCGCCACCCTCCGCGCCCAATCCAACCTCACGCCGCTCTCGCCGCAAGACCGCTTCGCCTTCGGCAACCGCTACACCGTGCGCGGCTTTGATGGTCAGCTCACGCTCAGCGCGGACCGCGGTTGGTTCATCCGCAACGACCTTGCCGCCAGGCTCGGGCAAAGCGGTCAAACCCTGTATCTCGGCCTGGATTATGGCGAAGTCGGCGGGCAATCCAGCAAGCTGCTGCCCGGCAAGCAACTGGCAGGCGCTGTCATCGGCATGCGCGGCGGTTATAAAGGTTTCAGCTATGACCTGTTCCTGGGGCAACCCATCAAGAAACCAGACGGATTCGAAACGGCTCACACCGCAGCCGGCTTCAATCTCAACTGGTCGTTCTAGTCACCAGCTCAATTTTCAAGGGGAAGATAAATGAACAAGCATCGTTACCGTCTGATATTCAATCGCACCCGTGGCCTGATGATGGCCGTGGCCGAGAATACCCTTACCCGCAACACCGCTCCGGGCACACCATTCAGCCTCATACTGGATAAACCCATGCTGGCCGGGCTGTCGCCGCTGCGTTTCGCCCTCATGCTCACGCTGGGCTCCGCCGCCATCATGCACATCCCAGCCCATGCCGACATCATTGCCGATCCATCGGCACCTGCCAGCCAGCGGTCCATCATCGGCAACACGGGCAACGGCGTGCCGCTGGTCAACATCCAGACGCCCAGCGCCGCAGGTGTTTCACGCAACACCTACAGCCAGTTCGATGTCAGCGCCCAGGGCGCCATCCTCAACAACAGCAATACCAATGCGCAGACCCAGCTTGGCGGCTGGGTACAGGGCAACCCCTACCTCGCAGGCGGCACCGCCAAAGTGATCCTCAACGAGGTCAACAGCAGCAACCCCAGCCTGCTCAACGGCTTTATCGAAATCGCCGGCAGCCGGGCACAAGTCGTCATCGCCAACCCGGCCGGCATCAGTTGCGACGGCTGCGGCTTCATCAACGCCAACCGCGCCACCCTGACCACCGGCACCCCTATCGTCAATGGCGGCAGCCTGCTGGGTTACCGCGTCGGCGGCGGCAGCGTCAGCTTTCTGGGCAACGGCCTGGATGCTTCGCAAACCAACTTTACCGATGTCATTGCCCGCGCCGTGGAAATCAATGCAGGCATCTGGGCCAATGCGCTCAACGTCACCACCGGCACCAACCAGGTCAATATCGACAGCAATGCCAACCAGACCAGCATCACCCCCATCGCCGCCGATGCAGGCAGCACTGCCCCCGCGTTTGCTATGGACGTCGCCGCGCTGGGCGGTATGTACGCAGGCAAGATTCACCTCATCGGCACCGAGGTCGGGCTGGGCGTGCGCAATGCTGGTAGCATCGGGGCGAGCGTGGGCGAAGTGGTGGTGACCAGCGCGGGGCAACTGCTCAACCGCGGCGCGATCACTGCGCAAGGACAAATGCACATTGCCGCCCAGGGTGATATCCACAACAGCGGGCGTATGATCGCCAACGGCAGCTTGCAGCTCAGCACCGATGGGCAGGTCATCAACACCAGCCAACTGCAATCGGGGCAAACCCTGCACCTCATGGCGCAGAGTCTCGACAACCAGGTAAATGGTGAAATCAGCAGCGCCAACAGTTCACTACTAGTGACCAACACTCTCACCAACCGCGGCTTAATCGATGGCGGTAGCAACTTCATCCAGGCCACCGCCATTGACAACATCGGCAGCGGACGCCTTTATGGCGACCACCTGACAATTCAGGCTGTCAAGCTGACCAATCGGGCGGAAACCTTCAACGGCACCACCACCGCAGCCACAATGGCCGCGCGCGACCAGCTCGACCTTGGCATCAACACCCTTGCCAACCAACAAGGCGCTATCATCTTTAGTGTAGGAAACCTGGCGATAGGCGCCACCCTGGATGCCAGCCATCATGCAACAGGCCGTGCCGGCTCCATCCTGAACGACAGCGCCAGTATCGAGGCATTGGGTGATATTCACATCACGGCAAACAGCCTAACCAATCAACGCACTGAATTCAGCACGCAACGTGTGCAAATCAGCAACACCTCCAGCTATCGTCAGGAATGCGCCACCGCTAATTGCAGCTACGTCAACCACATCACCACCTACACCACGGAATATGAAGACCAGATCATCTCCGCCACCCCTGCCGCCTCCATCCTCGCGGCAGGAAATGGCATACTGGATATAGATGACATCGTCAACCGGTACAGCCATATCGAAACCGGCGGCAACCTCATATTAACTGGCTCCTCCCTGAGCAATCAGGGCGCGGAACTATTCCATCAAACCGACCGCATCATCCATACCAACCTGATCCACTGGGGCGACCGCGACCACGGAACCACCATCACCTCCGATAGCAACAGCACCCTTATCGACACCATCCCCGCCATTATCAGCGCAGGCGGCACCCTCACTGGCACGTTCACTGACCGTATCGACAACACCACCATCCGCGAACAAACTGCCCCGGTCACTCATGCCAACGGCCCTGCCCCTGGCGTTCCCGGCCCGATCAATCTCCACACCAGCAGCCTGTTCCATCCCGTGCCGGATGCCTCGGCCAGCTACCTGATCGAAACCGACCCGCAGTTCGCCAATTATCGCGACTGGCTAAGCTCGGATTACATGATGCAGCAGCTCTCCTTCGACCCGGCGATCACGCAAAAGCGCCTGGGCGACGGCTTCTATGAGCAACGCCTGGTACGAGAGCAAATAGCGGAGCTGACCGGCAGGCGCTTCCTGGAGTGTCACGCTAACGATGAAGCGCAATACCAAGCCCTCATGAGTGCAGGTCTCACACAGGCCGACAGCCTGCAGCTCATCCCCGGTATCGCTCTCAGCGCAGAACAAGTGGCCCAGCTCACCAGCGATATCGTCTGGCTGGTAGAGCAGGAAGTCACCTTGCCTGATGGCACCGTGACCAAGGTGCTCGTGCCGCAGGTGTACGTGCGCTTGCAGGATAGCGATGTCGCTTCCAGCGGTGCGGTGCTGACGGGCAGCAACATCGACCTGCAAATTGCCAGCGGCGACCTCAATGCCAGCGGCATCATCGCCGGACGCGATATCGTCAACATCTCCGCAGACAACATCCACAACGTCCGCGGCCTGGTCAGTGGAAACAATGTCCATATCAATGCCGCCAACGATATCAATATCGAAGGCGGCAGTATCGCAGGCAAGGATAGCCTGATCGCCACGGCTGGCAACGACATCAATATCAACAGCAGCACGGTGGATTTGAATGTCCGCATAGCAGGCAGCTCCAGCCATGTGCAAAGCCGGGTGATTGACCGCGTGGCGGGTTTATACGTCAGCAACCCGGATGCCATCCTCGTCGCCAGCGCAGGCAACGACCTCAACTTCATGGCTGCTGCCGTCCAGAATGATGGGATAAACGGCCAAACCCTGCTGCAGGCAGGCAACAACCTCAATATCGGCACCGTCGAAACCACCACCAACAGTTACGCTACTGGCCGCAAATCGTGGCGCAAGGAACAATCCTCCACTGCCATCGGCAGCAGCATCGCTACCAGCGGCGACATTTCCCTGCAGGCAGGCAACAATCTCAGCGTGACTGCCAGCAGCATCAATAGCGATGCAGGCGACCTTAAGGCCACCGCCGGAGGTGATATCTCGATCACCGCAGGCACCAACACATTCGCCAGCGATGCCTACCGCAAGGTGAAAACTACCAGCCGCAAGAAAGAATACCGCGACACCATTGACCAAACCACCCGCAACGGCAGCACTCTAAGTGCAGAAAATATTGTGTTGCAGGCAGGGACAACGGGCCTAGGCAATCTTTCAGTAGAAGGCAGCAACATCGTCTCTACCAGCGGTACAAAACTGCAGGCTTCTGGCGATGTCATCATCACCTCGGTAGAAAACACCCTGGACGAAACCCATACCAAGAAAGAAAAGAAATCCGGCTTCTCCGCCAGCGGCTCCAGCATAGGCTATGGCACCAGCAAACTGAGCCAGAAGCAAACTGGTGTCAGCATCACCCAGGCTGGCAGCACGGTGGGTAGCGTCGAGGGCGATGTCCGCATCGAGGCAGGTAAGACCTATACGCAGACGGGTAGTGACGTGCTGACGCCAGAAGGCGATATCAATATCTCGGCACAGCAGGTTAATATCTTGGCAGGCAAAAATACTTCTATCCAGACGACGGAGACGAAGTTTAAGCAGAGCGGAATTACACTTGCCATCACCAGCCCGGTAATCTCGGCTCTCCAGACCGCCGAACAAATGAAACAGGCCGCAAACAACACATCAGATGGCCGTATGCAGGCATTGGCGGCAGGCACGACGGCGCTGACAGCGAAGAATACTTACGATGGCACAATGCAGGCGTTGAATGCGGCGCCGTCAGATAGTAGCGTCACCAATGCCGCCAATCAGGTAGGCGGCGTGAATCTGTCTCTCAGCATCGGCACTTCAAAGAACAGCAGTTCATCCACGCAAACCAGCAGCATAGCCCAGGGCAGCACGGCGATGGCAGGTGGTGATGTTGCCATCTCGGCAACAGAGGCTGGTGAGCAATCGGATATCACTGTCATCGGCAGCACCATCAAGGCAGGCAACAATGTCAGCCTTAAAGCGGATGATGAAGTCAACCTGATCGCTGCGCAGAACACCGAAACACTTAACAGCAAGAATAAAAACAGCAGTGCCAGTGTCGGCATCAGCATAGGTTCCAACGGGCTTGCTATCACAGCCAGCGCCTCACAAGGCAAAGGCAAGGCCAACGGCACGGATGTCACTTGGACGGAGAGCGTGGTGCAGGCAGGTAATACAGTGAGCCTGGAAAGCGGGACGCATACTAATCTGATTGGTGCGCAAGTCAAGGGCAATCAGGTAGTAGCTAACATTGGCATCTCGGGCGATGGCGACCTCAATATCCGGAGCTTACAGGATACAAGCACTTACGACAGCAAGCAGAAAAACACTGGCATCAGCATTAGCGTGCCGATCGGGGCTGGCATGGCAGGCGGTTCGTTCAGCTCATCCAGCAGCAAGATCAACAGCGACTATGCCTCAGTCAATGAGCAAGCAGGCATCTATGCAGGAGATGGCGGTTTCCAGGTCAAGGTCAATGGAAACACCGATCTCAAGGGTGCGGTGATCGCATCTACTGAAACAGCGATTGCGGAGAACAGGAACAGCCTGACGACGGAAACGCTTACCGTCGCGGATATCGCGAACCAAGCAGAGTATGATGCCAAGGCGACATCGGCGACGGTAGGCGGCGGCATCCAGGCTGGCTTGCCACAACTATCCGGTGCGGGCATGGGCTCGGATAGCGGTAAAACCAACGGTAACACGTTCAGCGCAGTCAGCGGCGGTGCAATCGACATTACGGATGACGCAGGACAACAGGCGATGTCCGGCACGGATGCTGCCACCACCGTTACCCTACTCAACCGCGATGTGCATGTAGATGAGTATGGCAATGCGGTGGATAGTGAAGGCAACAGCACGGCGGACACTATTGTACCGATCTTTGATGCAGAAAAAGTGGCTAAAGAGATTCAGGCGCAGGTGCAGATTACGAAAGCATTCAGCCAACAAGCAAATAAAATCGTTGGTGACTATGTGCAGAACAAGAGAAGCCTGCTGAATGCACAACTCAAGAGCGCTGAAACCGAAGAAGAAAAAGCCTTGATTCAGGCACAGCTTAAAGAATTGCGTCTGGAAGAACAGGTGATGAATGTGCTGATCGGAGCGGTGACCGGATTTGGGGGGACGGCGCTTACCAAAGAGGCTTTATCTGCGGCGGCGGAAGAAATGCGGAGGATTACGATTGAAAATTCGGAACTATCCGCAGGTTTGGCGGATGGAGACTTTGTTCTGGGCAATCTGCTGAAAGGTAAGAGTGAAGGGATCCGAGGAGACGAGATTGGAACCGGGGGTACACGCGCCGACCTAGATGGGTTATGCGGGACGGATAATAAACGCTGCATAACTAATGCAGATGGAAGCTTGGCGCTAAACGACAAAGGTCAAGCCCAGTGGAGCAGCAAGGGAGCCGATGGAAAGTCCCTTATAGAGTGGCTGGATACCGATGAAGGCCGGAAAATGGCTGGTTTAACAGGCGGCATTCAAGGCTGGAAGGGTACATTATTTGGTATTCCCTATAAAGCTGGAAGCTGGCAGGACAAGCTAATCGAATCGTTCGGTGGTACACACGATTTCATTGGTGGTCAGATTACAGGGTTATATGATGGGCAAGGAAATACTAAACGAGGTATGAGTGTCGTTGAGAAAACATTGTATGACCGTTGGAGTGAGCTTGCCCTACTCCCTGCCACCCCTTTTGCAATGTCAGAGTTTTTATCCCCACAAGCATGGCAAGCCATTTCTATTTTATTAAAGAGTGCACAATGAAAACATGGATATTACTCAGTATTCTGCTCCTACTCTCAGGATGTCTTTATGGTCAGTGTCTGGATGGTCCGTGTGCGCTTGAACGCGAAAAAATGATTAAATCCATCAAACCTTACATCGCGTACTGGACAAAAGAAGAGATGACAGAAGAAAGTCGCTTGCGCGACTGGGTAAATTGCGGAGGACAAGAGAATGGAAATTTCTCGCTGGACAGAAAAAAACGGCTTCCAGACGAAAGTAGCGATGTATTCCGTATGCGATTAGAACACGACTTCGAACGTTGCATGCTACGCATTGGATATCGCTATACTGGCAACTGCTCTAGTGAATACATGAAATCTCAACCTCTTTGCGGCTCACCATAAAAGTATGGTCTCACATGTAATATCAATATCATCGGCAGCTCGCATAGGAGTATCCATTTACGGTACACCGCGTGGATTATTTCAATATCGGCGGAAAATCAAAGGGTCAAAGGGTCAGACTCGATTGATTCACTATTTACAATGGTAGCAGTGTGCAGGACTACATCCGCACCACGTCTATGATGCCGTCAGCCGGATCATGAAAGAAGAAGGAACCGACGGCTCATGTAGATCAATCGAGTCCGACCCCTTTGGTTCTGGCAAGCAATTTCGATTTTATTAAAAGGGGCAAAATAAAAATGCGTACATCCGTCTATTTTTTATTATTTCTTAGCCTTACGCAGACAGGGTGTGGGATCGGAGGACATTGGATGAATGGCAATCCATTCCGTGAGCCCGTCAAACCTTATATTGATTATTGGGAAAAGGAGGGAATGACAGAAGAAAGTCGACTTAATGATTGGGCGGCATGTGAGGGGAATGAAAATGGTACTTTCTCATGGAAAGTCAAACAGCAGTTTCCTGATGAGACCGATGAAGCTGCTCGTATGCGACAAGAGCATGCATTTCAACGTTGCTTGATTCGAAGTGGATATCGTTACATGGGAAATTGCTCCAGCGAATATATGAAGGCCAGGCCTCTTTGCGGCGCACCATAAATTCTCAAAATCAATAGGTTCACAGACTCTATTGATTGCAAGAATAATAGGGGACAGACCACGATTAATAGTAGTATTTAGGCCAATATCTTA
>NZ_DAIUFW010000009.1:0-72238 GCF_036844465.1 Methylobacillus sp.
TCGACGACGCCGTTTAACGACGCCAGATTTGTGCGGAATCAGGGAGCCGGCAACACTCACTGAGAATGTCGCCGACAATCTCCTCCACCTGAGCCTTCTTACGAAGGTAGATGAGCGCAACCTCGACCTCTGTCCTGCGTTCGGCCTCCTCCGTTGCAAAGGCCCCGGTATGAAACTCCACGCTGCCATGCTTCTCGATCAGGCTGAGAAGATGATCCCGCTCGGTGCTGTAGGCGTTTTTGAGCGACGAGGCGTTCAAGATTGCGACGATCTCGCAGTCCCACGTAATCTCCCATGCATGCAACACATGCTTCACACCATCCCGGAACGGAGGATTGAGAACGATTGCGTCGTAAAGATGCCCGTTCTTAAACTGCAAAAAGTCCGTCCCAACCACATTCAAGCCTTTGGCCCGAAGGGTAGGGTGCCGCTTCAGGTCAATCTCACAACAATCGACAGGTACACGGCGCCTGTAATCGTCTCGCCATGCGGGGCAAGCCAGCGCCAGGTCACCGTTTCCGGCACTGGGCTCCAAAACACGCACCCATTCCTTGCTCTTGAAGAGCGACCACGCCCTTGAAGCAAGCGTGGCGGGGGTGGGGTAGAACTGATACTGATCCATTTCACATCTCCTTGGTTTAGCGCCTGACCATCAGGCTGCGTCTGCAGTACTGGAGATGCGGCAGAATCCATGTGAAACGCAGGACGTGCGCGAGCCTGTGACCATGGAATCGAAAGACAAGCTCCGCCTGTGACCTCTACGAAGACGGAGCACCCCTTGCCTTAGGAGACGACATGACCAAGAAAAATGTTGGTGTTCGCGAAAAAGCTGAAGCCTGCGTTGAGGCGGTGCTCGTTGCAACCCTCGTCGACACTTGTAGCGTCGCTGAAATAAGCGCAAAAGTAAGCGCCCAGCTCGGGCGTGGATGGACTCTCGTCTCGGCCCTGCAGTGGCTTACTGGGAAGACGGCTCAGGATTACTTCTCCCTACTCCCCGCAACTAGCTCCATTTCTGGTGTCCCTGTGACGGCAGTTCCGCTACTGCTAGAGATCGCCAAAGCCTGCTGTGACCAGCTTGGGCGGACGAGACCGACCGAGGAGGAGACGTTGGCGCGACTTAGGGAAATGGGCTTGAGGTTTCGCGTTTCCGTTCAAAGAACAGGGGCTGGCTCAGCATTGCACTGAAGCCAGCCCCTCACTACCCCAGAGTCAGGGGCGCTTCTTCAGCGACTCGAGCTCACCCCCGTTCTCAAGGTACGTGATCACCCACGAAGGTCTCCGGCCGTGACCACTCCAGCCCTCCTGGGCGTTCACCGGATTCCAGTACACCGGCGGCAACTTCTCCTTCTTCACGGCAGGTGCCTTTTTCTTGCGTCCAGGAGCAGCTTTTCCGGCACCTGACTTCACGCTCGACCCTTCTCGGCCGGACAAGCCGACCTCAGCAAGCATCTCGTCGGCATCCAAGCCATGTTCGGCGGCCATCTGCTGTACTTGCTTGATCAGTGCCTTCTTCGACTGAAGTGTCCTCCGGTCCAACTCCTTCTGGACGACGACAGAGAGCTTCTTCAGTTCAGGAAGCGAAAAGTTCTTCAGGTCCATCATTGTTTTTCCTTGTAAACGCGGGAATAGAGGGTTCCGCAGCCCTCTGCGGCACAGTTTAGCCCTAAACCTTTTTTCTCACACAAGAAGTTGCATTGCTGCAGGCAGGACTATCGAACGGGAGATACGATGCAAGTTACAGCGATGCACTTAAATAATTGGGCTTCTGGTGACAGCGTCATTATTGACGGAATGGTTTTCGAGATCTGCGGAGTCAGTTCCGAAGTCGTCAGCCTCTTTTCACCTTGCGATCTTTCCGAACATCAGATCGAACGGAGCAAACTGAATGGATGTCGATTCTTTATCGATCTTCCTGGAATCGAGAATCGCTACAAGCGACTTATCAAGACGATGATTCAAAGTTGTCTTCTAACTACGGGTGAAGCGACGAATGCACTCTTTGGACTGAGAGTGCGGGGATTGCATGACCAGGGTTCGGAAGCAGTAGCCCATGCCGGTGGATCTGCTGCAGCTGTCCGCCAAGCGTTACGTTGTCGGCACTACGTGCGGATCTCTAAACGATGACACACAGCCCGGCCTCATGAGGTCGGGTTTTTTGTATAAGAAGAATCCTTGAAGGCAAACCTTCCCAGTGTTAGCCTTACTCAATGACGCAGAGCAATCCTATCCGCTTCGACCAATTCCGCTGGAAAGGCTTTTGGCGCGAAGGAGTATCCAGGACCACAGAGGGTGGCGCACTTTTCACTGAGGAAGGGTTCCGCTATTACGCTTTCTGGTGTCGCAAATTCAAACGCACAGAGCCATACCAAGGAATGAACTACGAAGAGTTTGCTCTTGGATTTCTGACGATTATAAAGCTTCATCGCTGCAAAAAGGATGCAGGCTCCGTTGAATATAGCAATGAGCAATCTCGAGATTACGGTTGAGATCCATCGACGCGCACAAGAAGCCCGTAAAACTCTTTGATGAAGAAGAGTTGAAAAATTTTCGTGAAGGCCGCAGGGCTGCTCGCGAAGGATTCGTCGCGCCTTTCGATCTAGCAATACAGGACCCTTTCTTTGCTCGGGGCTACAACCAGGAGCGCCTTCTTGTCCAGAGCGAGCAGGGTAAAATTATTCTGGTCAGGGGCCTAGCGACCGTCTGTGCGCGTTGCAACGAAATGCACCTCTATGAGAAACCTGGCTGCCCTTGCTGGGACAGCGATGAGGTCAACTTGCTCAAAGATTGGATGAAGACGGGCCTTCCGCCTCATCATGGAATCGAAATACTGTTGAAGCAGTATCACCTTACTTACGGCGTTTTTATTCATCTGCCGCGAATTGCAAAGTTTGGCTTTGTTGAGATGGATACCTATCTCAAGGGACGCAAGGAAATTGGCTTGCCTGCCATCACGTTTCCTCACGGCGAACCGTTTTTCCTTTGACGTGCGGGCAAAGCCTGAACCAGTGCCGCCCCGAGCTCAATACGGGCAGCTGTAAGTGCCAGGGTTGCTATTCACAACCCGCGCGTGCTGGGCCTTGAGTGCAACAACGTACTGCGCTCGCTCCGATGTATTTCCCATAGCTTTTTCAATCCCAGCATTGATCTTCGCAGCAGATTCGGGTGAGAAATGCTTTCCCACACAGGCCTGCGCAATCCCATAGGCCTGTATCGCATTGTTTTTAAGCGCTGGCGAGTTCTCGTGGAAAGCCTGCATCCCAAGCTGATACGCTTTACCAAGCTGTTCTGCGGCCACCCGGATCGGGTGGGCTGCCTCTGGGTAAAGCCCTTGAATCCAGCTCTCAACATCATCACGCAAGCCACTTGCGTTCGCGTCCAAGCCAATGACTTCCGACACATTGGCTTTCTCGAAAGCATGTGACAGCGGAGCATCCGTAAAATTAAGCGCAATTATCACTGCTGCTGTCGACAAAATTGGATGACGAATGATGAAACCGATCATGACCTTCCACTCTCTCAGCGCAACTCGTAACTGTAACCTTCAGCAATCCAGGGTAACGCCATACCCATGTCCTGCGCCCACTCTGCCATCATTCGCATAAAACTGTAGGGTCGGAACGGGCGATAAACGCGCAGCTTTTCGAGTCCGTACTTAGACTGGATCGACTCGATCGTTCCAATCTCATCGACTAGCCCGATCTCTTGTGCCACCACACCATTCCATACCTCCCCGGTCCCATAGTCGATACCCGATGTAAGCTTCTTTGCCCTTGCCAGCATCAAGTCTTCCCTAAACATCTCGCCCATTTCGTCAACCAAGCTCTGAGCCTTGGCATTACCCTCTTCGTTTGGTGGGGCGAACGGATTCAACATCGACTTGAGTTCGCCAGACGAGAACGTCCTTTGCTGAACTCCGATGCGATCGAGCAACTGGTGAGCTTCCCACGCAGACAGAACTGCGCCGATTGAGCCTACGAGACTGTAACGACCAGCGTAGATGCTGTCTGTCTCCATCGCGATCAAGTACGCCGCGGAGGCACCAATCCCTTCGATCACTGCATGGATCGGGATTTCACTGGAAAGACGCATCTCGCGCACGAAGCTACCTATGCGTTCGGCGTCCCCGGGCGCCCCCCCTGGTGAGTTAATCTGAAGCACCACGGCCTTCGTAGTCTTAGCTTCAAAGGCCGATCGAATGGCAGGAATCAACGTGTCCGCCGTCACCAATTCACCAATCGTCCCAGAGATACGCACCACTGCCAGCTCAGGCTCGCGTTCTTTGAATCTCTCAAATATGTTCACCTTTATGCCAAGGGTGCTTGTGTAAAACATCGCGTACAGCACAGCACCACCGATAAAGAAAGATGCGATCATGAAGCGCCGAAACAGCTTCCATCTGCGTTCGGACCGCCGTTCTTTCAAAATATCTGCCAGCAGAATGCTCGCCATCGTATTGTGGAGCTCTGCCTCCGATACGGTTTTGTTTCCTGCAATGTCGAGATCCATATCTCCAGCTGCTTTCTTAGAAATCCACAGTCTGACTTTTCGTAGCATGGTGTTCTTCAGTTTCTAGCCAGTCCCCACGAACGCGGACGACCGGCATCAAGGTGAATGTGCTTTGAGGACCGGTAGAAGCCGACACCTCCCGTTCTTGCCCACTCGAGCATTCTGGCAACGTCCTCAGAGTTTGCGCCGGGAACCCAGAAATCGACAGCGCGAAAGACGCCATTATTGTCAGGGAGATGCTGAGACTGATGGGCTCCTCCCACCTCACGATTGGTCACCTCCGTTCGGAGGCCGGACGTCGCCACGATCGGCGCCTTCAGCCCCCAGTGCGCGAGCCACGCTTGGACCCAAGCAAGGTTGCTGACGATCTGGGGATGGACCAATCCCTGACGGTTTGCACGAACGTCACGCAAAAGGTATTGGAGGTAGGCAATCCCTTTCCCAGTGCTGATATCGAGCAGCACGCCATCCTGAGGGTTGTCGCGAGCGATCCAAAGCGTTCGCGGCAACTGTTGCGCGTGAGCAGGGAGAGGTAGCGCCGTGGCAACAGCAGCGCTGGCTGCAAATAACAGGAAATCTCGACGATTCATCACGCCGGAGTCCCAAAGTGGGCGGACCAATTCAGTCGGCCGTACTTAGATAGATATCGTCTCCCCGCAGCAACGTCGTCTTGATGCGAGCGAACCGGGTTTTTCCCTGTGAGATACCAGTGACCGACGAAATCGCTGACGATGTACTCCTCGTCCAGCATCACCAGGCTCTTTTCCCAATCCTTCAACGTGATTGTCGGCTCCATATCGATTGCACGCCGGTAAAGCTCATGCACGTTGAGTCCGGGGTGTGACCAGAGCAAATCGCAAATGATCGCTGCACTTTTTCCATTCAAGAAATATGCGTGATTTTCGATGAATGCTGGCACCGGGTCGATCAGAAACGGAAACTCGTGTTGGAAGCGCAGTTGCCTTAGCCAGAACTCGTAGTGGAACCGAAGTCTTATTACATCAGGCCGGACATACTCTCCAATCGTCTCGCAGCACAATGCAAAATTAATTCCTTCCCGTCCTTCACCCTCATGCTCTTCTCTGCCAAAGATGAAACGAACCGCCTGCATCACTCTTTCGTGCGAGTAGACGATGTTCTTCGGGCGCTTCGTTGGGTAGGCAAGCTCTGGCAACAGTGCAGTTGCGTAGTGCATGATGATCTGGAATGCCTGGCGTGGAGGGCCTTCCTCGAAGTCTTCTGCCGTAACAACGCCCTCTGTGTCCTTGATATTCAGGGTACTAAGGGCCGCTTGAATCTTCTGACTTGCAGATGATTCAGCTTCCGCTTCCGCGAAGTCATCAAAACTGAAGTCTGCCGCGAAATCGTCAAGAGAATCCGCGACATCCAGTTCCTCAAGGTCGGTCCCTTCTGCAAAAAATTGCTCAAAGGGGGGAGGGTCACCTTTCAAGACTTCAAGACTATTCTCTTCAAGCCATTTATCGCTGAACACAACCTCGTCTGCAACTTCAATAGCCTCTTCAAGGGCATCCTTCTTGATTTTGCTCACGTCTCAATCCATCCTCATCGGTCAAGTCTTGATCTTCTCTTTTGCTGCCCCACCTATCTGGCTTTCATCGGGAGACAAAAAGACTTGCTTTCTGCTATTAAAGAGATGCCAGATCAACGTAACGTGCGCCTTGTAAATTCCCTTTATCAGATAGATGACTGTATTGAAGACGCGAGTACCGGTCTCGCCCCCAACGACTCCGACAAACTTCATAAACATTTCACGAGTTGCCGGAATGAGCATCAAGATGAGGAATATCGCAAGACCGTAGAAAAGTGACTTGCGAATTCCGTCAACCAACATCTCTCCGAGTGACCATTCGTTCATGACATTTTCCGGGAGAGATATTTTTCCGCGTTCTTGAAGAAGTCTGCACCTTTGACGGCACGCTTCCTGAATCTGTGCACACGTGGTTTTCCGAACTTCTTCGCTTCTTGAGAATCGAATTTCAGCATGGGTATTTTGAGGTGGTGCACCTGATCACCGCCATAGAGCATCACGCACTCACCTTTCCCAAGCGCCTTGAGCTGATCGGCGCTAACCCGGTTTTCCTCTTGCTCCTTGTAGGTCACCGTCTCGCTGAGACCCTCGCTTTCGCTGGCTGCGGGGTCGAGACGAAGAAGCTGGGAGCTGGTCCCCTTATTTCGCGCCTCCGCAACTTGCCGTACGTTGACGATGTGCATTCCCGCGACTTCCGCCATCTCTTCCGCAGACGCCTGCGTTCCGACCTTGAAAATCAGCTTCGTCCAGGTGTTTCCGATGACCATCTCGGCAAACTCTTCACTGATCGCTTTGAAGTTCGCCATGGTCTGGGCGGCCGGACAGAGGATCACTCGGGCAGAGCGAGCTTGCTCAAAAGGCCTTGTCATGTTCATGGAAACGTACCCGCCTGCTTCGTCCATGAAGAAGAAGTGAGGTATCTGAAGCTTGTTTTCTTCGGGTAGATCCTGAAGCCACGAGATCGACGTTCTAAAATCAGAGATGAACATCTTGGCGAAGTTCATCGCTGCTTCGTTCTTCCCCATCGTAGGCAACTGAACATAGATGATCTTGTTGTTCATAATTGCTTCGAAGAGGTTCAAATCTGGCGTGTACGAGTTCAGTACTTCACCGAATTTTCCTGTTCCCAACAGATACATGCGTTGCCCAATGCCACCGAACACTTCCTTCAGCCGTTTCATGTCGATGGTGGCATCTGCGCCAGGCTTAGCCGAATACCGAAACTGATCGACAAAAAGACTAAAGGCTCTAGCCTCATCGGAGTTTGGGGCGACCTCCATGAGCTTGCGCTCAAGCTCTTCAAGAGCCTTGGAGTTCATCAGCATGACCGCGAAGTCAATGAAGTTGTAGGCCAATCCGGCCTTTTTCATTGCTGAAACCAGAGTCACGATGCCTTGGTGCGCGGCCTTTCTGTAGTAGTCCGTTCCCGGATTGGAGTCATTCTGAGGAATGGTTGAGATCGGCCGGTCAGCAATCTCGTCTGGATCACCATAGAGCAACGGATTGTAGGTGTTGCTCATTTCGGGCCGGCCGGGGTTGATGATGAAAAGGTCACGCTCCCGACCGCACCAGGCGCACATCTGCCAGATTTTTTGCAGTTCCTCGTCCGTCATCTTGCCGTCGATGAACGTGAGCCCGCCCCCGCGTGCAATCTGCTGAAAGATCAGGTTGGCGCCCAGGACGGTCTTGCCAACGCCGCTTTGACCCAGAATGAACAGATGCCGCATGAGGTCTTCGTCCGGCACATACACGGGCCTTCCGTCCTCGACCTTGTAGCCAATAAGCATTCCCGCTCCTCCAGCCAGATCAGGGGTTTTGGCTGACGACGAGATCGCTACGTTCGAGTCGAACGCAGCCTTTGAGAAAGACACCTTCTCCAGCACCCGATAGCCCAGCCACGTAGTACCGGCCATTGCCAGCGCAGCCGCATGCTGGGGATCGACCCCTACAAACGGAGTTGTTGCAGCGACTGCTGCGCCAAGACTGCAAAGGGCAACCGCATCAGAGCATCCGCCAAGTCGTGGAAGCATTTGATATCCTTCTGGGTGACAGTTACTATTCCATTTGTCTTTTCTTGTAAGGTTATCACACGATGCTTTCGAAATTCGCTCGAACTCTGTCTGTTACCGCTCTGGCCGCCGCTTGTGTGGTGGGCAGTGCGTTTGCTGCAACCACCGAAGAGGCAGAACTTAAGGCCTACCTGGAGAAGACCTATCCCAACACTCCGATCGCTGAAGTCAAGCACTCTCCGGTGCCTGGGATCTTTCAAGTGACTATGGGGCGTACGGTCGCTTTCGCAGACAAATCGGGGCGTTACTTGATCTTTGGCCCGATGTTCGACATGAAGGAACAAGTCGACCTGACCGCAGAGGCCCGCAACAACCTGTCACGCGCCAAGTGGGACTCGCTTCCGCTCGATCTTGCTTTCAAGGTGGTCAAGGGCGACGGAAGCAGGAAGTTCGCCGTATTCACCGACCCTGATTGTCCGTTCTGCAAGCGATTCGAGCAGGAACTCATGAAGCTGGACAACTACACCATGCATGTCTTCCTGAGTCCGATCGCGTCCTTGCATCCGAGCGCCAAAGAGAAGGCTGAATCCGTGTGGTGCTCCAAAGACAGAGCACAGGCCTGGACGGCAATGATGGTCGAAGGGGTGACGCCCCCCGTCGCGACGTGCGACAACCCGCTTGAGAAGATCGAGCGCCTGTCACGCGAAATTGGTGTTTCCGGAACCCCGTCCTTGGTCCGCGACGACGGCACCTTCAAGGCCGGCTACATGCCCGTGGCCGCCATGGACGCATGGCTTAACGACTCGAGCGCGAAACGATGAATCCAGTGCGGCCAGGAACCAAGATCCTGCTCGCCTGCTTGACCGCGCTAATGTGCTCCTCAGCTTCCGCCGAGCGCATCGGCTCAACGTATGGGCAAACATGGCCGATCGCTGAGCCAGACATGGTTGAACAGATCAAGGATCTCATCAAACGGCTTCAGTCGAATGGCGAGATGAATGCAATGCAACGGCGCTTTCAAGAAGAAACGCTTGCGGCATTCTCTGACCCTCCCCCAGTTCCAGGGATCAGTTACGCCACAGAGAACAAGACTTGGCACTTCGATCCGTCTGTCAGTTTTTCCGAGGATGTAGTCGACGAACAAGGGCGGGTCGTAGCAAAAGCGGGCGTCGTCTACAACCCCTTCAACTACATCGCCCTCTCCAAGTCACTCGTCTTTATCGATGCTCGGGATGAGAAGCAGGTTTCTATCGCTGCTCGCTACCTTGAGGAAAATCCGCTCAATCGAGTGGTGCTGGTCGGAGGCTCCTGGCGTGAGCTCCAAGACCGCTGGAAAGTGAAGATCTACTACGACCAGCACGGAAAACTGACCCAGCACTTCGGTATCAAGCGCGTTCCAGCAGTCCTCTCTCAAGATGGAATGAAGATACGCGTCGATGAGGTAACCCAATGATCAAGCGTCTCTTGCCCCTCATCGCATTCGTTCTTGCGCTGTTGACGCCTCTCCCGTCCTTCGCGCAAACCTGCCCCGGTAAATTTCCCAATCCACTAACGGATATCTGTTGGAGTTGCATGTTTCCAATTCGCATCTTCAATGCAAACGTCCTTTCTATGGGACAAGAAGATGCTCTGACTCGAGACAGCTCTCTGCTATGCAGCTGTCTGGATAAAGGGGGTAGTACGGTTTTTGGCGTTCCAGTGGAATTCTGGGAGCAATCGCGCTTTGCAGAGGTCGTCAACGAGCCTTATTGCTACCCGATGCTTGGCGGTATGCAGTTGGACATCTCTTTTCGAGGCCTGATTGGCGGAACAACAGAAGAGATCACAACCGCTACAGACTATGACCAAGGTGCCATCCGTTCCGGCGAAAAGTCGTTCCGCAATATCAACTATTACGTCTCGCCCTTCATGTTCATCATGCAAACGGTGATGGACAACGATTGCATGGAGAAACTCAACTTCGACCTGGCCTACACATCGAACCTTGACCCTATGTGGGACGATCCGGAGCTCGCGGGAATCATCACCCCATACATGTATGCCTTCGCTGACACTGCTGCTCAAAATGCCTGCGCAGTCGACTGTGGGGCTGCCGCGGTGGGCTTTCCGATCTCCAGTCTGTTCTGGTGCGCAGGTTGCAACGGCGGAACATATCCACTGACAGGCGATAACACATCGCATCTTTCCGCCGAGCAAACGGGACGACTGCTGACTCAGCGGTTGCTGGCAAAGATGCATGCATCTGGAATGATCTGGGCCACACATGGTAGCGACGCGATGTGCCGTGTAGGGTATCCGATGCTGATGATGGATAAGCGTGCCTATAAGGTGTCCCGCACCTTTTACATTCCCCAAAGAAAGGTTGCCGGCCGGTGTTGCGATCCTCTGGGCCGAATGACTGATCTTGCCGAAATAGGAGCAGAAGTTCCCGTCTATGGCAAAGACATGGGCTACACCATTTTCCGCAAACGTCATTGCTGCCAGGGAGTTGTAGACCTGCAATGAAAAAACAACTCGCGACCTTATTTCTCTCAACGCTTTCTGCTTATGCGTTCTCAGAGAATCTCCATCCGACATCTACCGAATACGACAGGATCAGAACGGAATCGAAAGAGCTTTTTGACAAAGCCGACGTAAAGCTTAAAGACGATGAAGCACAGCTTCGTGTCGAAGGCATGGACTCAATGAATAAGGCCATGCGGGCAGCACGGGCCCTCAAAGGCACGAATCAGCTCGGCGTTACAACCGACGCAGCAGCAAAGAAGGCTGCAGGGGAAAAGGATTTCTCTGACCTCAACGAACTCGTCAAGCGGTACGAGAGTGCACGCACCTCCGAGGCTGCGCCGACAAACTCCGACGGCACCCTCATGCTGTTTGTCTCGTTCTCAATGCCACCCGACGTTATCCGCGAGTACTCGCGGCAGGCACAAGCCGCTGGGGCAACGCTCGTGCTTCGAGGTAACTACAAGGGCGGGACGGTTCGACGCACCACGGAGCAGGCCGGCGCACTAAACGCCGGCGGTGCTGGGTGGATTATCAATCCCGAGGTGTTCACCGGCTACAAGATCGACGCTGTACCCGCGTTAGTCCTGTCCCGTGACAATCTGAATGTCGACGACGAAGGCTGTTTTCCAGTTGGCGAGTACGCCTCCGTTTTTGGAGATATATCGATCATCGGTTCTCTCGAGAAAATATCCCAGAGCGCAACCAAGCCAGAGATTCGACAACTTGCAGCTAAGCGGCTTGCGATGATCAAGGAGAAATAGCCGTGTTCATAGAGAGTGCTTTCTTCAAGTTCTTGGCAAGGTTCATGGCCTTCTGGGTTTGCTTCACGTCTGTTGTTTATGCAGTCGATCCATACTCGGAAGCAAGTAACCTCTCGAATCTCGTCCGCCCCGGATCAACTTTTGACATCTATCAACAAGCCGAAGAAGCCCTGTCTTTTCCGGACGCAACAGCGGACGTACCGCAAGCCCTGAACTTTAGTTCGAACTTTGATCCGGGCCCTGGAGGACAAGCCCGTATCGACGCATGCGGCTCTGCAACACTCGACCCCAACAATCCCGCGCATATGGAGTGCTTTGCGGTAAATACCTCAACGCAAGCCAATATCGACATGTCTACAGGGCCGGCTCCAACCGATCCAATCTTTACGCAATCTAGGGTAATCCAACAGAGTCCGAATTCGCAATTGAGCACGATGGGCTTCGGAATTACCGCTTCGCCGAACGCATGTGTTGCTGAGGATTTCGAACGAGCTACTTTCCGGACTGAGACATGTAATGAGGGGCGGATCGTTGATGAAGCCTGGTGCTCTTACAACCTGAATGTCACCGTGTCGAGCGTTAATCGTAGCTGCACCCGCCCTGTTGGGGGTTCATGCTCGATTACGCCCCCGGCCCCGATACAGGTATGCACGAACACGTGGCAAAAACCCCTTGAAACGACATGCCGTATGGAAAGCCCGGTTTGTACCAAAACTGGCACGACCTGCGTTGGCGGCTATTGGGACCCGATCTACGAAACGCGCAACATCGTCGATCCGGAAACTGGCGCGGTTACCGGTACTGAACAAGTTCAAGTCGGCGAAACCTGGGTATGTACGACCGAGCAAGACACCTACGTTTGCAGGACTATCTCCTCCGAAACATGGGTGAATAATTGCGGCCACCTCGAGTCAAATCCACGGTGCGACTTTGAGAATGAGCCTGACCCGGATAACCCTGGCCTTGTCCCTGAGGCGCACTGCAGCGATTACGGCACACGAATTATCAACGGCCGTGCAATAACACGGTGCTGGTCGCAATCGTTACCCTTCGGATGCATCACTGATCGATTCGAGGAAGGCTGCGGCGCGATGGAGGCGCTCTCTTGCCGGCAGCAAGGAGAGCGGACATGTGCCAAGACATTCCCCACGACGAAGCGTGGACTTGATGGAGTAATTGTCGCAAACCCATACGCGAGCCAGTGTGAAACCTTCGCAAGGAACTATGAGTGCCCTCTTGATAGCGCATCTATTCCAGTCGACAACTGCTCATCACAGCAAGTTTGCGTTACTGATAACAATGGAGTTACAAAATGCTGGGACTCCGGATACACATCTAACCAAGAAGATTTCCTGCAGGCTGCCGCAGCAATGGAGTTTGCAAAAGAGGCCGGCACTTATCTGAATCCAGACACGTTCCGCCTCTTTTCAGGAAGCTCTGAGCGATGCCGTTACCGTAACAAAGGCATCTCAATCAAATGTTGCCAAAGTTCAGGTGGAGCTCAAAGCAATAACGATGTTGTCTCTGAGTTCGTATCGGCGGCTACGGTATCAGCTGTAATGACGGGCATCGACTACGTCTGGTACAAGTCTGCGCCCTACGTTTATGACTTCATGTACAGCTCGACTCAACCATTTCTTTCTGCGGTTGGTATGGAGGGATGGATTTCCAATAGCTGGACAAATGTCACTTTCAATCCGAGCTTCAGTTTCTATGGATTCACCTTTGCCTATAACATGCCGACCATTCCTCTTATCGGCGGGGCTATACCTGGCACAACGACATTGGCGACAAATATCGCTGGAACCAATTTCAATCTTTACTTCAACCCGTACCTCTTCGCCTTGATGGTATTGCTTTACATCTACTTCGAATTGACATCCTGCACAGAAGCCGAGCAGATGCTTTCAATGAAGAAAGGCGCGGGGCTATGTACTCAAGTCGGGAGGCGGTGTAGCGGTCGCATTCTAAAGACCTGCCGACGCAGCTACTGCTGCTACAACTCAGAGCTGGCGAAGATTATCGGTGACGCGGGCAGAGCACAGCTGGGAACTGGCGCAAGCTGCGCAGGCCTTACCGCTGCCCAGTTCCAGAGCCTTAACTTCGGCGCAATCGACTTCAGTCCTTTCTACGCCGATTTGATGAATTCGACGGGGCAGCCTGGGGCAGACTTCGCTCGCCAACGCGTAATTGAATCAATGAGCGGGTACGACTAACCCTTGATGTGGAGCCTCATCCGACGATTAGGCTCCATTTTGGAGAAAATAATGCAGAGACTGAAACTGAGCTTGATAGCGATTACTTTTCTTCTTCTCTCACCCTCTATCCAGGCTGGTGAGATTGCAGACCTGTTCGATATTGCATCGGAGAGGGGCAGGGCAGAAGGCGTAGTTACCGGCCGCTTTGAGCGCAATATTCGAGACTACACACAGGCAGTTGGTGATATTCACGCACTTGTCGTTGACGCCGGAAGAGAGGCCGGATGCCGAGTTTTTGATGTGCGCTTGAAGATGAGCGTGAAAACACAACAGGGTGGAGTTACCCCGTACGAGCAACCGATAAGGGTGCCCGTGTGCGAGAACGGCTTGCCGCCCCCAGGCTTTCTTCCGCCCGATATGTACAAGCGCCTCATGCAGAACTACGAAGAGACGAAGGGCGTCGCAGATTGAGAAAATCGTAGCGCGTAGGGACGCCGGGGCGGTTTTTAGTAGGTTCGAGGCGGAAGGATCGCGGGCTGCTCCGCAAGCGTTCTCATGTACGACGTATCTTCGGGCTTTTTGAAGCGCTTGAACCAGTTCTGAGCAAAGCTCTGAGCCCTACGGGCTTCCTGAGTGGAAAGTCCAGCGAGGATCTGTGGAGTCTGTTTCGATCCGCTTCGCTCCATCCCCACTGCAATAAGACGGTACGCTCGGGATAGCATAAGGCTGTCTGCCGTTGATGCATCGTCATCATAGGTGGTGGCCACGATCCAGGCCGCATCTGAAATGTACGACTTCGCAGCATCCAGTAGGTATCCCCGAATCTGACGGCTCGATCCACCACTCGCCGTCCCTTCGTGAAGCATTTTCCCTGCGATATAGGCACCCATCGCCTCGCCTCGCGACGCTGCAAACTGCGCATTCTGCCAAGCGATACCGTACTCATTTCGCTTGTAATGATAAAGAGCCAAGTGGACGGCAGCTGCGGGTATCTGATCCTTGACGATGTTCATCGCGTACATCGCTCGCTTCTCATCGAACTGTATGCCTGACCCCTTCAGCTGCATGAGCGCGAAGTTGTATGTTCCCACCGCGTGCCCGGACTGAGCTGCCTGAGCGAAATAACGTGCGGCAATCGCAGCCACATCTTCCGCTTTCTTTTGGCGGCTAAGCCCCTCTGCATAAATGTGCCCCACGTAGTTCTGCGCGTCAGCGTTCCCTCGGTCGGCCAGCCGCTCGAGCCGCGCCAGTGCGTTCTTGTTGCGTCCCTTGAATGCCCTCCAGGCGCTTGTGGCTTCAGTGCTCTCAACCCCTGTCGTCGCCCACGAACTTACAGAGCTCGCCGCATCGGCAGCGGCCTGTATTCCACGATCCACAAGACCCCTGGGCTCCTCGGCAATGACAGGAAAGCTCACTGTAAGCGCTGCAGCCAGTAGGGATGTCGGCAGTCTTCGTAGAAACATTTGTGATTCTCCCTGCGTCGGTTGATAATCTTGTTTGAACGCATGATAATGCAATCCGCAATGCTTAGTAATCCTAGCCGAACCGCTCTCACTCTCGCATCGCTCCTGCTCTACCTGTCGGGGCCGGCACATGCGTTTTGTTTTGATGCTGCGGGACGCGAGTTCGGTGTGGATAGCCGGCTGTTGTGGGCAATTGCAAAGGTTGAGAGCGGTTTTGATCCCCAGGCGATCGGACCTGACGGTAAGGATCTGGGCCTGATGCAAGTTCGAACGATCCACATCGACGACCTGAGATCGCGATTTGGGGTGCAGATCACTAGGCAGGATTTGTTCGATCCGTGTTTCAACGTTCGAATGGGAGCGTGGGTGTTGGCAACAAAGATTCAGCGATACGGGCCTACATGGGAAGCCGTCGGAAGCTACAACGCGCGATCTCGAGATAAGCGTGACATCTACATCCGTAAGGTGTGGGTCGCGTACAGGTCATCCTGATGATTATCAAAAGTCTTCTTGGTGGTGCGGGCCTCGTCCTAACGGTTGGATGGTTTGTATGGGTAATCGTCCCGCAGGACTCGTGTGAACGTATCGAAAGATCTGGGAGTGTCATCAGAGGGATTGGGAACGTATTGCGCGACACGCTGGAGCCAAGAGTTAGCTCCGATACCAAGCTCGACATGATTCGATGGTCGATCCAAGCGGAGAACGGTTTCAAGGGTTTTGTCGCAAACCAGTTTTTCAACCGCCTCGACTGTTCAACGTGGCATGGCCGAGATGAATTCAGGGAGCGTCTCTTGGAACTTCTTCAGGATTCTGCAGCGACGGACCTCGGCGCGAGTAATCAAGACGATCGGAAGAAACAAGAACCGGAGCAGCAGCCGTGAAAGAGCCAGACAATTTCATCTCAAACAATCCGAATGAGCGCGAAGCAGTACAGGTACTGAACGATCTTTTTCTCGAAGCTGCGCTAACTCGATCTGCCGACGTTCATTTTCAGGAAGACTCTAGAGGTGTTCGCGTTAGGCGACGCGCGCCTGGCGGCGCTCTAATGGAAATTGGGCAGTACTCGTCTTACTACGCAGGGGTCTTCGACCAGAAAGTGCGTAGTCGGTCCCGTCTTTCGCTGTCTGACCACCACACCCCTCTCGATGGGCGCATGGGTCTTCGTTTCCCCGAAAACGGAAAAGTCATCGATATTCGCGTTTCGATTGTGCCGACAGTCGACGGGCAAAGCGTTGTCTGCCGGCTCCTGGATCAGGCGAACGTATCTATGGATCTTACGGAGCTCGCGCTCCCTCCCGCAGTTGACGAGGCGATGCGGGTAATCCTCCAAGAACCGCACGGGCTATTTGTCGTGACCGGTCCAACGGGGTCTGGAAAAACCACGACGCTGTACGCACTGGTCAACGAGATCAACGAGCACAGCCTGAACATCATCACGATCGAGAACCCGGTTGAGTATCGACTTGCTGGCTTGAACCAGATCAACATCGATCCAATTCACATGCCTTACCCGGCCGCACTGCGAGCAGTTCTTCGTCAGGACCCGGATGTGATCATGATCGGCGAGATTCGCGACGCTGAGACGGCGCGTATAGCCGTTGAAGCGGCGAATACGGGCCACCTCGTCATTGCATCGATGCACGCAAACAACGCAGCGATGGGATGCACTCGACTGATAGAGCTCGGCGTCGATCCAGGTACGCTAGCTGCGTCATTGCGCGGAATCACTGCGCAACGGCTAGTTCGTCGAATTGATCCGGAGCTCAAGCCTTCATGGGGCTCGGCGAATGAGATCGAGCTCGAATGGATGCGAATCCATGGATTGCCGTTCGAGGGCGAATCGTTTCCCCGTGTTCCAAACGCCCTTTCCTACAAAGGGAACGTCCCACTTGTCGAGATGATTGTTGGCGACGAGGCCGTCCGGCGGGTTATTTCTCGCGGAGGGAGCCCAGAAGAGATCGTCGCAGCCGCTTCTCGTCAGCCCCAGTTCGAGTTACTCGCATTCGAAGCCGCTTCCAAAGCAACTCGGGGCTTGACGACGCTGGATGAAGCTCGACGCGTCACCTCGTCGGCGGATGCATTGAAGCTTGAGTACAAACGCCTGGGCTATGCCCTGATTGAATCTGGTGTTGCCACTTCATCCGAAATTGAACAGGCCATCAGCAGGCAGACTGAGTACAAGCGTAGCGGTGTTTTGCGCCCTATTGGTCGAGTACTCATTGAAATGGGCGTTTGCTCTGAAATAGAAATTCGTCGGGCCCTCGGTCACGACGATAAGCTTGAGGAGGTGAACTTTGAATCGTCGCCAATTTCTGTTTAACGGTTCTATGGCTGCTACAGCTGCGCTTGCTGCGCCCACCTTGTTTGCTCAAGAAGCGCCTGTTGAACCGTTTCGTCGAATCGGCCCAAATCCGGAAGACAAGAACAAGATTCTTGCTTTCTTCCAGTTCAGTTGCCCTGCATGTCGTGCATCGCACGAGATGCTCCATCGTTGGGGTGCGACGGTCCCTAGTCCAATGACCTTCGAGTTTGTTCCGGTCATCTATCCTGACATGTCTGTCATTGCTTCCGCGAGAGCTTGGCTTGCAGCTTCTCTTCTTGACGCAGCATCGTTGAGAGCTTTTGAAACTGCGGCCTACAAGGCGTTGCAAAGCGGGGGGCTCGATCCAGTCAAGCCCGCTACCTGGTCTGTTGTTGCTCGAGACGCCGGTATCCCTCATGCGGCCTACGCTGCTGCGTGGGCAAAGATCACCAAGGACAGCCTTGAGCCACTTGCCCACATCTTTTTCCGGAATCAGGTTCAGGCAACACCGTCGATCACGATCGGAGGCCAGTACCTCGTTACTCCCGACAACGCCAATGGGCATGAAGGGATCTTTATTCAACTGCTCAACGGGATCACTTCTGCTGTGATCGAAGGCAGAAAGCTGTGAAACCCCAAGTACCTCTGAATATTCTGTTGGCTGCCGCGGCGTTCATCGGCGCGACATCGGTAATCGCACAAGACCGGCATAGCGTGTATCCGTTCGAGGCTACTGAATACGAACCTAGCCAGTTCTCTTACGGCGTGGGCCAGGACACGGCAACAACTCTTATTAAGCGCCCCGTTCAGAAAGGTGAAACTCAGTGGGTCGAAATGGAGCGCACTCCACTTCGTACCGCCTCGACATCAGCCAAGTCAGACGGGACTGGATCGAACCCGGGTGACTATGACCTCATTCCTGGAGCCACCGTTTTCTTTGCCTTTGACTCTACGGTTCCGTTGAACCCCGAGGTCATATCCAGCTTCCAGTTTGGGGATGACACCAAGATTCGTCTTATTGGGCGTACAGATCCGATCGGCACCAACTCGTACAACGATCGTCTTGCCTACAAACGCGCGGCCTCAGTTGCCTCTCTCTTTAAGCTGAAAGGCATGAAGCAATCCCAGATGGAACTTGTTTCCTTGGGCGCACGGTCGCCAATTGCTCCAACTGATACCGAGTCTGGTCGCCAAAAGAATCGACAAGTTCTCATTGAATTGAGGAAGCAATAATGGCGCTCGAGGTTGATATCCCCCGTTATGTCGATTCCCAACAACAGTTTTACGCATGGGAATTTGACGAATTTATTGTCGGGTTTACTCTGTTCTCTGTTGGCATTCTCTCGCGATCAACGATCGGCCTATTTCTCGGCGTTGCAGTGATGCTTATCTCTATTCGAATAATGAGGCGCTGGAAGGAAGGGGAACTCGAAGGCGCAATCATGCATGTCTTCTATGCAAAGGGTTTTGGCGGAATGAATAAAGTGTACACAGACGGGATGCGTCGGAGGTTCTGGCTATGAAAGTTCCGATGCTTTTTCGTAGCCTGCAGGCTGCAACAGCGATGGTCATCGTCCTTACCGTTGGATTGGTGATCGCTGTAGCAGTCGGCGGCATAGCCGTCACCCGGGCGATGGAACAACGCGAACGAATCATCCTCATTCCTCCGTACCTGGATCGACAAGTTCAGCTCGGTTGGTCGGCAGCGTCAGCCGACTACCTTAAATCGTTTGGGATGTACTTCACGACTCTGGCTGCGAACGTAACCCCGAACAACATCGATTTCGTCGCTCAGAACCTCGAGCTCTTCGTGGATTCAAGAATCTTCCCGGACGTTCGTCGAACACTAAAAGCAACTGCCGAAAACCCTCAATTCAGAGGGACGGGCAGCTCGCTTGTATTCCAGCCGAACGAAATTCTCTTCGAACCCGAAACCATGAAGGTTTTCGTTGGTGGCACTGCAACTCACCGAGATGCTGCAGGGCGAAAGACAGATACCGAAATGATTTACGAGCTGGGCGTCGAGATGAGAACTGGCCGCCCATGGATTACCAGCATTGAAACTTACGACGGCCGAGAAATGCGTACCCAGAAATGGAGACAACAGCATCCGAACTTCCGCGAGGAGGCTGGAAAATGAAAAGACTCGTACTGACTGCTGTTGCAACGCTGATTTCCTCATCGGTTCTTGCACAGACGACAATTCGTCCGCCGACTCCGGACCAGCCGCCCGCAGTTCCATTTGTGGCAGGGACAGTTCCGCCGCAACCGCGACTTGATGTACAGCCCCGCGCAACTGCGCCTTTGCCCATGCCGGGGTTCGGTTCGAGCCTCTCGGGCGACGTTAATGCGCTTAAAGCGCAGACAATCCGCGTAACGCCTGGGCAGAACGAAGTCGTCAACGTCTCAATGGTTCAGGCCAACCGAGTCGGCACTCCATTTGCCGCACCTAAGGCCGTTGGAATCATCCCCGAAGGGATGATCGTGGAGGCTGTCGGGCAGAGCCTCTACATTCAGATGCCCAGCACTAGCACGGACCCGCAGTCACTCTTTGTGACCGGATCTCGTCCGAACGATCCGGTTATCTCACTGATTCTGGTTCCCCAGGCGATCCCGTCACAGACAGCGATTCTTCAGTTCGATGTTCCGGAGCCTGGACTACAGCCAGATCAAAACAATGAACCCGACAACTACCAGCAGCGGCTGATCCAGATGATGCGCCAGGCTGCCGTCAATCAGGTTCCCGTCGGCATGTCCGAAGCAGCCCTGCCTCGCGCTGTGGGTCGCCGTGGCCCTTTATTGATCCGGCCGGAAATGCGGTACTCGAGCGCCACCATGGATCAATGGCGTTACCGAGTTGAATCGATTAGTGACGAAGAAATCGAACTCGATGAAGCAGCATTTTGGGAACGAGGCGTTCGTGCTGTCGCCATCCTTCCGAGTACGCGTCTTCGTAAAGGTGATCACGCCTACGTCTACGTGATTTCGGATAAAACCGCCTTCCAGAATGGTGCGCGATGAGTCTGAAAGAGAAATGGCAAGAGCTTCCATCGAACGCTCGGCTGGGCATTATGGTGGGCGGGATCTTTGTCAGCGTTATCGCGCTCGCCGCAGTTGTTCAATCAACTCGAGGCCCGACGCGAGAGATTGCTGGACAACCTATCGGTGCAAACAAGCCCGCGAACTTCCGTGTCCCTACTGCTCGGGAAACTGGCGTCGATGACCTCGCTGCGAAGCTCGAAAGTATCGAGAAGAGCACCGTGGGCATGGATAACAGAGTCAAGAAGATGGAGGCCGATCGCCAGTTGCTGTTCCGTCAGCTTCAGGAGATGCGCGGCACTCAGGGTTCAAACGGTGTGACCGTAGACCTTGTGGATGAGGTCCAGCGGTTGAGCCGCGAGCTCGAAAGGCTGAAGTTTTCCGGTGGCGGCGCAGTGGCACAAGGCCTCGTGGGACCTGATGGCCTGCCTGTTGTTGGTGAGGATGGGAAACCGCTTTCTGCCGACAACCCTGCAGATGCTTTCTCGTCTGCAGCGCTTCCTCAACCTTCAGTCAGTGCGGCGCCAGTGTTCGCACCACCGCCCCCAACTCTGCGTGTAGTAGGGGCAGCGACCCCCAAAGAGGAAAAGAAGTCAAAAGACGACAAGGAGCGGATTGCCTACCTGCCAATGGGAAGTCAGTTCGAAGGTTTCTTGCTCAACGGTATGGACGTTCCGACCTCCAACGCGAAGAGCAAAGATCCCGTTCCGGCAGTCCTTCGTGTGAAAACCGATGCAATTCTCCCCAATCACTTCACTCATGACGTTCGTGAGTGCTTCGTGATCATTTCCGGATTCGGTGACCTTTCGAGCGAACGAGCCGTTATGCGCACCGAAGGTTTCTCGTGCATCAAGGACGACGGTGCGGTTATCGAAGGTCCGATGGAAGGGTATGTCGTCGGTGACGATGGTCGCGTAGGTATCAAAGGCGAACTGGTATCCAAACAAGGCCAGATGATCGCCCGATCACTCACTGCGGGATTCCTGGGCGGCATTGCGAAGGGTCTTCAGCCATGGGGTACCCCGGATCAATGGGCCAATACCCAAACGAGCGTCGGTCAGGCCGAGCGTTTTGAAATGGGTGACGTACTGACAGCTGGAGCAATGAGCGGTGCAAGTTCCGCGGCAAACCAGGTTGCCAACTTTTATCTGGAAATGGCTCGCGAGATGTTCCCTGTAGTTGAAATTGATGCAGCCCGACGCGCGACGATCGTGCTGACGAAGGGTCTGGAGGTTAAGTGATGATGAAGAAGTCCATTTTGGTCGCAATCGCAATTTCATCCTCCATTGTCGGAGCTTGCACTACTGCGACCCAAGTTCAAATCGAAGCTCCAACTCCGTGGGTGGCGAGCACGGTTTCCGAGCTTGGTACAAATCTCGGGCGACTCTACCTCAAGAACACGCCAATGCCAGCAACTGTCGTTGTTGCACCGGCTGTTAAGCATGACGGACAGTTGCGCCCAAGCTATTACGGCGAAAGCCTTGCGACGCTCATCTCCGGCGCACTTGTCAATTCGGGTGTGCCGGTCGTGCAAACCGAGTCTTCCGGTTGGACTTCAGGCCACCCGGTTAATGCAGTTGTCAAACGACGCGCCGAAGCCGCAAACGCTGGAGTGATCGCACTTGGCTCCTATCACCATCTGGGTGGCGAGACGGTGGTTTCCTATCGACTCGTCGATGCGCGGACGGGCGCAGTTCTGGCTGTCTCGGAAGGCCGGATTCCGGGGGGGATTCAATAATGAAACCCCATGCCTTGGCTATTGCTCTTTCGGTAATTGCACTAACCGGCTGCGCCTCCGCGCTTAACACTGCAGGCCGCGACTCTTCGTCCTGCCCTGGCATCGGTCCTGGGGCTTGCGCATCTCCTGGTGATGTTTATGCGATCACGAGCGGAAGCATTGATGAATTCGAGGAGCGCATTGCCAATCACACAACCGAGAACAAGATCGATGTTGACGCCGTTATTCGCAAGCAGAAAGAAGGCGAAAGGCTTCCATCGGTTATTTCTTCTACGGCCACAAGCTCCTCTGTAGGGACAATGCCGCCTGAACTTGCAATCCATTCGGATGGCGTTGCACCGGTGCGGATGCCCGCTCAAGTAATGCGGATTCGGGTATTCCCATGGACTGACAAGAACGACAATTTGCACTCGGGAGGGTATGTATATACAGAAATCGAGCAAAGAAAATGGACTTTTGGAGTGCACGAGGAAGGCACCTTGCGTAATGCAAGAATTCCTCACCGTGTAACTACCGGTGTTGCGCATTCGGGATCGCCAACTGGTGATGCGCAAAATGGTCAGTCTGCTGCATCGCAGACGATCACTCCCCCGACCCGGCCGCAGGCGTCACGTAACGCGCCTTCGACCGACCTCAGCACCTTAACCCTCGAGTAACGATAAGGAGTTTCACATGCAATACGCTCAAAACCTGTCCGCCGGCTTCGCCCGTTTCGAAAAGCAAGCCTACCTGCTGATCGCACTCGCTGCGTACGCCATTTTCGCGATGGCCGTTACCGACACCACGTTCGAGGTCGCATCCGAGCAGGTTCGTGACTGGACTGAAGGAACGTTCGGTCTGCTCGTCGCATTTGGGGTTCTGGCGACCGGCCTGGCTATGACCATCGTCAAGCACTCGCTGATGTGGTTGGTCCTGGCCGTCGGCGTTGCTCTGGCAGCCACCATGGGCCCGGGCATCCTCGACTCCATGTTCACCGCCACCCTCTAACACGGAGTTAGCCCATGTTTGGCTTCACGAAGTCCTCGCAAACCCCTGTCCGCGGTACCGTTGCGGATCAGAGGCGCCTTCCTTGGCAATATCTTGGCGCAGAGGGTTTTGACGACGAAACCGGCCTGTTTTACTGCGTTTCGCCGTCTGGCGAAAGACATCTTGGAGCCACGTTCATGACCACCCCGCTCCTTGGGGGCGGGGGGTCAGTTTTTGAGAAATTCAAAGCTGCATTAGCTTGCCCGCTTCCGGCAGGCTCCTTCGTACAAGTAGGTCTTCTCGGCTCTCCCGATATTGAGCCCTATCTTGACGCCTATACCGATGGGAAAGAACAGGCTTCGGGTCTTCTGGAGAAGCTCGTTCGCACCCGCGTCAAGATGTTCCAGGATGCCGTCCATAAGCCTCAATTCAAGACAAATGGCGTGCTCAACCGTGATTTCCGGTTGATCTTCACTGTCAAAATTCCGTGTTCTCAGTTTCCGGGTCTTGAGGAACGCCAGTCGGTCCGATCTGATGTCACACGTGTGATGGAAGGCTTTAGCTCCATTGGCTTCCAGTTCAGGATGCTTGACCCACATGGATATCTGCACTTGATTCGGAAGTTCTACCACATGTGGGAGAAGCCTGAGTTCAGCTACGACGAACTTATACCAATTCGAGAGCAAGCCTTCTATCCGGGCGACGATATTGAGTTCAAAGAAAAAGAGATCCTCTTTCACCAAGGGAGTGATCAAGAATTCTTTGTGCGTGTAATGAGCCCGAAGCTGTTTCCAAAACGAACTGTTTTTGGTGTTGCCAATCTTCTGATCGGTGATCAGATGGGCGGAGCAAACCAAATCACTGAGCCATTTTTCTTTCAATTCACGGCCCACTATCCCGACCAGGTCAAGAAGAAAGGTGAGGTTCGACAGCGTCACATGTGGATTACCCAGCAATGCATTGGAAACTCCGCAAACTGGTTCCCCATCCTCGGTTACAAGAAGGAAGGCATCGAGACCTTCATTCATGAAATTGACGGTCAAGGAGGGATGGCTCTCGAGGTCAACCTTAGCCTGATGATCTTCTCGAAGAACAGGGATCGACTGGCACGTCAAACCGCTTCGTTGAACTCCTACCTTTCCACGCTTAGCTTCGACATGCGCGAAGACAAGCGCATTTTGGATTTCCTCTGGCACAACGCCCTGCCGATGAACGCGTCGGCTGATGCCATGACCCGGACCTTCCGCACCAACACCATGAGTGCGCGACAGGCTGCACCGCTGGTCCCGCTGTTCGCTGACTACAAAGGCAGCGGCGCGAACGCTACGAGTCTCTTTGTAACGAGGCGTGGTCAGGTGTCCGCATTCTCGGTTTGGGACTCGAATACTGGATACAACGTAGTCGTTTTTGCTGGCACCGGCGGGGGTAAATCCTTCCTGGCACAGCTTCTGATCGTCGATAACCTTGCTGAAGGCTGCAAGGTGTGGGTCATTGACGTTGGCAAGTCATTTTTTAAGCTCAACCGTGCCCTCAAGGGGGATTACATCGAATTCTCCGAAGAGTCGCAGATCATCTTGAACCCTTTTACCTTCGTCAGCGAGATTGATGAAGACATCGACATCATCAAGGCCACGATCGCCAAGATGGCTGCACCAGAGGACGGTCTTGATGACTATCAAATGGCGGCTCTCGAAGAAGGGATCAAGGCCACGTGGGACCGATATGCCCATAACTCGACCGTGACCGCTGTCGCTCAATGGTGCATGCAACAGCCTGATCCGCGCGTTCGTGACCTTGGTCAGCAGCTTTACCCATTCACCGTTAGCGGCAGCTACGGGCGTTGGTTCGAGGGTGAGGCCACAATCGATGTCAGTAATCGCTTTACCGTTCTTGATCTCCTGCATCTCAAGTCACGTCCGATTCTTCAAAAGGTCGTTCTCCTGCAACTGATGAACCGCATCGCGACCGAGATGTACACGACCCCGGGTCGTAAGATTCTCGTGCTGGACGAAGCATGGGAGCTTATGGATGACCCCCTGATGGCGAAAGCGATCGAAGCGCTTTATCGCAAAGTGCGGAAAAATTCAGGGGCAGTCATCTTCATCACCCAGGACGTTGGCGATCTCTTCCAGTCACCGAACGGCCGAGCGATTTACGCCAATAGCGCATGGCAGATTGTTCTCGAGCAGCGTGCTGAATCCGTCGATGCGGCCGTTGCGTCCGGACAGTTTTCTATGGATGCGTTCGGGATTCATCAGGTCAAGTCTCTTCATGTTGTGCCTGGTGAGTATTCCGAATTGATGATCAAACGCTCGGATTCAGACTATGGGATTGTTCGATTCAGGCCAGATCCATTCATGTTCACGTTGTTTGCAAGTAACGGTGAGGAACGTGATGAAGCAATCGCAGCCATTGAACAAGGAGCCGACCCTGAAAAAGTAATTGATTTCTACACGCAGAAACGTCTCGAAAAAGGAAACTGAAAATGTCCAAACAGAAAACCCTGACCCAGAAAGACTTGATCCTGGTCTTTGCTCTTTATTGTGGTGCGATCCTTCTGATTCCGTTCTTCAGCAATTTTGATCCACTGGTTCTCATATCCGGCGTCTGCTTCGGTTCCGGGAGCATGTTCTTTTTCGGTCGTGCGCGTCGCCCGATTGAGCGTCCCGCTGGCGTAGAAGTCGCGGCCGAGGCATCGAAATGAGCGACAGTACTGCTTCCTTAAAGACAGCTGACGGTTCCAACGTTGGCCCAGTCATCATGGCAGCAGTACTGTCTGCTGTCCTGACCGCTGGCACTTTGTTTGTAGCGAGCCCTTACCTTGCACCTCAGCAGAGCAGTGTTCCCTTCGTTGTCATCGACTCTGGAAAACTTGTTACTGCTTCCATGAACGACCTTCGAGGAAAGGGCCTCGACGAGAGTGCAGCAAGGGACGCGGCCATTAGGTTTGCTGACCAATTGAAGACCGCAACGCAGCGATACGTCGATGCAGGCTACGTCGTCGTACACCGGACGGCAGTTCTTGGTTACGCACCCCAGTTGGAAATCACACAGCTCGTCGCAGATGAACTCGGCCTCAATCTCGAATGAGACTACTCGCCCGGAAAAGGCCACTCTTTTTATAAGGGTGGTTTTCCTTGCGTCGGTACTCCTCGCTTTGCTTTTTGCAGCGACGTCACACGTCTCTGGAAAGTATCGCCTTCTTCTTCTGGTTGGTGATCTCAGCTGCATCCCTTACAAACTCGTTGTCGTCAAAATGACCCGTCCAGAGAACATTGATTTCGAGCGGGGTCAGCTACTCGCGTTCCTTCCATACGGAAGGCTAACTGATCAATTGAATCAACGCCTACTTGATGGAAACGGCTCGATACTTGTTGTTAAATATCTCGCAGGTGTCGCAGGCGACATCATCAAGGTAGAAAACGATGAAGTCACCGTAGCTGGGCGTAAATTCGGTGATCTCGATCTGCTGGAAAAGCTAAATCGCGCGCCAGGTAGCTATGACCGGACCCAAGTATTGGTCGATGGACAGCTTGCAATGATGGGTACTGAGCCGAGAAGTTTCGATGCGAGATATTGGGGTCCAATCAATGTTGACGAGGTCGTCGGTGTCGTTTATCCGATCTGGTAAGCCTGTACGGGCGATTCTTGTTTCTTTAGCGATCGTAGCCGCAACCTCGAGCGTTCACGCTCAAAGCTTCTTCAAGCGGGGAGGAGAAGGCTATTTCTGGTATGAGACCCCTCCCCCTCCGGCTGAACCCGTTCAATTGGAAAAAGAACCCGAACCTCCAGCTTCGGCCTCTCCAGCCACTGAAACAGCAGCTAATACGGGGACTCAGCCTTTCTCTACAGCGTGGCTCAGAGATAACTTGCCGGTTCTTCTTGAGAAAGCGATGGATTCAGGAAAGCGTGAAGACATGGAAGCGTATCTGTACGCCCAAAGAATCGCGCTCGACAAGGCGCAGAATTTTGCACATCTTCAACAACTCGTCGTCAAGACTGACCCCATTCTCGATGAAAATAACCGGATGCCCCTTGATACGTTCATCAGGCAAACAGTACTTGCTACGAACAAGGAACAAAAAGACGAAGTAACGAAGCACCTTGCATCAAAGGGTGGCATCTTCATGTTCTTCGACTCGTCCTGCTCTCATTGCGAGAAGCAGTTTCCTGTCATTGGCATGCTTAAAGAAAGGTATGGTTTTGAAACTCGGTTTGTATCTGTTGATGGCAAGCCCCTTCCAGGTATGGATAACTGGATACCAGACGCAGGGCAGTTTCAGTCACTCAACCTAAAACTCACACCGACCGTTGTTTATGCTGTCCCGCCGAACAATTTTTACGTCGTTGCTCAAGGCGCCATGTCCGCAAGTGGGCTCGTTGATCGCCTTCTAGTTGTGGCTGAGTCTGAGAAGCTGATATCAGATGAAATGATCGCAGCGGTCAATCCTGCCATGCGGGGCGTCGCACGATTTGAAGACATGGTTGATGGTGCGTCTGATGATCCAGCCGAATGGGTTAACTTGTTGAAAGAACGACTACAAGGGAGATACTAAAAATGCCAAAGATTAAAATCGCCGCCCTTGCTGTCGGCTTGAGTCTTTACACCATGATGACTCCGACGCACGCGAGTCTGGGTGGAGCACTCGATGGAATGCTCATCAACGTAACAGATCCGGTAGCTTATCAATCACAAACGCGACGCGGCTTCGTCGGAGGCAACGTTGCCATGAGAAGTCCTATTCGGAACGTTAACATCGTGTCCTTCGATCCGCCCCGAATGTCTGCCGGCTGTGGGGGAATCGACCTATTTGCTGGAAGCTTCTCGTTCATCGACTCCGATCAGCTTATCGCGGTATTTCGGTCAATCGCACAAAATGCGCTCGGGCTCATTTTCATGCGCGCGCTCGCTGCGATTGATCCGAAGCTTCAAAGCCTCGTCAGCACAATTCAGTCGAAGCTTCAATCTCTTAACCAACTTAGCTCTAATACGTGTGCGATCGCAAAGCAGTCCGTAGACACCGTGTTCAATAGCGTTGAACGTGCGTCCACGAGCGCCGAAAGTGGAGCTGCTTTTTTTGAAGCGATTGCGGGGGGTGTTGGCGATCTGTTCGAGTCTCAAGAAGCAGTGAAAGCATCCCCTAAGGCAAAGATTAAGCAGGCTTGCGAGGCCGGCTCGATCGAGTTCTGCGGCAACGTTGTTTGGGATTTGATGGCCGACAACAGGGTTGGTGAACTTCTCGGGGGAGGATACTTCGCCGGCCTTTCAACGAAATACGCGGCAGAGCTTGTGATGACGATGACGGGGACCGCAATCTACGACCCTGAGTCGGCTCCGAGTGCATCGGAGACTCCTCGCATGGCGCAAAGGCCAGGGAAAATTGATCTTCATGACCTCAAGACAGGAAGGTCAAGCGGTGCCCAGAAGATCAAGTACTCGTGCAGTTCGGCGCCGGCCCGCGGCGGCTGCCGTTCGATGGATGAAGTCGCTTGGGACTGGGAGGGGACGGTTGGCTATACCAATCGTATGCTTTTTGGGTCAATTGATGGAACCAGTACCACGGCTGATTCGATCGTTGGAAAGATGAGCCCTGCATGCGCGGTTGATTGCACACTGTCTCCGACACAACAGAAATTCGTCAATGCGACCTCTGTTCCTTTCATCTCCATGATGCTCGAGGTTCAGAGTCAAGAAGGAGCAGCCTCGGCTGTTGCCGCACAAGCGGCCCCTTTGATTGCTGAGGAGCTGCACATCGTTCTATCGGAAGCGGTTTTGCGTGCAGCGAGGCAGGTTCTTTCAACGAAAGGATCAACGACCATTCCGCGCGAGATCCATGATCGAGTGAGAGAGCTTGGCAATCAGTACTCGAGAATCGTCACTAACCGGAAGGCGAACGCTCAGGAATTTGTTGCGCTTGACGAATACGTCAGAACGATCGCCAGGCGCGACCCTTCGATTCTGACGTTCACGACCCCCCGTTAAGGAATAGCCATGTCATCATGGATGGTTTACACACTGGGCGACGCTGGCTTCTTTGCCGGGCTATTCAACGCCATCGCCATGATTTTTGGGTCTGGTGCATTCAGGGGCGATGCTGACGACTTCGGTGGCACCCTCATCTACCTGGCCTTTCTGTTTGCTTTGATTGCCGTTCTGATGAATGGCCTGATGAGTCAATGGAGATCTGGTAACAACCCAACGATGTTGCTCGTTCTGTTCATCGTATGGATGGTTGGGGGTTACACAAAGGCAACTGTGGTGATCGAGGACATCTACTCAGGTAGTTCTCGAGCTGTTGCCAATGTACCTCTAATGGTAGCGGTACCCGCTTCGATCATCACCACTGTAGCAATGGACCTCGGCCGTCTTTCGCAGACCGCTTTTCAAGCAGCTGACGCCAATGCTACGGAGCTGACGACGGATGGCTTTGTCAATCCGCTCAAGCTGATGCTTTCCGTTCGTCAGGCCGCATCCTACAGTCCCCACATGACGCAGAACTGGGGGGGCTTTGTCCGGAACTGCATGATTGGAGCCTCATCGCCGCAGCAACTGTTATCAAGTACCGACGGTGTTTATGGCGCTTTGACTAACGCCGCTAATTTGACTGCACATCGGCACACGAATTATTACGCAGCCAATGCGGTTAGTCCGACTGTCATGAGTTGCGCTGACGCAGGCCCTCAGATCCAATCTGATTTCATCGCGTATTTCAATGAAACGAATCCGGCTTTGAACCGCGCTATGCGTGACGCTACCGGAAGGAACTCTACGTCGACCGATAAAACGTGGACTGATCTGTCGAATTTCTACGCCACGAACTCCACTCTTGCTGGCCTTAGCGCCCAGCGGACGAGCGCGAACATCATGATGCACCAAACGACAAATGATGTTTTCAAGTGTGGCAACAACTCTAGCGATCCGACTGCTTACTTCCAGTGCACCCAGGTGCTATCGGGCCAACAGCAAGCGTTCACGGTTGACTCAGCGGCTTCGGGCGCGGGTTTCACTCGTACAGTGATCACATCCATGGGGTTCTTGCTGGCGATCTTTATTGGGTTGGCACCGCTAGTAATCATCGTGGCACTGATGTCCGGTGCCAATGCCCTTCCTCTCTTGGGTAAGTACATCCTCTTCGGTGCCTGGACGCAGAGTTGGCTGCCTGCGGCCTACATGGTGAATTACTTCATCGTGTACACCTGGACGGAAAGCATGGCTAACCTGAAGAAAATGTTTCTTCCAGTTCCAGCTCCCGCTAACGCGGCCCTCCCCATCGAAGCGGTGCCGCTCTTCTTTTCCGAGACGATGGATAAGATCGCGGTGGCTTCCGACTTGCTTGCGGCAGTACCGTTGATCACCCTGGCTGCCATGACAGGCTCGTATTTCGCCTTAGCCAAACTTGGTGAGCGCTGGAGTGGCAAGGATTATTCAGACGAGAAGATGGCCGCCCCCAGCCTATCGAATGTGGGTGCGGTTAGTAGCAACGCGGCAGTACGGGATTATTCGCTTGGTGCCGGCGGACAAATGACAGGCGCCGCACGCGTCAAGTACAACCTCCAAGATGGCCTCTCTCAGTCCGTCGCTGACAAGCAACAAGAAGCCCTTAGGGTGGGGTCTGAAGTTACGCAAGACTGGTCGAAAGGCGGTCGCTTTAGCAGCGGATGGGATCGCGCCGTACAAATCGCTAGATCAGATGTATCGCAGGTTGGTCAAACTTGGGCGCAAGCCGTTTCGTTTGCGGACAAGATGTCCCAGAACAGCGCTTTTGGTGACAAGGTGTCTGACGCTATCCGTAGCGAACTTGGTGCTCAGCTAAAGACTTCAGTAAATGGGGCCATTATGGGCACCGGCGTGACTGGGGTTGCAGCAGGAAACATGACTGGAGTAAGTCAGAAGGCGCGTGAGTGGGTTGAGAATACCCAGGAGGGTAAGGATTGGGCAAACGCGATTCGCAACGAATTCAGCAAACAACAGTACTCATCTCTTCAGGGTACCGACTCTCTTACTACCAAAGCTGGGTACTCGGAGGATGAGGCAGCGGGGATTCGTGAGAGCGTTTCCCGCCAGGCTTCCACCGTTCGTGCCTATGAGGAGGCAACGCAAGTCGCATCGAGTATTTCCGGAACTTATTCTGGCCATGCGGGTGAAATCAATAGGAATTTGATGGCGGCCGGAATGTACGAAACAGTGATGGGAATGCATGCATCGCTTTATAACGGTACAGGAGAGGCGTCCGATCGATACCGTGAGGCCTACAACAAAATCGAAGGCCATGAGAAAGGTCTTGGCGTGCAAGCATTCGATGCTCAACTTGGCTGGGTGATGGGTGCGATGCTTTCGTCCGGCCAGTACGACAACGTTATGAGCGTAGGACAACAGATCACGGGGGCCCAAGGTCTCGATACGCCTGAGCTTGGCAGCAACAAGGGTGTTGGCAGTCCTGTTACAACCCTTGAAGGAAAATCAGTAGAAGAACTCAAGGCACGGCATGGAACTGCCCCTGCAGGCCCGTCTGCACCGCAGGTTAATCCTACTTTTGCAAAAATGGCATCTGGAGAGATGCCTGCACCGATCGATGAAATTCCTTCAAGACCTGCGAATGAATCCCCCGCTAAGCCTGAGGGCGCACGCGTATTTACAGCAGAAGAGGCCCGCGTTTTTGCTCACGGTGCAGATATTAATGCTACTCAAGCTGCGTTGGGCGTTGGAGGTTATATGGTAGACGAGACGTTGAGCCTGCCTGAACGAGCAATCAAATCTGCGGCTGACGCCTACAATTCGAATATCGGTGTGCCGTTTTCCAACTTCGTCAACGATTTTTTCACAAACACACGCGTGAATAACGAATCGTCGCCATCAGGAAATACTGACCGCTAAATCAAAACGAGGCCGCCATTCCAATTGGCGGCCTCGTTTCAGAGGTCATCATCGTCAGTGGTGAGGGTAAATGCGCCAACCCCCAGCTTTGTTACGTGACGCGTGTCGTAAAAAGCTTGGTTTTCTGGGGTTTCGCCGACGTAATGTGTCCAGTGTTTGGGCTTTCGATTGGTTGCGCCGAGAATAAGATCACCTACCCACGTGTTCGAAAGAGCGATTAGCACTTTAGCGATCAAGTAGTAAAACAGCGCAATAGCGCCAATGGACAAAACCGTGCTTAGTTCCACTTAAAGTCTCCTCACCGAACCTGCCCTTGATTGTTCGGAGTCGAGATGATCCCGAGGCAGCATTTCCCGTGGCTCCTCGGTGTACGAAGTTAGTTCTAACCGAAGGAAGGATGCTAGTCAAATTTTAGGAGGAAAGTTATGGATTCGTCAGTGATCGACGGGCGTTTTCTTGCCCTACGGGTCGCCAATCGGTCGATCTACCCGCTGTGGGCGCTTTTACTGGCAGGCCTGGCCATGCTCGCGGTCGCCGTTGTGCTTTTCCTGCCTGCGCTGTCCGAGGCATCGGATGTTGAGGCCTCCGTCCTCGCTGCAGCTGGCTTTGCTTGCGTAGGGTTCGCGGGACTCAGGATCGCTTACCTGAAGTTTTCGGCGCTCTACACGGTGACGCCCGATGCGATCACCGCTCGATACGGCCTCATCGCACGCAAATCTCACCAGATCCAAGTCGCCCATGTACGCTCGATCTCCGTTACGCAGTCTCTAGTCGGCCGGCTCTTTGGCTACGGCGATCTGGAATTTTCTTCGGCAGGCAGCGACGAGTCGGAGATCGTTTTCAAGTCCGTTAGCCGTCCCATGCAGACAAAGGAGTTGGTCTCCAAGATGCTTGGCAAAGACCGATCTCGAACCATCCACGACTAAACAGAATCGACTATGCGCCTGTACATCGCCGAAAAGCCGTCCCTGGGCAAGGCAATCGCAGAGAATCTTCCTGGCGTAAAGTCCCGCGACGACGGATTCATACGGGTAGGCACCGACGTGGTTACGTGGGCGCACGGGCACATCCTCGAGCTTGCGCCTCCAGAAGCATATAACCCCGCGTGGAAGAGCTGGAACACCGCGGTCAATGTCCTGCCCTACCCTATCGAGTGCTTCAAGCTCCTGCCCAAGCCGGACTCAAAGGCGCAGCTCCGCGTCATCCAATCGTTGCTCTCTCAGGCTACCGAGGTCGTCAACGCTGGCGACCCCGATCGCGAAGGCCAGATGCTCATCGACGAGATTCTCGAGTCGAGCGCGTGGAAGGGGCCGACGTTGCGCCTGCTGATCAACGCAACAGACCCGGTAACCGTGAAGAAGGCGTTGAGCTCGATGCGGCCGAACTCGGAGTTCTTCAATCTTTACCAGGCAGCAAAATGTCGGTCCGAGGCAGACTGGATCATAGGCATGAACCTGACCGTTGCCGCGACTAAGCTCCTGGCGAATGACGAGCTCGTCTCTGTAGGGCGTGTTCAAACACCGACTCTCGCACTGGTCGTCCGCCGGGATGAAGCGATCGAGAAATTCGGCGCCCGCCAGTTCTTTTCACTTGAAGTGACCCTCGAAACACCTCAAGGCCCGATCGTTCTGACCTACAACCCTTCAGACGAGAGCAAGCGGATCTGGAGCGAGGTTGACGCAAAGCGGATTGTCGAGGAGGTCAAGAAAAGACAATCCGTTACCGTAACGGTAACTACAGGCATTAAAAAGGAGAGCCCTCCGAGGTTGTTCATGCTCAGAACCTTCCAGGGCGAGTGCAACTCGCGCTATGGCTGGTCAGCCTCCAAAGCACTCGAACTTGCTCAGTCGCTCTACGACTCAAAGCACCAGTTGGCCAGCTACCCACGGACCGACTGTGAGTACATGCCGGCAGGGCAGGCAAACGACGCGCTGACAATCGCTCAACACATCGTCAAGCAGACTTCGTTCACTGCCTTCGCTCCCCTGCTTTCTCTTGCAGTACCGAGAGCGTCGATTTACGACTCATCGAAAGTCACGGAACATCACGCGTTAACCCCGACCGTGAAATCGGCCGACTTCAAAACGCTCACCGCCGACGAACAGAAGGCCTGGCTGCTCCTGGCTGAACGGTTCCTCATGAGCCTGCTTCCTTCGCACCAAATCGAAGAGACAGTGGTGTCGTTCTCTCACGGTGAGATCGAGTTCTCCGCCAAGGGCGAGGTGTCGCTCAACATGGCGCAGAGCTGGCGAGCACTGGCCCCTCATACGTATAAGCCGCTGCCTCAGGTCGCGGATGGCGCAACGCTGCAGATGGCTGGCCTCCGGGTAGTGAAGGGGAAAACGACCCCTCCGAAGCGCTACACCGAGAAGACATTACTCGACGACATGAGCTCCGTGGCCAAGTACGTCGAGGACCCCAAGCTCAAGGCGATTCTGAAGGAAACCTCAGGGATCGGGACCGCTGCGACTCAGGCGAAGATCATCGAGACGCTCAAGGAACGGGGCTACGTCGCAGTGAAGAACCGAGAACTCATCTCGACCCCATTTGGCCGTGCCGTGGTTCATGGTCTCCCCGAGCGTTTGACGGACCCTTGCCTGACAGCGCTCTGGGAAGATGCGCTCGGCTTGATTGCGGCCGGAGGGATGAAGCCGGGCGACTACATGCTGCGCGTCAGGGGTATGTGCAAGCAGCTCGTCGACGACGTGCGTGACTCCGTAGGGAAAAAGGCGATCGTCGGCGACAAGGAGCTCGTGAAGAACAAACGGGCGAAGCTGCTCGAGCAACGCAGATCCCAACAGTCGTCCAGTAGGGCAAGCGCTACTGCAGGACTGCCACTCTGACCTTGATCAAGGTCGCCCTGCTAACATTCACTTAGAAGGTATTTGCATCAAGTCTCGATTTTGGCTATAAATGCAACCATAGTTCAACGACAACAAACACACCATGAGCCAACCTCGAGACACTTTTGCAGACATCGGAAGCGTGACCTATCGGATTCGACAGGCGGCAGCGATGCTTGGCGTCACAGATGTCACGCTCCGGGGTTACTCGGAGAACTTCGACATTCGGAGAGCTTCCGATACGAACCCTGGGGCACCCCCCATCCGGATCTATGAGCCCTCGCAGATTTTCGAGATTGCGCTCTGGCGACGGATGCAGGGTTATCTCAAGGTTCCTCAGACTCATGGAAAGCCGTTCGTCATTGCTGTGACCGTGTGCAAAGGCGGGACAGGCAAAACAGTCACCTCTGTTGAGCTGGCCGTTGAGCTTCAACTACTGGGCTTTCGGACGCTGCTGATCGACCTTGACTCTCAGGCCTCCGCAACACAAATCATGGGTTACGAACCTGACATCATGATGGAGGAAGCCGAAAGTTTCGGCTTGAGTGAGAAGGCAGTGGTCCGCGAAACGCTCGCGAATGTCCTTGAGGCATACGTGAGCTCGCAGCAAGGCGGCCGCGTTAGGCAGATGCCCTATGACCTGAAAAGTCTCATCAAAAAGCCCTTTGGGGAACACGGGCCTCATCTCGTCCCCGCCGACACATTCCTGAGCAGCATCGAACGGACTCTTCTTGTCGCGACAGGAAACCGTGAGCGGTTCTTGCGCAACATGCTCGATGAAGCTGCAAAGGGTGCGATCCCCGGTTTTGACACCAGCATCTATGACGCAATCATTCTCGACTGCCCACCTACCGTTTCGACTACCACATCCTCGGGAATGGTCGCCGCTGACCTGCTGATTGCGCCGATACGGATGGATGTTTTTTCGATCAAGGGCATCAGCAAGATGATTTCCGAGATTCATGTGTTTAAGGATGAATGGAGCTTGAAGCCTGAACTCATCATTCTCCCGACGCACTACTCTACAAATGTCGGTCGGATCAGCCGCATGCGGCGTGAGCTCGAGACTTACAGCGACAGCGTTTCGCCCTACGTGATCTCTGTAAGTGAAGACCTGCCAAACTCTCAAGAGCGCAGCATGCCGCTCTCTATCACGAAACCGACATCAACATCGGCTTGCGAGTACAGGGCGTTCGCGGCTTACATCCGCGAAAAGATTGTCGACAGGCTCTCGAAAACCAAAGGGGATAGGAAATGAAAACGCGGCAACGCGATCCAGTCGGCCTGGTGCTTCGCACTATGCCCGCCGATAGCGAGTTCGGAAGGCCCGCGGAAGGACTCCCTGCCGTAACCGCAAAGGTCAGCCTGGACCTCCTGGAAGAAGTGCCCGGCCGACGCAGGAAGCTCACCGACGAGCAGTACCAGCAACTCGTGGAGAACCTGGCGAACAATCCTCTTGCGACGCCGGTAACTGTCCGCGCAATCGATAACGGCCGTTTCGAGATCATCGCCGGCCACAACCGTGTGGCCGCATACCGAGAGCTCGAGCGCACAGAGATCGACGTTCACGTCGTCGATCTCGATGATGACGGCGTCGAGCGGGCAGCCTTCTACTCGAACCTGCTATCGAACGAACTCCCTGACTACCACAGATATCTTGGGTTCAAGGGACGGATGGCATCGACAGGCAAGAATCAAACGGAGATTGCTGAAGAGGCCGGGATCAACAAAAGTATTGTTTCTCGCCTCATGGCGTTCGCATCACTACCGTCTTTGGCATTGAATGTCATTGAGAGGAACCCAGAGAAATTCGGCGTCAACGCGATTTCGGAGCTGTCGAAGCTCGTTGAAAGCCATCCCCCTGAGGCGATCGCACAAGCCCTTGAAAAAGTCGCCTCTGAAGAGATCACGATGAAACATGCGATCTCTCTGATCAAGGCTTCAGGGAAGATCAAAGAAAATAAGAAAGCAGACCCAGAGATCATCACGATTCGAAGAGGCAATACAACATTCTGCTCTGTTCGGAGGGCCGGATCTTCGCTTCGACTGGACTTCGCTAATGGATCAGTCACGGAGGCGCTGATGGCCGAGATCGAAGATCTGATCAAAAGACACGCAAAAGCCACTGGTGACTGAGTTGCTACTAGCAACTGCATGATAATTAACGATTTTTTATTTTTAGGTTAGCAGAGATGGTAAATCGGATACTACGGCGCCCCCCAGCGGACGCCCGCATCACCCGGCCTCTAAAGTCCTGCTGACCATCACGCAACCCCGCCCCCGAGCGGGGTTTCGCACGTTTATAGACTGGAGATCGCGATGTAGCGACCAAAACAAAGACACATCCTGCTGACAAAAGAAAAACCCGGTCTCGGGGCCAACCGAGCCGGGCTTTCTTGAAAAGGGTGATGCTTTTCTGGTGTCTGATACCAAACCGGGGCCAACCGGTCAGACCTCACCGCCAACTGAGGTGAATGGTATCAAACAGCCGGGAAACGTCAAGGGATTCTATTGCCTTGAAAAAGGCGAACCCGGACTTTTTCACGTGACTACTCCAATTCGCCTCAATGCGGGCCGAGGGGACTGCGACGGACCACGTCCGCGCTTTCTCCCTGCCCCCCTGATCAACGCACGAGCCGCGGTGATGAACCGCCTGTACTGCCAGGACCTGTCGCAGACCGCGCGCCAGGTGCTTTACGGTGTGCTGGCCTTTTTTAAGCTTGGCCATCCTGAGCAACCTGTTTTTGCCTTTCGTGACACGCTTCAAGCTGAAACCCTGCTCAGTAGTCGCTCCAAACTTTTTCGTGGCCTTCAGGAAGCCGAAGACAAGGGCTACATCCGTCGTGAGCAAGTCCGCAACTGGGGCCGTCGATCCTATGGGCAGTTCAGTCGAAGTCACATCTACGTCCTCGACAAGACATTGTTGATGCTCGGGCTGGCAGGCTCTCGGATACTCTCGACCTCGCCCGCATCAACGCAGGCCTCCTCGATTGAGGACGAACAGCACACAGAAGTTGGAGTACCCCCATCCTCCTCCGCTGAGTTCGACGCCCTCCCCTCCTCTGTCGATTCACTCTCCAGTGCCGCCGGACTGCTCGAGATCGATGCTTCGCTTGAAACCTGCGAGGCACAGCACCAGGCAGAGATCCTCGAGGCGTGGGAAGACGGTCGCGCCGACTGGGAGGATGACGAAACAGGCTGGGAAGCAGACACGCCCCCCCGGGAGCCAACGACCGTCACCCCGTACGCCACTTATCCACAGGAGCCGTGTCTCACAGTGACACACGGTATACAAGAGAGTGAACCTACCCTTGATCTACAGCTAAAAGGACAACTTCCCACGCGCGAATCCCTACCCGACCCGTCGTCGCTGAAGGATTCTTCTGAAAACATCGATCCCCACACCCGTCTGCCCCACGACGTGACGCCACTCATGAAGCTTGGTGTCTCCAAGACGCTGATCTGCACCCTGATGGCCCACGCCAAGCGCCAAGGTCAGCAAGGTGCGCTTGGCGCAGCAGTGAAGCTCTTCTGGCAGCACATCCATGGGCTAAGAGGCAGATCGGTCTTTGCCTATCTGCGCAAAGTCCTCAGCCAGAAACGCGACTACGCCTACCTGCTCAAGCAGCAGTACGCGAACGAAATCGATGGCGTACTCACTGCCTCAGCCACTGCGCGGCTGTCGGAGAAGCTGGCGGTCTTGCTTGCACGCGGGGACGGCTTCCAGGTTCGCAACGCCGAAGGTCAATCAATTGGGACGCTGCGCGCAAACGGTGAAACTGGATACGTGGAGGGGTTTGATCCCAAGCGCGGCCGCGTTGCGCTGCCGGCTAACCTGCGCTTTATGCAGGCAGTGGAAGAAGGTCGCTTGCATCTGCGCCCGTGCTGATCCAACTCGAACTATCAGGCGATGGCTTGAATTCCATTTTTCTTGACGACTGTGAGCAGCCGCAGCGCCGGTCCACCCGGCTTCTTGACGCCACGCTCCCAGTCCGAAATCAAATTCTTACTGACATTCAGGTAGCGGGCAAAAACCGGCTGAGACAGGTGCTCACGCTCGCGCAACGCACGAATCTCATCGGGCGACAAAGCCTCAACGGACGTGAGGCACGCTTCGTCAAACTCGCGCATGGTGCGCTTGTCGACTGCGCCAATCTCGGAGAGCGCTTCCATTGTCTCGTGGATAGCGCCGAGTGCTTCACTGCGGTAGTTCTTCGTCATTTAACTGTGTCTCCGAAAACTGGCCTTTATCGATCAACTCCGCCACATAGATTCATGCATGAGGCTTATTGGCTCTCAATTAAGCCGCTACGATCCGACGTAAGTGCCCGGCTGCAAGTGCTTCGAGAAACTCTGCGTTCATCCGGCCGTATCGCACCACGTCTCCCGGCCTATGAACACGCAGAAGTCCGTTTGCTTCGACTTGAATCATCGTCCCTCCTTCGCCCCTGAAAAGCTGCCCCTCGAGCTCGTCGCACTTGATCTCAACGTGTCGCGCAGCTTCAGACTGCGCCCGCTTGATCGCTTCAGTTTGGGCCTTATTCGACGCGACCCGTGCGAAGTCAGTTGGCTTGTTGATCATGGCACGAAGGTATTTGAAGACAGATCTGCCTTGCAGTTTCAGCGCATCGATTCGAGACTTCGCAAGCTTCCAGATCGACCCAAGGGCTCCAGTCTTGTCGGCCTCTCTGGCAAGTCGCATGAGATAAGCAATGGTCGGCTTGTTCAAGCCATAGTCAAACAAGGCGGTCAGCTCGACTGGTAAACGGCTTGACGGGTCTATCTGGTTTTGAAGTTTTTCAGAAAAGTCCCCTGATGACCTGCCGGTTGATCTTGCACTGGCGGTTCTGGGTTGTTCTCTTATGAGTTGAGGTTTAGTGGGACGTTCACTCTCATGTATACCGAGGGTCAAATTGACCGACGGCGCCTGTGGATAAAATTTTTCGAGGGAATGTGCGTCGCTGTCGTCGCGCACTTCCGTGGCAAAACGCGATTCTGGGGCGGCTAGCGCCTCGAATGGTTCGTCGGGATAGGGTGGGCTGTCTAAATGCTTTTCGTCGTCTCCTGCGCCTTCTTCTGCGTCCAGAATCAGATCGGTGACGGGGACTGCTGCTTGGATGGCCTCCCATGCCTCGATAGCATCAAGCTGGTCTTGCGAGGGGTCGATCTGTGGGGCAGGGCAGATGAGGTCAAGTTCAAGCAGGCAACGATTCGTCAGCCATGTTTTGGAATAAGCGAACTGTCCATGGCGAGCTGCGTCGCGTCGTCGCCATTGCTCTCTGACCAGGTAGCCGCGATCGGAGAGTTCTCGAATGCCGCGACTTAGCGTTTCAACGCTGCCCAGATGGCACTCCTTGCGTAGGACTTCTCTTTCAGGCCACAAAGGCTGATCGAGCTTCCTGATATTCAGGAAAGTGAGGAGCCCCGACAGCGTGCGCCGGGCAAGGGTGCTCAGGTCTAGAAATTTGAGCGAATCGAAGACGCGCGCTTTAGCGTCGACGAGGAGCTTGGGAAGCCGCCGTGGCTGTGAAGACAGCGGGGCAGCAGAGTATGAGGAGGCCACAAAAGACGGTCCAAGAGTTCGACTTTTCCCTTTTTCTGGCAAAAAGTCGACAGAAGCCCTTGACGCGTAATTTGCACTTGCTAAGATAGCTCCATCGTTGTGGGATTGGATTTATCGGCGCCAACCGATTTTTCTTAGCAAGTACAGATCACGTATCACACGTAATCGCAAGTTGTACACATAAGCCCTGGGCTCGAGTTCGTACCTCGATCCCAGGGCTTTGTGTTTTCAATGTCTGATTTTCTTCGCTAGATGGTTTCTCGCAGAAATTCTAATCGGTCTGATTTTCTGTATTCTTTTGGCCTAAGAAGGCGCGTTACCGATTCTATCAGTTAGCTTATGTCGACGGAATCCTTTTACAAAGCAATCTTCTTTGAAGGAAATTGAATCTATTTTGCGTCGATAACGACTTTGGTTTGCACCTTTTCGCGAAGTAGGGACCGGTCAGCATTTTTGTGATGTGCATAGCCATTCAGGATCGCACCATCGTGTATCACAATCGTGCCGTAGCTCACTTCCCCAGTGACGTTGGCAGTCCCGTACAGGTGAACTTCCCGAGCGCGAATGTCACCTTGAACTGTTCCGGCCACAAATACGCGCTCAGCGAGGATTGAACCAAAGACCTCTGATTCTGCGTGCAACAGAACGACGCCTGATCCGTCCGCGATCGTGACGTCGCCCAGCACGCGGCCGTGAATCTTGATTCCCGCCTGGAGGTCCATAGCTCCCTTGACGGTCACACCCTTCGCGATCAGAGAAGTGATGCCAAGACCTTGGGCTGTCTCATGAGAAGTTTGCTTACGGTCTTTCCCTTTGCCTGGAAGTTTGAACATGGGGCGCCTCACTCGAGTACGTAGATTCGTTGGTCGGTGATGACCAAGCCTTCTTCTGGGCTGATTCGTAGGACCTTTCCGTCGAGACCTGCTGCAGTCTGCCCAGCTCGTACGGACTTGCCACTCGAGTCCATAATCTCGCTTTCTCCCTTGAATTGAATGCCAGCAGCCTGTTTGCTGATGACGCGCATCGGCAGCGAGGTCTCGTCGATTGTTGAGGTCTGCGTTGGTGTAGGGGCGATGGGCGGCACGACCGTTTGAGCCGGGCGCGGGGGAGGAGGAGCGATTGTGGCTACGGACGGTTGAGGAGCTGCTTGTCTGGCAGGCATCGCTACTTGCGGTTTTTTTTCAACAGGTTTCTGAGGTGTTGTTTTCGTCGCGGCTTCGGAGCGTGGAGACTCCTCAATCGCACTCATTGCGTTCCCGATCAGCGGCAGCAGAGCGGCAAGCGCGGTTTCAAGTTGCTTCGTGCGTGCCTCGAGGCTTGAGACGCGATCCTGGTTGGCTTCGAACAGGGCCTTGTATGTTTCTTCCCGGTCATCAATTGAGGCGTGTAGCGCATCAAATGCATCCTGACGAACCACATCAACAAGGGGTTGCGAGGACTGATGGACAGCACTCTGCTCTGCTGGCCGAGTCGTGGCGACGGCTGCAAACCATGCAGCGGTAGCCACAGCTACCATGGAGATGACCAACGATGCAATCGTGATCAGCCTCAGTCGCCCGGGTGATACGAGCTCGGCATCGATAACGCGATCACTGTCCTCAGAGCCTACCCCTAGCGAACGCTCAATTTCGTCGTACCTCATCAGTCCTGCTCCTTACGTTCCGGTGTGTTATTTGCTGTCCTAAGCGACCCGATCAAGGCCTCAATGCTTGATAGCGCTGTAATTTTTCCATTGGCTTCCGCAAGCTGTTCTCTCAGTCCGGCGCTCTCCTTGCGGCAATCTCGCAGTTCTTCCCGTGCTTTTTTCTCATTTATTTGAGCGCCTTCAAGCGCTTGTTTAAGCGAGCTTTCTTTCCTGACGAACTCCTGTCGAAGGTCGTCTGTTTGCTTCAAAAGATGCTTTCGGTCGCCGTCTGCTCGGTCATCGGCAAGCTTCATCTGCCGCTCGGCTTCCGCCCTTAGCTCGGCAACCAAGGCTTGGTGACGCTCAGTCAGGGAGGCGAGCGCGACCTCGTGACGTTCCGTCGCTGATGCGAGCAAGCGATCACCACGCTCGCGTTCAGCCTGGACGCTGCCCTCAAGTTCGCCAATCCGTCTCTGGTAATGGGCGATCTCGGCGTGCAGGTTCTCGTTGCGCTCCGTGAGGTGCTGGACCTCTTCTGTGAGCGCCTGGATGCGCTCTGTGCGCTCAGCACACATACGCTCGAGGCCGGCAAGCTCCTTCTGCAGCAGTAGAGCCTTCTGTACGAAGTCATCTGCGGTCGCCCGTAGGGCCTTGTTTTCTTCCTCGAGCGCGTCTTCCTTACGCTCCAGGTCAGCCCGAGCTGCCTCGAGATTCTTGGTGGCTCCGTCCAGGGCCAGATCCCATGATGTACGCGCGAACTCATTGAGCAGATCGACCAAGGGGTCAGGCACTCCTGGCATGCGTGAGAGCGTGAGCTTTTCGTGCAGGTTTGCCGCTTCTGTCTTGACCTCGGCAATGAGCTTCCTGACCACATCTGCGCCGCCTCTGCGGCCGATTTTGGTGTAGATCGCCTCGAATGTTGGATTTCCTCCTTCGGCGAGAACTTCGAAGAAGGCGTTCCGAACGTCCTCGAAGGAAACTGCGGTGGCTCTCATCGAGTGGCCCCTTTCGAGCGAATGGCGAGGTGCCCTGAGACAAGGCAGGCCATCGAGGTGAGGAGTACTACCGCACAGAAGGGCAGGTTGGTACGCGGGGCGATCTCGGGCGCGTAGTGCGGCATCAGGATCAGGGCCAAAGCGCCGATGGCGATCACTCCTGTAAGGATGTGGCTCAGGCCTACCGCCCAGCGCTTCCTCTGTTGCAGGCCGTAGCCCGCAAAGGCGCTTAGGACGGTGGTCCCGAGGAACGCAGCAGAGAGGCTACCGCTCAGGAGCGGGGCGTAACCGCGCACGGCCATCGCCGCCAGCATCGTGCTCAAGAAGACGAATACGGTGGCTGCCACGAAGTGCCATGTCACGGTGAGGCCGCTATAGGTGTTTGCTGTCTGTTCAGAGGTCATGGCTTGGGTCCTTGTCCTTGAGTTTTTGGAGTTCACGTATTTGCTGCGGCAGCCGGGTGAGGGCCAATGCCGTCAGCAGCGGAGAGACTGATGCGCCGAGCGCTGACGAGATCGTTTCGATCGTCGTGGCAGGGAGGAGCGTGAGCAGGAGCAGCCATGAAGCGCCATCGCTCAACGCGGAGCTGCCTGCCAGGTAGCGACACAGGTACTCGCATAGGCGAACGCACGCCACCAGGAACAAAGCTGCGAGCAGGACTGTGGCCACCAGCTGCATCACCGTCAGGGGCCAGGATCGAAGGGCTGAGCCAAGTGCGAGCGTCAGCACGTTGAGCGTGAACAGGTGGATGAACAGGCCTCGGTGAGCGGTCGGTGGACGCCTCGAGACCGCACGGCCAGCCAAAAGCAGGGCGCCGTGATGCAGGAAGGCTCGCACTAGCCTGAGCCAAGCGGAAAAAGCGCTGCGCACGTCCCGTTGTCCTCAGATTTGTGTGGATAAGTGTGTGGGAAAGGGCCGGCAGCCCTTGTCGCCCCTTGGGTTCGTCGGTTGCTGCATTTTGCGTCAGTGCGCTCACTGGATTCTCGATCTGATTGTAGTGCTAAGGACTCTGATTGTATCGGATTTTTCCAAACGTTTTTCGGACGTCAAACGTCCAAAACTTATTAGTTATGGTCAGTTGGTTCCCATAACCCCCCATTATGGGAACTTTGGAAGGGGGGGGCATGGAAGATGGCGGTTCTAAAACACTTAAGGCGGTGGCCTTTGATTGCCCATGAATCAATTAAAATCAAATGTTTAAGTTTGTATTAATAGACGCCGATGTCTAAAATAGAGGCCTAGATTTCAAGATTCAGTGACACAGATGGCCGTAAGTTCAGAATTCAGTGACCCGCGGGTTGATCGCCGATGATCAGAGAGCGCACGCAACGGTTGGCCAGGAACGAACTGCGCGAAGCAGCTTCCGCGAAAGGCTGGTCGCTCTCGAACCTTGCGTATCGATGGGGGGTTACGGTCCGTCATCTGAGCCGCGTCTTCACGGGAGATGAAGTTGAGCAGCGATGGGTCGATGCGGTTAATGGGTTGCCTGTTCTTACGCGGGCCGAAGCGCGGTTCATGAAGATCAGTCGGCTTGCACAGCAGAAGACCAAGCCCGATCTCGAGGTGGGCCCAGGTGCCACTGGGATCTTCGAGGATGAACCGGCTGAGGAAACAGTTTCTGGCGAGCCGCTCTACTCATTCCTTTGTCCAGGAGCGATCCTGATTGCCACGGAGTCGAGAGGGGAGATCGAGGAGGGTGAGGAGTGGGTCGTTGCGGAAGTAAAAAAACTCTTCGCCGGCGGGTGCATGGTGGCTGTGCGACGATGGGATGGTGACGATCTGGTCTGGTTCGAATCGGAAGAGGATTTGTGGTCCTGCATGGTCGAAACCGGCCGGGAGGAAGGTGCTTGATGATCGGTGATGTGGATCTGGTTCAGAAGGGGCAGGTTACAAGGCTGGAGGAGGCCGCTCCCGATCGTCTGCCTCGAGCCTTGGTACGCGCCAACAGCGACGAAGAGCTAATTCGCCTCTGGCTCGACGCCGTAGGCGCCGCCTCTGAAAACACCATGGCTGCGTACAAGGCAGAAACACTGCGCTTTCTGGCATGGATGAAGACGCGGTCAATTTCGCTTGATGGACTTGTCTATGAAGATCTCCAGGATTTCGAAGAGTGGCTCCGGAACCCTCCTGCCGATCTGATCGGTCCTCGACGGCCGATTGGCTCGCCAGATTGGCGTCCCTTTGCCAGCGCAGGGCTTTCCTCTACCTCGGTGGAGAGGGCGCTGAGCGTGATCGCGAACCTTTACTCGTTCCTGCATGAAAGCAGGCGAGTCAGCATGAACCCGGTTAAGTTCTACCGTGCTTGGCAGAAGAACGCGCGCAAAAAAAACCGTAGCCAGCGAACGCGGAAGCAGTTGGAGTCGTCTGTCGAAAGCGCGGTCAGGCAGTGGCTCGATGATGAAGCAGGAGCCAGTATTTCCGATCGATGGTCTGTTGGGGCCTTGTATTTTCTCGGGTTGCGTGTAAGCGAACTGTGCTCAGCCAGGATGAGCGATCTCTTTGTGTCAGACGGTGCCTGGTTCTTGGCGGTGGTCGGGAAAGGGCTTAAGCGGCGCGACGTTGCAGTGAGCAAGGTCTGTTTGAGGTTGCTTGCCGCGTACCGCTTGGACGTCGGGTTGAGTCCCGAGCCCAGGGGTGAAGACTGGCCGCTTGTAGGTTCGAAATGGGACCCTAAAAAACCCATCACGCGACGGGCTATGCATAAGCGGATCGTTGCGGCGGGCCTTGATGCTGTATTCGATGAAAATAGCCCGAGGGGACTGTCGGCGAATCTGCACCCTCACCTGTATCGTCACGCCGCCGCGAGCCGGTGGATTCGCCAGGGAGCTAACTTGATTTCAGTGCGAGACCAGCTTGGCCATAGTTCTGTGACAACAACGGAGATCTATGCGCATCGACCTGACGCAGCTCGACATGCAGATACAGCAGGGGCCGATGACATCGAGAGCGCGAAGGAGATAGGGCGCTAACTCACTTCTTGGGCAGGTGAGCGGTCTTCGTTGCCTTGAAGAGGGGAAGAGAGCGCTTGCCTGTGAAAAAAACGCCTTCCTCTGCAACCAACCCGGAGTGGCTCAGTTTTCTGACCTCTGCTGCGGCCACTTTGACGCTGACTTTCAACTCGTCAGCGAGCTCCGGCACCGTAAGCGGCTGTTCTGTTAAAACGCGAAGAACAGTGTCTCTGAAACTTGCCCGAGCTGGACTGGGCGGGGTGCGGACGGCATCTTCAACGAGGATTCTTCGAACTGGAGCTGCGGAGGGGCGCTGCGGAAGTGGTGTCAGGCCCAAGAGATGAGCAATCATCAGGCAAGAAAGACTTCAAAACGCTCAACCAGCTTATTGAACTCATCCGTCTGAAGGGATGTTATTGGCTCTTTGCCGGACTCGATCGCCTTCAGGCGCTCAACGGTGATCCCAAGTGCTGCTGCAAGCTTCACATCATCGTTCGGAGTGATCGACAAGCGATGACGCCAGTCTGAAAACAGGGTCTTGATCTTCTGAGGGTAATCGGAGTTTGCGCTGCTGGCATATCGCAGTTCCCGAGCAGAGATGAGCACCTCAGCAGGAACATTGGCTCTGCCATACAAGTAGCTCGTCAAGCGATCACGCGGGATGTTCAGGGCGAGAGCGTAGTCGTCAATCTTGATACCAAGTTCGCCGCGGATAGCCGCTAGTTCCGCCTGCTCAGGGGAGAGGTCGGTTCTTGGTTTTTTCTCGCTCGTTTCGACTTTGATGACGCCTTGTTGGACGCTATTAGAGACAAAGCCGACGACTTGTCGAGGCTTCTTGGTCTTGGTGGTCATTGCGACGATTTCCCTGTGCAAGAGGTCTTCCGCAAGTTTTTCAGAAAACTTGGAGCGCGCGAAAGCTGTTGCGCTGCCTTCGTCAAGCGGCAAAAGGCTTGTATCAGCCTCTTCGGCGCTGATTCTATCCTCTTCCCCTGGTTCTTGGTTCTCGCTTCGTTGGGAGTCAAGGATCTCGCGGCTGGGGTAAAGGCGCCGTATCGTCTGGGATGAACGCCATGCGATGGTGTACCAGAAGCTGTAGAAGCCTTCAGGCTCGTCGATCTTGTCAAGGAGCTTGTAGATGACCAGAACTGACTCTTGGAACAGTTCTTCGGAGAGCGATGGTCGCACTCCGGTTTTACGTACGACTACTTTGACGATGTAACGAGCGCGGGAATCCTGATAGAGGTAGCAGAGAAAATTGTCTGCAGTAAGGCTTCCCGCGCGATAGGCCTTGATCGCATCTACTGCTGTGAGAAATTTCGGCATCTCTGTTTAGTGTGAGCAGTTGGCCTTTTTGGTCCAGACACGCCCCAGGGATTCGGCCATCTCGCGGAACTTGCTGTGCTCATCTGCGTCAAGGCTGCGATTCGAGAGGCAGGAGATCACTGTGATCAGTAGATCGACAGCTTCAACAGGTTCAGAAACAGACTCGAGCGCAGTAACGCTCCTGGTGCAGAGCGTGCCGAAGTCCATTTCGGTCTGCCCTGGCTCAAAGCCAAGGAGGGCTTTGCCGATAGCGTCAGTGAGCGATGCTTCTTGATGCATGGTCGTCCTCTTGTGGTTTTACTATGAAATTCTGTGTGCACAATTCGTACCTAGTAAAAGGAATTTTACATGCGCAGAGGATTTCGTCCAGCAAACACAAGGGCATTTTTGCAGCGCAGCGCAACGCCTCCTTTCTTGACTTGCGCGCAGTGCTTTGGTAGGAAAGTGTTATATAAAGTACTGCTAGAACAGTAGCTTATATGACTTTCGTCATAGAGACGATGCGTTTTGAGATCATTGCGGCGCGGTAGAGGCCAAGCCGCTCTGCTGTGACCGCTGCGTCTTGCCTAGAGCGCGTACCAAGTTTTTCGTTGGCTCTGCGGAAGATGTTGTTCACGGTGGTTGTAGTCATTTTCTGCATGGCCGCGATGTCTTTCGTAGAGAACCCCCTCCGTGCGAGGCTGAGAAGCTCAAGCTCAGTTTCCGTTAGGGGAAGAACTCGATTTCGTTCTTCAGCTTCCCTTTGCGCCTCCAGCCAGATCGCAGCCTCCTGCCCGATTGCTGCAACGATCGGTACCGCCTCTTCGAGAGTCTTGCGTGATAGCTCTTGGTTGTTCCCAGCGTACAAGAGGGCCAGACGGTCCTGAGCAAGATGAATCGGGACGACCACTCCGTAGGGGAACAGGGAACCGTAGAACTCCTTCAAGAATTCTTTCTGGCCAGTTGACACACCATCAACGTCGTACGGCACAAAGATTGGGGTGTTTGAGTGCTGAGTATGCAGAACGAACGGATCAATGAGCGCCCAGTTGTTCTTCGCGTACCGGGGCATCCATCCGGTCGCGTCTGAACTCATGGCTAGGACGCTGGTTCCACCGAACAGGCCATCTGTTTCCTTGGACCCAATCATCAAGAACCATGAACGCATTCCGGCGACTGTCAGCGCAGCAGAAACCAATACCTCAACCTCCGCCTCGGACTGCATGTACCGCAGTTTGCGAAGGGCACTCATGAATGGGTCGGTGCGCCGACGCGCCTGGGCTGGATGCATCAGTATTTTGGTGTCATTTTTACTGAATTTTACCATTGCTTGTTTTTGCTATCTGTGAACTGTTTCTCACCTCTAGCGGCCGTGGTCGCCAACACACCTGTCGAGTTCTTATCGTTGAGGTCGCATTACCTTCGTGCAGATCAACGCCTGAATAAGGAGATGAAACATGTACGAAGAAGTCAGGAAGCAAGTTCCGCTGTCGTCGTTCTTGGCATCAATACTGGGGGAGCCGGTGGAGACAAGAACTGGGCCTCGCTGGTCCAGCTGCCCTCACTGCGGTCCAAGTGAGCACGATTCCAGAAAGACGACTCTTTCTGGGAAAGGAGAGTTTTTTCGGTGCTTCGCGTGTGGGTCACATGGAGATGTGATTGAGGCAGCGGCTTTGTACTACCGCTGCTCTCACAAGGAAGCAGCAGCTAAGCTTGCCGGAGACGCACGGGTTGTTGTCCCGTTTCGCCATAGTAGGAGAGCGGCCATTCCTTCGTCTCCGGACGCTGGCTTGGTTGCTGAGGCAATGCAGAAGCTACTGGATGCTCAGGCTGGATACTGGGACTACAACGTAGTCACCTACCTCACTCAGGAGCGAGGGCTGCCAATGCCACTGTTGAGGGAGGCTCACGATAAAGGGTATCTCCGGATGCTCTCGTCCGATGTGGGAATCGCAGCAAGCCAGGTGGCCCGCACTGTCGGGAATAAACTGTTGTTGGCAAGCGGGTTGCTTAGTCCGGAAAAGAAGCTCCCTGCTATCGTCTATCGACCGATCATGTTCGGGTTTCCCGGTAATGATGCGGTTGAATTCCGTCGCCTCCCTGGTGAGTCATACGGGCCAAAGGCGCTGCGACATGGGAGCGTACTCATGCCGTGGCGATGGAACGAAGGCAGGGGTACGGTTGCGCTGGTGGAAGGTCTGATAGACCTGTTGTCACTTGTGGCAATGGGGTACGAGGACGAGGTGATTGCTGTTCCAGGTTGCCGGCAGTGGAACCATGCATGGAATCCGCTCCTTGCAGATCGGACTGTAATCATCAAGTTCGACCCTGATGGACCAGGTCAGACTGCAGCAGCAGACCTATCAAGTGAACTTCAGTCTGAGGGAATTCGTGCATGGGTCGATTGCCCCAAGGACGGAGATATCAATGACGTGCTGCTGGCTTCGTTGCGACGGAGGGTGGCATGAAGGTGAAGTTCAGCAAGGGCTACAAGATGGCCTCGAGCTCGGTAGCCACTGCCGGATACGACGTCCTCAAGCAAAGGCTGGGTGTTGTGTTCTCAAGCGGCAGCGGCTACGTCTACGATGGTGTATCTCAAAACGTATGGGCCGCTTGGAAGAAGTCCTCCAGTAGGGGGAAGTACTTCAGCGAGAACATCCGCTCGAACTATGCTGGCACCGAGGCGGAGATCTCCTTTTCCACCTTGCGGAACCTGGATGAGTCATCAGTGATTCAGTACACGGCAGAGGACTATATGCTGCCAGAAGATGCTGTGTCCGAAGCCTGGTTCTAGCACCCACTCGCCCGCCCTCACAAACCACATTGTGAGCGGCGGGCTTTTCATTACTGGCCTTTGACATCTCTCCTGTGCAGTCTCAACAGGAGCGAAAAATGGAAAACAAGGGCGACACCTATTCGGAAGACTTCAGGCACGTCTGCGAGTGCAAGTCGTGGGCAAAGAAGGCGCTTCGTCTCAAGAACGAGGGGCAAGTGGATGTTCAGGCATGGTGGGTATCGACTTTCGAGCTCATCAAGAGGTACAGAGGGGGCGCGGCTGCCGTGCGCCTGGAGAAAGGCGTTCAGGAGTGGCTGCTGACTCGTAAGCAGCAGCTGATGGAGGAGATCGCGAAAGAGCAAAGCCTTGAGGGTGCCTAGCTCGGTTGTACATTCTGATAGGATTAAAGTAGGTTCATGCAGCGTTGCATGTGAAATTCAATTTTTACCAATCGACGGACTGCATCTCACTCGTGCAGTCCAACTACCTACTAGGAGAATATTATGAGCATCATCACCATCACTTCGGCCCTTCAGGGCGCCATGTTCACCCTCAATGCTGAGGAGAAATCCAAGGCCCGCGAGATCCCTGTCGGTAAGGGCGTCAAAGCCGCTGTTGTTCTGGCTGGACATTTGTCGGCTCAGGACGTGAGGCAGCAGGACGGATCTTACGCGCCGGGTGCTTTTGGTCGGCTCCCAATCGAATGTGCCGTCCATGACGGCCGCTACATTATTTCGGTCGCAGGCGGGCTTCGTGGAACCCTTTTCAAGATGACTGAAGAGGAACGATCGAAAGCGAAGGAGCGTCTCGAGAAGGCGCGCAACAAGGCAGTGCCTGACTCCGACGTGCCGTATTACAACGGCGACCTTGAGGTCGGCGGCGGCCGCAAAGTCTGGCTTTCCGGCTTCGTTCGCGAAGTTGGCGCCGGCAAAGAGCGTCCCCAGGGCGAGAAGTTCATCAGTCTTCAGACTGGTGAAGAGAAGGCTGAACGCCAAGGTGGTGCAAAGCAGCAAGTTGCTGCTGATTCACTTCCGATGTAATAACCAAAACGCACATGCTCATTCTTTGAGTGTGTGCGTTTTTTTTCGTCTGGAGATTTTGAGATGCAGCAGAAAATGAAAATTAAGGTCACAGCGGCTCTGGCTTTAGCCTTGGCTGCGCTTGCTATGGGGTGCGCTTCGATGACCAAAGACACACAAGGCCGCGACCTGGTCTATCTGCAAGAGGTGAAATTCGACGTAAGTAACCCTGATCTCGGACTGTTTGTTCCCTGGTTCAAGGTGCCGGTTGATGCGGTCGTCAAGGTTGGAGTCGGTGCGTTTGCTGGGACAAAAGTCGCGTCGGCGCTTGAGGCGAAGAAGGAAGTTCCTGAGGTGTTCATCACCTATTCGAAAAAGGAAGGTGAGATCAGCCTCGCCAATGTGGGACATAACTTCTCTCGGCCTGTCTGGGAGGGGATGCCCGAGCTCCAGACAAAACGGTGGTACATCCTTGCCAAAGACGATAAGGGAAAATACCTCATTCCGTGCGATGCCTCCTGCCAGCCTGCAGCGCGTTGACGCCTCCCGCACGTTTTCTTCCTTTAGTACCCGCATTTCCTCCCCGCATCACTGACCTTAATAGGAGGAAATCGTTATGAAGATCGTTAAACTCGACCAGCGTAGCCAGGAGTGGCACGACTGGAGGGCAGGAAAGGACATTGACGGCCCGCGAATCACTGCAAGCAACATCGCCGTGATCGCCGGCATCTCGCCCTTCAAGTCGAGGTATCAGTTGTGGGAAGAGATGACCGGCCGCAGGGAGCCAGACAAGATGAACCCTGCTATGGCGCATGGCGTAGAGACGGAAGATGAGGCTTTGGCTGCCTGGATTCAGGATCATGGCGATTATGCCCAGCCGTGCTGCATCGAACATGATGGCATTCCGTGGGTTGCTGCCAGTCTCGATGGTTTGACCTTGACGGGCACAAAAGCCGTTGAGATCAAGTGCCCATACTCCCGCTACGGGGATGCGCCGAAGCTATGGGTTTCCGCGCAAGCCGGTGAAATCCCTGCTTACTATCTCGCCCAGATGCAGTGGCAGATGTTTGCATCGAATGGCGAGATCCTCTCGATGGACTTCTGGGTCTATTGGGCGGGGAAGGGGATCAAGATCCCCGTGCAGTCTGATCCGCTGGAGCAGCAGCGTTTGTACGCTGAAGCAAAGACTTTCAGGGAGGCTGTCATCAACGATGACATCCCTGCGACCGATGCTTGGATCGATGCAGCAAGTGCATGGCGTCAAGCGAAGCTTGAGTACGACATGGCAAAAGAAACCCTCGATGCGCGTGCAAAAGACATCGAGAACCTTCTTGCAGCTAATGGAGAGTCGTCGTACGAAGGTTGCGGCATCGTCGCCACCAAGTACTCAAGCAAGGGAGCGGTGGATTACGGCGCGCTTTTCGAGAGCGTGAAGGAGCACCACGGCATCGATCTCGTTATGCTTGCTGAGCAGTTCCGCAAGGATGACTCTGAGCGATTCAAGATCACTTTGCAGAAGAAGGCTCCTGCGGCAAAAGCTTCTACGAAGCGAACGACAGAGGCTGAGATTGAAATCGCTGATGCAATGCTTCAGAGTGCAGCAGAGGAAGCTTGGTTCTAGAAACCTAACCCCGTCACAAGCCTGTATTGCTTGTGACGGGGTTTTTTGTTGCTCTGCGGGTATCTCGTTGCACCGCGATAAAAACTATATGCGGTTCATTCGCCGGAAGAGCTCTGTTCTGCGTCGGCGTCTTTCTTCTTCGTCCGAGATCTCTTTGTCTTGGGCTCTTCAATAACCCACTCTTTTCGCTGTATCTTTCTAAGTATCTCAGTTTCGTACATTCTTTCGTAGATCATGCAGATAAAGAATTTTGTTCTGTCCGAAAGGATGTCCCACTCGTCCTTGCTTGGAGCAAACTGACTTACGGTTGGGTCTTCACTTATCTTTTGAATAGTAAGACGCATCCGATCCCCAAGATCCTGCTCAATCAGGAAGTCGTTGGGTTCCAAAATCTCGGCCAGGATATAAACATCGACCGTACTTACTCCAAGCCATTCCGCAAGAAGGCGCTTGGCTTCATCAGACATGCTCTGAATCGGCCTTGTTCCTGAAAGCATTGCTTGGAAATAAGGCGGAGAAAGATTGATTGCAGCTGCGGCGTCTTGTGTTGTTACGCCCAACTCCCATTTACGTTTATGAATGGCGTCAATCAGCGGCTTCCCCTTGGGGATATCCTTGGTCATGTTATTTCCGATGTTAAGTCTTTGGGTCGAATTCTCTCTTGGTGGATTGGGATGCATGTAGTACCGATGCAAAAAAACAGGCTCCCGTCCGGAAACGGCCTGTACGGTCTTGCATTGGTTCCTTGTTTTCCATCACACCTTGCGTTCTGCATGGTCATTGTATGCGCAAAAAAGGCGCTCTGTGCTTCCTTCCTTCGTCTGAAAGGAAGGATTTTTCTTCAGCTTGTAGCGTTTGGTTACGACGTCGGCGCCGATCCGATTATCACAGATACGCACAGTTTGCAACTGGTTCCTGCGAGTATGCCCTGGATTGCTTGCAATCTGGTGGCGTCGAGTTATCATCTATCCTAGATGTAACACTTCCGATGCCACGAAATAGGGAATCATCATGCTTTCACAAGAGCGCAGACGTATCGCAGCCCTGTACCAGTACCCTGACGGCTTCTTGAATGTGGGGTGGTTCGCTGGGTATCTGCGACGCAAGGCAGGAGATGGTCGTCACTTCCAGATCCAGCAGACCAACCTGGATAACCATAACCTCGACCTTGTTCTGCGAAAGAACGACGAGATCCCGCCTCAGTTTCACGATCTGAAGCCGCTTCGAGCGATCTGCAACCTGACCGGTAAGATCATCGGCGAAGACCCTGTGACGAAGGAGCCGATTCGGACTGTTGTTGCGACCGCAGTCGGCTTCGATGTGGCAACCGTTCTCGACATGCCGATCGATTCGGCGTTTGACAAGATTCCAGTGGCAGGTGCCCCGACGACGAACTTCGAGGACCACGGCGTCAAGCTCTTTAGCGGCAGGGACGACAAGCTTTCTGACTCGAGCAATATGGTCCGTCTGGCCGGCATCATCGCTGCGACACGCTTCCGGGCCCCGAACCCTGAAAAGGGAATTCGAGCGCGATGCGAGATTCTGCTCAGACAAAAAGAGGATGAGTCTCAACTGATCCCGGTTCGCTACTACGGGCGTTTGGCATCGGCTGTGTATGAGCGCGTGATGCGCGGCGCCGCATGTGAGATCGTTGGCCGGCTACTGGCCGACGTGAAAAGGACGGGAGAGCCGATTGATCCTGAAACGGGCATTGAGCCCGTACGGAAAATCCATTTCATTGAATGTACAACCGCGCCTGGGGTAACGACCAAGAATGAAATCAAGGTCACTCCGGAGTGGATGGTCAAGATGCGCCAAGAGCTTCAGGACTCCCAGCGCCAACGCGCGGAAGCGCGAGCTCGCCGGATTGAGCAACAGAAGGCAGCCTTGTTGGCCGGGGGCGGTTCGAAGCAGTCTCCGGTGGCCGAAGTGAGTGACGCAGAGGCGCAAGCGCTTTTCGATACGCTTTGAGAAAGGTTGGTTTTGAGACAAGGGGGCGCCGGTTTATCGGCTAGGCCCCCTTTTTCATTTTTCGGGTTGTGTGGAATGCGCTACAAACTTGTCCAGTCCGTTGCCTTGGTGACTTCATTCTGGTGGTTTTGCCTAACGCTCTATGGGCTATTTGATGGCTCATGGAATGGAACAGAAGAACTGTCTAGCTACGTGCTAGAGGCAGGGTCTTCCATCAGTCTTGCCATCTTCATCGCCATTGGCATAGTCGTTTCTGCCTACATCATTAACGAATATCTTTTGAGCAAGTATTTAAAGGGGAAAAGGGTTCGTGGTTTGAGCTGCTCCCTTGGGGCACCTCCCATTCCTCCATATCACATCCCCATGGCGCAGAACGTTCCACAAAAAACGGGGAGGGATTCAGTTGATCGGTGGCTTTCATATCTCAAGAGAGCGCACCCCGAACATTACCGTCTCGCAAAGCAGATTCTTCGCATCCTGCTATCTGACCCGAAGATGCCTGCGTCTCACGTTCGCGGAGGTCATGGAGGAAAAACTCTGTGGGAACATTCGCTGTTGGTCTGCGAAAGAGCGATCGTTATCGCGCCTACTTGGACCTATGAGGGATTGAAGACGCCGAAGGGTGATTTGGTGACAGCCCTCCGGGACACCAGCTACACCTTTGATCCCGCGGACCCCCTAGTAGGTATCATCGCGCTCGCTCATGATATTGGGAAGCTAAAAACCTTCCTGCGCGATCCCAAGACGGGTGAAGTCCTTAAAGAAACTCACGAGCACGATAGCGTCTCAGCGCTTATGGTGACAAAACTCGACGAGTTTTGGCAGATCCCACGAAGCGACCAGGAGGCAATTCTTGGAGCTGTCGGGTACTACCATCGGCCCCAGTCTTTCCCGCTCGATAAGGGGCAGCGTGCATATGACGACCGTACGCACGCCTTGATGGAGCTACTGATTGCGGCAGATCGGTCCGCAGGCCAAATCGAATCTGGCATAGCTCCATCGGTTCAAACCGGACAGCAAACGGTGGAATTCATGACTCGCCTTTGGGCGGCTTTTCAGGAGCTTACTTCCGAACCTGGTCGCGTCAATGGGAGTAACAAGGCGCAAACTATAGGCCAGAAGAGAGGTGAGATCGTTGTTTTCAAAGAGCGTGAACTTCTCCGGTTTCTCGGCCAAAAGCTGGCCGTCAATCCAACTGAAGACCTGAAGAGGGCTCTCCTCGAAGTGCTTGCTGACCAGGAAGTTTTGTTCGACCCTAACCCGAACATGCGTTCCTCATCAAATCCTGCGCCTCCGCTCAGAACCTATTCGGTTTCGTTCTTTAATGCTTCGAACGGGAAGCATGTGGCAACGTGGCGTGGTGCTGTTGTGATCATGCCAAAACACATCCTCCCCGGGCTCTCCAGCCTGTTCGACCACCCTGCGCTTTTTGAGGTCCACACTGAAGATGCGCATCTTCCCGCTGAGGGCATCGGGCAAGACAACTCGGCTGTAGCTCAAGTCAATGACGGCGGCGCACAAGATCAAGCGCCTGCGGAGGCTTCCTCTCCTGCGGCTGAAGTGAAGCCAAACAATGCCCAGGAAAAGGTAGCACCAGACGGGGCATCATCCCTTTCTGAAGAACCCGCTGAACAAACATCTGCCGCTGTTAGTGCAGCTCTCGACAATTTCATCTCAGGTGAAAGAGGTGCCATTCAGAACGAAAGCTTTGAGAACGATCTTGAGATGACTGACGAGGAAGGTGGCCTCTCTGGGGCCAACGAGGCTTCTGATCAACCTGGAAGCGATGATGTCCTCGATGAGGATGTGATGCATGAGCTTTCGAAAGTCATCGAAAAGCAGGCTGAAGAAAAAGCGGTAATGATCGTTGAAAAGGAAGATGAGATGGATCGCGAGCGCAAAGAAAAGCAGTTGAAAAAACTACGAAAAAAAGATAAAGAAAAACTAAGTGCGTTCGCAGAAGAGTGTCAAGGCAATATTAAAGATCAGCCGGAGGCGCTTGCTTTGGTTCTCAAAGCGATGCAAGGTAAGCCGTATTTAGAAAAGCGCGGATTAAAATGGTACAAAGCGGCTGATTTGGGTTTAACGGACGAACAGTTTTCTGTGTTAGCAGAAAATGCAGCGCCGGGTTTTATTGAGTTGGGTAAGAACAAAGACGGTCAGTTAGTTTGGATTGCTGTTTCGGAGGCCTTATGCGCAAGCTAGTCTATTTTGCCGGTCCCGACTTATTCTTTGCGGGCTATCGAAGGAAGAAAGAGTTTTTAAGGGAGGTGTGTGAGGCGAAAAATATATACCCTCTTTTTCCCGGCGATGATGAGATCAGCGATCCGAATGTTATTTTCAGGGAAAATGTAGCGAAAATACGCGAAGCCCATGTGGTGATTGCAAACCTGAAGCCCTTCAGAAGCTCAATCGAACCGGATTCCGGAACTGCTTTTGAGTGCGGACTTGCCTGGAGTTCTGGTATCCCTGTGATTGGGATATGTCAGGATCGGCGACCAATGATGTTGAGAATTGACCCGTCTACCCATCTTTGCAATGACGAGGGGTTGTTGACCTGCTCGGATGGCGCAGTGATCGAAAACTTTGGCTTTCCCGTGAACCTGATGCTGGCTACGTGTGCGACCGCCATCGTTACGACTGTAGTAGACGCGATTAACTTGGCTGCTCGTCTCGAGTTGCCTTCATAGAACGCTCGCCGCATCTCGCTCCTGCAGCCGTAACCAACAGGAGTCTGAAATGCTCAAGCAGAACCGTAAGGAGGCGCTTCGCCTCGTAGCAACCATGTTGGGGCGTCGCTTCGGCGTCCAGGTCGTCTTCGGCAACATTAAAACAGCAGCGACGACGGGCAAGGTGATCTATCTGCCCAACCTCGCAACGACTGGCTCAGAGGAGGACATGATCCTTCTGTACGGGCTGGTCGCGCATGAGGCGGCGCACTGCCGCTTTACCGAGTTCAAGGACAGCTCGAAAGGGAACGTCCTTGTTCGCGCCCTCGATAACGTGTTCGAGGACATACGGATCGAGTTGGCATTGGCCAGGATCTTTCCTGGGGCGGCTCGAATGCTCTTCGATGCGGCCAACGGTCTCGCAGCGCGGGGCATCCTTGATGCTCCACAGCAAGACGAGGAGTATCAGCCGGCCGACATCTTGTGCAGGGCGCTTGTGATGGGGCTTCGCAGTCGGCACCTGAAGCAGCACTGCTTAGATGAAATGGCTGGCCAGTGGCGGACTCTTGCCGAGGACGTGTTTGGTGACGAGCTGATCGAGGCGGTTTTCGAACTTGCTGACCGCTCTGCAACGCTCACATCCACGGACGAGGCTTCGGCCTTGGCGTGGGAAGTCTATGAGCTACTGGAGACTTCTGCCGAGGAGAAGGAAAAGCAGGAGGAACAACAGAAGCAAAAGCAGCAGTCCAAGTCATCGCAAGATGAGGAGGACGAATCCCATGTCCCCTCTCAGGCAGGGCAGGACGAAGATGAGGGTGATTCGTCGCCGTCGTCTGGGGCAGGTGATGAGGAGGAGCAGGATTCGTCCTCGTCGGGTTCTGGTGAGGAAGATGAGAATGGGGAGGATTCGTCGCCGGGATCGTCTGACGATCGGGGCGAAGATGATTCCTCTAACTCAGATGAGTCTCAGGGCGACCAGGGTGATTCTGAGGCAGGTGACTCTGACGAAAGGGGGGAGGCGGACGCTGGCGATTTTTCCTCTCAAGGGGAAGAAGGTGACTCGGGCGAGCAAGCTGCTGCGATGCGCCAGGCGCTCAAGGCGCAGTCGGTCAGTTCGGTCAGCATGGAAGACATGCTGAGGCAACAAATGGGTGCCAATCAGGTTATGGGCGCCGGTGCTCGGACGCAACACGCAAGTCGAACCAATGGCGTCAAGGACCAGGGGCAGGTCAGGGCGTATCTGAAGCGGCACGAGCTCAAGGCGAAGCTGGGCACCCGCCTTGCAAGCCTGATCGAGTCGACCGTGGAAGAATCGTTGTGGGACGGTTACACCGGGCGCAAGCTCTCTCACAGTGCACCGGAGAGGCTTTCGCGTGGTGACCTGAAAATCTTCCTCAAGAAGGAAGAAACCGCAGGCACCAACACTGCGGTCGCCCTGTTGGTCGATTACTCGGGGTCGATGTGGACAACGATGCCGCTCACCGAGGGGGGCTCAAGGGCTGCGGGCGGGCAAACGACCGCACAGGAAGCCGCCTATGAGACGCACTTCGCGCTAGCTTCAGTGCTGTCGACCTACGAGGTGCCGTTCCTCTCGATCGCGTTCGCCAATCACGTGTGCGTGCTCAAGGAGTTCGATGAGCCGCTCTCTGCTCACCGTTGGGATGATGGTTCTTCGGGCGACACCGCGACGGGCGATGCGGTTGAAGAAGCTCTTATCCGTATGACGGAGCGCGAGGAGGAAAAGCGCATCCTGGTTGTCGTCACAGATGGCGAGCCCAACGATCACGATTCGCTGATGGCTGGGTGCAGGTTTGCCCGCCAGAACGGAATCCAGATCGCGGTCGTGTTCATTGGCTCAATGGGCCACGCCCTCGAATCAATGCTCAACGAAGAGGAGGTTGCCTTTGACCGGGCAATGAGTGCTGACCGGCTTTCGCAAGCGGTCTTTGGTGCTGTCGCGAAAGCGGTAGCCTGATCCAACCACGAGGGCTCAAGCGAAATCGCTTGGGCCCTTTTTTATCACCGTGCTACGCACATCTCTGAGGGCAGACCTAACCCAAGGAGATTGACGTGTCATTACTCAGTTTTGTAGTCATCGGTGCCCTCGCGCTCTTGTCGCTTCGTCTTTTCATGACATCGCGCAGAGACAGGAAGCGTGCTCAGCTTCGCGAGCTGCAGCAAGCTCTTCGGAGGAATCTCGACGGAGACAAAGAGAAGCGCCAACCGACAGCTAATCGTCGCGAGGCCCCTTCAGCAGATGAACGGCGTATCGCCGAGCTCGAGCGCACCGTAAGGCGCGCAGAAGAAGAGAGCAAGAAGCTTGCTCTCGCTCTTGAGCAGCTTCAGCTTGCTCATGACAAACCGATCATGTCCAGGGCTCGTAAGAGCCAACGGAAAATCGAGCCGGTTGTTGCTCCTCAAGCATCATTGCTCCCTGCAGTGATGAGGAGTGGTCGCACTGGTGAGCCTATCGCCAGGAGCTTGCACTGATTAACATCAGTGTCACCCCTCGCACCCTCTCGCTTCGGCAGAGGGTGTTTTTTTCGCGCACGTTCAGTTTTCACTTCACCTTCTTGCCATCTCTCCTTGCAGCCCTAAACACAAGGAGATTCAAATGTCACAAACGACAGCAGTAACGGAGAAGCTTGGCAACATCTTTGGGTCTGCCTTCAAGGACCCCCAGGCAGCTCAAAGGGCGGTTCCTGTAAGGACATCGGGGCCGTTCACGCCCGCAGATAACCCGTCCCATAGCTTCACCGAAGCTCATGCACGCCTGTTGGTGGCATGGGTGTGGGCCGGGGTGAGCAAGAATCTGATGCTGACTGGTCCTACTGGATCTGGGAAGTCCTCGATGGTCGAGGTCTTCGCGGCTCGCACCGGGTGGCCGCTCTTTCGTGTTGCTTGCCACGGGCGAATGGAGTTTCAGGAGCTCGTCGGCGCCTGGCGCATGGCGTCCGTACCTGGTGGCGGCCAAGAGTGGAAGTGGGCTGACGGCCCACTACTGGCAGCCATGAAGGTAGGGGGTATCCTGCTTCTGGATGAAGGCAACTTCCTCCATCCAGCCGTAGTCGGTGGCTTGAACACGATCCTGGATGGGGCGCCGCTCTTGGTGCCTGAAACGGGTGAAATGGTTCAGCCGCACCCGGATTTTCGGGTCGCATTCACGGCTAACGCTGTGGCGCACGACATGGATGCCGCTAACTACCGGGGCATTCAGCGGCAGAGCATTGCTTTGCTAGATCGCTTCCTTGTGGGGACGGTGGACTACCTGACCCCGATGGAGGAAAGCAAGATTCTGCACGCGAAGTGCAAGCATCTTGCCGGTCCTTTCATCCAGCTCCTCGTTGAGGTGGCTGGGGACGTTCGGGAAGCCTTCAAGCAGGGCGAAATGACCACTACCATCTCGACCCGCGGCCTCATCCGCTGGGGAAAGATGTTGCTGGCGAATGGTCGTTCGCTTGCGGATGCCAGTGCTCGAGGCGCCACGGAAGAAGTGTTGGCTTGCCTCAACGGAGCCCTCCACGCCGCTGTTACGGCGCGATCACCGGAAGCTGAGCGGGAAGCCATCGAGAAGATCGTCTCTGCTCGATACGCCCCTGTGAAGTGATGATGTAACACCGCCGCCTCAGAAAGTCATTTTCTGAGGCGGTTTTTTTGTGCCCGTTTTCCCTGCCCGTGCTTCGCATTCCCTCCCTGCACATCAACCACAAGGAGGTAATCGGTCATGTCATCAGTCGTTACTTTTGGAAAATTCAAGGGGCAGTCTTACGCGGAGCTCCCTTATTGGTACCTGCGTTGGATGGTGCTTGAGAAGCACACCAAGGCAGATCTTGCCGAGCAGGAGATGCAAAGGCGCATGGCGTTGCAAAGCGACGTGCTCATCGAGCCGAAGGTGCTCGCGAGGCTTGAGCGCTATCACAAGGCCTCGTGGCAGCGGACTCGGAAGCCTAGAGAGTCGTTCTTGCCTTGGCTCAACCGGTTGGCCAGCGCTGCACTACGAACGAGCCCGATCCATGGTGGGCGGTATGCGCTGCCTGGGTTCGTTTTTGTTTTTGATGAGGATGGAGCTGTACCCAAGCTCGTCGACGTCGTTCAGCAGCGTCAGTACGTGCCCTGATTTCTCATGGTTCAAACGGCATAGCTCAGTGCAGTTCTAACCAAGGAGAAAGAAATGTCACGCGTTCTTGTATTTGCCTCGATTGCGGCTCTTTCGATTTGTCCCGAAGGAATGAGGCGTAAGGGGCTTGCGAGGCTGGAAAGGGCTCTGTGCTTTGGCGATATCGGCATGGCGCCGGCGAGTAGATTCAGGGCTATCACCCTGATCAGGAAGCAAAGGATGTCTGGTCTCGGACAAGACGTGCTTGGGTGGTTGATTGTCGGCTTCGTGGCCGCTTTCATCCTCTACTGATACCAAACCCGTAGATTTCGATTCAATTCGAGACTGCGGGTTTTTCATTGAGTTCGAATATGGATTTCGGAAAAGAGGTCTTGGCTGGCGTGTTCGTTGAGCTGGTTCAGGAGGGCCGGTGGCTTGTCCGTTCCTCCTTGAAAAGCAGCAAGACACCTGAGCGTGTGGGTGAAGTGATGGGGCGCCCGGGGAAATACGTGGCCTTCACGATGAAGGGACAGCGTGTCTGTGTGTCGAAGACGCTCAAGGGGGCGGCTTTGAAGATTTCAGAAGAGGAGCTTTGAAATGGTTCGGCTATTGAGTTTGCGGGCTGATCTGCCTGCCGTGGTTGCGGTGAATGTTGTGTCCACCATGCGGGAAGAAAATGATGCGGAGGAGTGGGATTTCTATGCCTGGAGCGCCCTTCATATTGCTTTCAACATGTGGTGCAGGGAGGTCATTCATCAAGGGGTTCTCAGTTCAGAAAGTGCTGCTAAACGAGGCGTTGTAGATCTGTTCCGAGAAGCTTCGTGCACCGCAACTTTTCGCGATGCTTTTAAGCTGAAGGGAGCAGAACTTCTGGGCATGGATGTTCTTGATCTGTCCACTGAAATGACTTCGGCCCTACCTGCGCCGAGGATGGGAATGAGGCCATTTTCTGTTACAAGGCTTGATAAGCTGCCACCTCCCAATCTGCGGTTCACGTCATGTCGCCCTCCAGCCATGAAAGTGCAGCTGACTGTGTCTGATCTTGCAGATGAGTATGGAGAGGGGATGCCGATCGCGTGGGAAACGACGTATGAGGATCTGATCGAAGGTCGTGTGCGTGTGAAATCCGGTTATGGTCAATATACGCAGGGCATCGTTGAGTTTGCTGATGACGATGGGGCCTTTGCTACTCAGGTTCCTGATGGGATGAGCGTGATGTACGCCCCCGTCGTGGACGAGCTTGATCATGTGACCCTTCTCGAGACTTGCATCTTTGAAACCCGAGAGTCCGTTGAAGCCCGGATTCGCTCGGCCGTAGAGGCCTACGCAAGGGTGGCAGTGCTTGCAAGGATCACTTACGACCGCGAATGCCTTGGAATCCCAGCGGATCTGGAGCCCGCTTCCGTTACGGTAACGCAAGAGGGCAATGGGGCCAAATCTGTTGTTCAAGTTGCATTTTCGGGTAAAGGCGAGCAGATGGTCCGTAAGGCGAACTGGTGGTGCAACGCCATCTTTGGCGATCGGGCGAACCAGTTGGCGTTGGAAGCAGCGAATCGGTTGGCACAAAGTCTGAAGGTGCCGTTCTTGATCTAAATGAAAGGCCGGCTGACGTCATTGTCACCGGCCTTTTTTCTATGGTGCCTCCCTGCATGTCATTCCATGCAGTTCAACAACAAACAGGAGAGCATCATGAAGATCGATAGCGAAGAGTTCGCCCTTGCGCTGGAGTGTAAGAGCGAGGGCGACCGCGGCGTCGCAGCGCTGCTGTTGCAGGCAGCCAGAAGAAGGGCGCAGAACCGCAGTCTGGTGGAGCGCCTCATGCGGGATAGGGGCGGTGCGGAGGGGATGGAACTCTCCAATGTTCCTGAAGGTGCCACCCAGAAAGAGCCTGCCTATGTGGCGATCCTTCCCGAGCCGGACGGGAGCGGTAAGAGTCGGCTCGTGAGCTTTCGCCAGAACGGCTTTCATGGGCATCAGGTGTTCGCAACCCCGGAGGCCGCGCTCGAAGAGGCGGTCCGGGACGGCTACCGCTGGCCCGTCCAGGTGCTTGATCAATTGGCCCTTCAGCCACTCTTCCAGAAGGGGCAGCGGTTCGTTGAGCTGGTCTACGCCTACAACATCGGAAAGCTCGATGCTGCGGCGTTTCATGCGGCAGTTGATGCGCTCGATCGTGAGTATGACTTGAAGGAGGCAGCGTGATGGAACGGTTGCCAGTAAAGGTGGGCTGCGGTGTGCTTGAAAAGCCCATGACGCGTAGCCAGGCAGAGCGGTGGGGGCGTCAGAACATGCCGTCGGACCTGCGAAAGGCAGGCTTCGTGGTTGATGTCTATCGAACGGACCCCGTGATCAACGGCGGCGATTGGTTTCGCGTGAACTACGTGAAGCGCTACTAAGGAGAAAGCGATGATCGATGACGAGGAGCCAGGGTTCGATCTCTTCGATCACGGCCTGCATGCGTTTGAGGCCTTCGACAGCCTGCTCGAGGACTTGCTTTCATGGTTCTGTTGGTGGCGACACTGACCTGATCCGAGTTTCCTGCGCCCCTCCACCGTTGGAGGGGCGTTTTTACGTATAGCACCACATGGATCGGATTCCGATTGATGTCACTGCATCTCTAGCCTGCAGATCCAACTCGCAGGAGAAGGGCAATGACAGGAGAAGAAAATGGCAAGTTTTTCGCACATCAGATCCACCGGAGTATGCTTGAACCCGAAGGAGGGTTTGATCATGCCAACTGTTTTCACTGTGACGTTCTCCGACAACGAGACGACGCCGGAGCACATCGAGTCGAGGGCGGCCGAACTGGGAATCACGCCCGAGATGCTAATCCGACGCGCCATTGCGGAGCATCTTGGGGACTACGGCCTGAAGGAAGTGCCAGAGGGAGCCAAGATCAACTCCATCACGGAACTCCTAATTCACTCGGGAGTGTTCAAACCTGGAGCAGGGGAGGATGAGCTATGTCTCAACTTGAATCCCCCTGCCCGGGGGAAGTCGTAGGGGCTTGGATGCCCGAGACTGAGGAGGTTTGCAGTCCCGGCAGCAAGTTCCGGCCTGTGCTCGTGATGGCAGTCGATGAGCACGACGGTCAAATCGATGTGCTCTGTGCCTACGGGACGAGTCAGAACGTCGATCGTGTCGGCAGAGGGGAGTTTGTGGTGACGCCTGCTGATCTTCGGCTCGAAAAAACGACGAAGTTCTGCCTCCGGAAGATGTATTGGTTGCCACTCGAGGCGAGCTACTTCGCCCGGGGTGGCGCTCAGGAAGTGGCAGGGCGTTTGTCTTCCAAGCTTCTCAGCAAACTCGCGTTTGCCGCCAAGGAGGTGGGGCTGAAGTAGTCTTTCTGGACCACAACCTCCCTCGATACTCAAAGCCCGCATCCTCACAGGACGCGGGCTTTAGTTTTTTACGAGCCCGTCAGCGGTATCCCCTTCAGTGCAGCACAAACCCATTCACTGAGGAGTTACACCATGAAGGCACTGAAGTTTGTCACCGATGTCCGTTCCGATGCCGATTATGCGGACATCCCTGAGCAGGCCATTTTCGAGATCGACGAGAAGGCTGCGGCCAGGATCGCCGCCTTGTCGCGCATGGTCAGCGCTTCCGAAGCGCACAAGATCGAGGTCTTTGACGCGCGCACGGTCTGGCTCAAGGAGGAGGCGAAATCCGATGAGGAGGCCGACGACCCCGAGAACCAGGAACGTGTGGAGCTCGATTCACTGGTCGTGAGCAATGAGGAGTTCTGGTTCGCTGGATACCTCAAGCACACCAACGTGCGGATTTTCACGGCACGTCAGCGGATCGACTCGCTGCTGAACTACTTTGGCGTCAAGGCAAGCGAGACCGCCGAGGTCCGCGCCCGCCAGTTCATCGAGTCCATGGCACGGCTGAGCCTGTGGGACTGGTCGAACGAAGCCGGTGAGCCGGTCAACGAGTGCTCTTCGCCTTCGGACGGCTACGAGGATTCGCATGCTGCGCTTATGACGCTGATCGAAGAGGCTCGCGCCTTGTCCGTGAGTTGATCTCAGACCCCCAACCGTCGATGCGAGGGCGGTTTTTTTCGCATGTGCCCCGTGTCATTCCTCTGGTGCAGTTCTTTCTCATACGAAAAAAGGAGTTGATCATGTTTTTTGTGATGGAAAACGGTGGCCTGTACAGCGAGTTTGTTGCGCTTGAGGCCGCGGTGGACATGGCCGAGATGGTCTTTGGCTATGTCGATCCTCAAGGGGAAGCGACTGTATCGGTCGAAAATGCGGAGGGTAAGTGCGTTGCTGTGTTCACGAACCGCAAGATCATCGGCAGCTTCACAAAACAGGCATGGGGCGGTCGAAAGGGCGACGACGCAATCTATGTCGGTACGGAGGAGTTTGATGCAACCGACCATGTTCTGTTGCTCGATCACGCCGAGCTAGTCGCCCTGGTCGACGGAGAGGAGCGTACGGACGAGGTCGGCCTGGCGCACTTCGACTGGCGTGGCCCCAGCGAAACTGCTGTGTGCGAGTCGATCTGCGATTACTTCGGCGTGCAGGAGCTCGAACAGATCTCACCCGAAGCGCTCTCGTTTGCACGTGCCCGCAGGAGCCCGAAGCCGGCCGTTGAGCAGACGCTGACGTTGAGCATCAAGGTCGATGTCTCGATGATCGGCGATGCGACCCTTGAGGATTTCGTCGAAAACCTCGACTACAGCGTGATCTCGAACACCCCTGGGGTTCGGGTTCGCATGACTGAGCTGGTCGACGCCTAGACGTTCACCGCCCATCCCAAAGCCCGCTTTGCCTCTGTTTTCAGGGGCTGGCGGGCTTTTTACATTCAGCTTGATGCATCTCCCGGTTGCAGCACTAACCAACCAGGAGAAGGAAATGCAAACCGTTCAGATCTCGGAAATTGTCGTTGGCAACAACCCGCGGAAGTTCTTTGACCCTGCGGAGATGGAGGAGCTGACCGCTTCGATCCGCGAGAAGGGGGTCATCCAGCCGATTCTCGTTCGTCCCTTGCTGGACGGCGGGTACCAGGTTGTCGCTGGTGGTCGCCGCTACGCGGCAGCTAAGGCGGCACATGGGGATGACTACCCCATGCCCGTTGTCATCAAGGATCTGGACGACGATGAAGCCGAAGAACTGGCGCTCATCGAAAACGTTCAGCGGGCGGACATGTCGCCAGCAGAGGAAGCTGAGGCGGCCGCGAAAATCCTGGCTCGCTCAGAAGGTGATCGGGACGATGCAGCGCGGCGCCTTGGCTGGAGTCGGGCCACCCTCGACAAACGCCTGGGCCTGATGAACGCCACGGACGCAGTTCGCTCTGCGCTCGCTGAGCGTCGCATCAAGTTGGGCCACGCCGAGTTGTTGGCGGGTCTTCCGCGACCAAAGCAAGACGCTGTTCTTGGGGCACTTCTCAAGGCTCCCGAGCTTGTCGGTGTCGGTGAGTTCAAGCAGCAAATCCAGAAGCTCGCCAACGCGTTGTCGACGGCGGTATTCGACAAGACGGAGTGTGCGCAATGCCCCCACAGCAGCGGGAATCAGCAAGCGCTCTTTGGGGAGGCCGTCGAAGATGGCCATTGCACCAACCGTGAGTGCTGGGACGGAAAGACCGAAGCGGCGCTCGACGAGATTCGCAAAGGGCTTATCGAGGACTTTCCTGAAGTCAGGATTGTTCGCCCCGGTGAGAACTTCACCGTCATCAAGCTCGTCGCCGAAGGTGGTTCTGGCGTCGGTGATGTTCAGGCTCAGGCCTGCCGTTCCTGCGGCAAGTTTGGGGCGGCCATCAGCGCGGTGCCCGGCAAGGTGGGCAAGGTCTTCAAGGACTTGTGCTTCGACTCTGCATGTAACGCCGAGAAGGTGAAGGCGAATCATCAGGCGATCGTTGCAGCCGCTCAACCGGCTCAACCCGCTGCGCCTACCCCGGGAGCAACAACGACTGGCTCAGCGAGCAACACATCGCCCGCTGCGAAACCTGTAACTCAGAAGAAGGCTGCTGAGGTGCAGGACTCCACGCGGGTCAAGGAGTATCGGGCGAAGGTCTGGCGATCTGCATTGGCCAAGCACCTCTACATGAATCCCGAAGTTGGGGAGCGTGTTCTGCTTGCCCTTTGCATGAGTGGGGATGCGCGTCACATCAGCGCAACTCAGCTTGGCAAAGCGTTCGCCAAGCTCACTCAAGGGACGTCGTCCAGTCTGTCTTTGACAGTGGCGCTGACCCAGGTCGGTGAAGCAAGCGACGAGGTTGTCTCCAAGCTGAAGGTCATGTTGCCGGCCGCAACCGCAGAGGGGCTCGAGGAGCACAAGGTGGTCGCGCTGCTCAACGAGCTGAAGGTGAACCTCGCGGATCACTGGACGCTTAACGCCGACTACCTGGGGTTGCTCACCAAGAGTGAGATCAAGGTCGTGGCCGAGCAAATCGGGCTTGCCGCACATATGGGCAAGGATCTGGACAAGGCTCTCGGGGAGAAGAAGGACGAGTGCGTCAAGAAGCTGTTGGCCGTATCGGGCTTTGACTATGCCGGGAAGCTTCCGGCGAACGTGATGTGGAAGGCGTAACGCCTTTTTCAATGCAGGAAGGCCTGGTTGCAGGCCAGGCCCTTAAATCAAGGAGAAATGGGATGTTTGAAACGTTGAAGTCGTTCCTGGCGAGCAATACCGCCACCCTGATGCTGACGTCAGAGGGTGACCAGATCACCGTCACGGTGATCCCAAAACCCAAAGCGGAAGGTGATCCGGCGCTGAAGACGCCCCTGGTGATCTCCGGCACCACTGCGGAGCTCGACGAGGGCTTTGCCGGTGTGCTGGCGGGCTACGTGAGTGCTCACAAGAGCCTTGCAGAGCAGCTGGCCGAAACCCAAGCGGTCCTGGATCGCGCAAAGAAGGAAAGCGCGGCCAAGGCGGTCAAGGGGGCACCCAAGGCAGCAGGGCCCAAAGCGGTGACGCTCGATGAGCTCACTGACGAAGGCGATGAGGACGTCGATGGTGATGCTGAGGAAGTGGGTGAGGCGCAAGCCAAGCCTGCGGCTGTTCAACAACCAGTTGCCAAGGCCAAGACGGAAGTCTCTTCCGCGCTTGACCTGGCCAGCCTGCTTTAAGGGGGCGTCATGGCGATCCAAGTTGAAGAAGCCGTTCGCGAGTTCCACTACAACGGAACCTGTCTTGGTGATCCGGGTAAGGGGATGTCGGTAAATCAGGTTCGGGATCTTTACTCCGCAACCTTCCCGGAGCTCACAAGCGCGGTGGTCGAAGGGCCGACGCGAAAGGGGAACAGGTTGATCTACGAATTCCGGCGTGCAGCAGGCACAAAGGGGTGATTTATGAGTTCGCTGAAGGATAGGCTTGAGGCCATCTCCAAAGGCGAAATCATCGAGACGGGAAGCACAGTTTCTGTGCTTCCCGTTTTTAATGATAAGGAGATGACGAAATGCGTTGCCGCACTTTTGCAGTTAGTCGAAAGCTCACAGAGGAGTTCGGCGTCAGCGGTTCGGCTCCGGCCCCCGTCCAACGCCATTCACATGATCCTCTGAGGCTGCCCAGAAGCTGCGCGGCCCCTGGTGCTTATGTTGAGCATGCATCCGAGGGGTTGCCGTTGGCCAATCTTGCCTTGGCGTTGTACGACGAGGGCCTTGTTACCGAGAAAGACTCCGAGGAACGGTTGCCCGAGCTTGTAAAGGTGGGTTTGAAGCGTCTGATGGAAGCGGTCTTGGGTGATCTTGTTTTTGTTGCACCTCTGGACCTGGCCGTTTCAAGCACGCTGAGTGGATGCGAAGGGTATTCGGTCGAGGAAGGTGAGCATGTTCCCCAGACCTATTGGTTGGCTCTTGAGCTCAACCCCGACTTGGAGACCTGTCTGGTCGGAAGCCGGCTGCTCGCACTCGAGGAATCGGTCCCAGGTTTGGGTAGGACTGCACTTGAGGTAGCGCAGACAGCAGGGGCTAGAACGGCGGGTTGCTGGTCACCGCTTTTCGTTCAAGAACTGGCCTCGTACATCTACTGGCGGGGAGCGTCTTCCCAGGAGGAATGGATCGAAGAGCTCGAGAGTTCGGGAGAAGACCCCGAGGAATACAGTTTCTCACCGGAGCAGTATGAGGACGGGTTCCCGGTCGATTGGGCGATCTCTACGAAAAGGGTGCTCGATGGTTTCTCTCTTATCCAGGCGCTTGATCATCCAGATCCCACGGTCGGGGATGTTGCCGAAAAATTGTGCGAGGTGATCCGGTTAATGGATCAGGGGGCGATGTTTCCCGGTGCGCAGGAGACAGATCGCGAGCCGGTATATCGCGGTGCTCTGATTCGTTGGGATGGGGACGATCCTGTCCAGCAGGTCATTGATGACCATATCGAGTATGCCAATCAAGGTTGTGACGGATACACCACCTTGTGCTCGGTATGGGACGTGAAGATCACGCGAGAAGCCTTTGCGGAGTGGCTCAAGCGCTACCGCTTGGGTCTGCAACTTTACAAATCGCTCGACCAGCTTCTTGTCATGCTGCATACGTGCGAAAAGGAGGAATAAATGCAAGTCAGCGTCAACACCGAAGAGGTGCCATACCGGGCCTCGCACGCGATCCTGCTCTACGGGCAGCATCGTCCAGGTTATGCCTCAGTGCATGACGTGGAGGTGGATTCATCGGGGGAGCTTTCGATTGAAGCTGGTGTGCCGGCAACAGTCGACGGTTTGAGGAAAATGTTTGACTCCCTCGATCCGTCCAGAAGCGCTCGGCCTGTCTTCCTCGAGCCGAACATCCTGTCGCAAGGACCCGGATGGCTTGTATGGTGGATGAGGCCTCAAACACGACGTGTCTGGTTCGAAAGCAAAGAAATCCAGGTCGAGACAGCAGATGTTCCGCATCCCGGCCTGGTGTTTGCTGTCACAAGCCGCCAATGGCGAGTTTTTGCTGTTAAAGGCAAGTCCAGACCTCGGCCAGGAACCAAGCTCTATCAGGCGCCCTACTGGAACGTCTGGAAGGGTGGTGGCATCTGCGTGGGCTCTGCACAGACACCAAGTGCAGGCGTCCAGGCCGATCCGGCGGACTGGGAGGAGAGCTTCTTCTCGAGCCGTTTCTCGCATCCGAACATCCATGAGCAGAACTTGCTTGTGAAGTACAGGGGCGGTTCCGCGAAGTTCTGGAACGCGATGCTCAAGGGGAAATTCAAGGCCTTTCCGCTGGATACGCTTGTGCCAACAGAACTGACCGTCAGGGATGTTCTGGCTCAGATCGGGAGGGATGTTTGATGGACCCTCGAGATGCGGCGTTACAGGCCCTCACGCCCACCGTGATGGTGCCGCGGTTCGGTGAGTTCGAACCGCTGGCCCAGCCAGGGCATCGTTTTCTGGCAGGGCAGAACGGGGACTGGCTTGAGGTGCGTCGAGCGTGGCTGTATGCACGTATGCCGCTCACAAAGGCTTCTTCTGTGGTGAAGCCATACGGCACGGTCACTGCCAGTCTGGAGTGGATGTGTCCGCCGATCCCGCTTGCGCTGTTTGAGCGTTTTGCAGGAATGGCGAGAGAAAGCTGTCCGCTCGAGGCGGCCGGTGTCGTTTTCAGAAGACGGCTGCACTGAACGTCAGAAGCCGACTGCACTATAGCAGCGGAGGGGTTGGATCCATCAGGCAACGACGGGCTGCTGCCGGCCATCAGCGGACGCAGGGAGGACTTTCCGCAACCGGCCGTTCGATGCGGCACCGATGGCCTTCGCGCAGGGGTAGTGAATCCGCCAGGATTGACTTGCGCTGCCCTACCTCTCACTAGTGAGGGGCGGCAGCGCATCAAGCGGTGAGCGCACTCCGGCACCGCCAACTTTCAGCACATGCGTGTAAATCATCGTCGTAGAGACGTCGGAATGGCCGAGCAGATCCTGCACGGTTCGAATGTCGTAACCGCTGCGGAGCAAGGCCGTCGCGAACGAGTGGCGGAGGGTGTGCGGTGTGGCGGGCTTCGTGATGCCTGCTTGTTCTACGGCACGTTTGAAGGCGCGCTGAAAGGTCTGGTCATACATGTGATGGCGACGCACGACACCGCTCCGTGGATCGGTCGAATGCGTGTGCTGCGCAAAAACCCAGAACCACGGCCAGGAATGCCCGGCGCGCGGATACTTCCGCTCAAGGGCGTCGGGAAGCGCAACGCCGCTGCGGCCCTCGGCCTGGTCCTTCAGCCACCATGCCCGTGCACGCGACAGCTGCTCGCGCAGGCTGGGTGCCAAGCTCTCGGGTAACATCAAGGCCCGATCCTTGGAGCCCTTGCCCTCCCGCACGATGATCGTGCCGTGATCGAAATCCAGATCCTTGACCCGCAGTTGCAAACCCTCGCTGATCCGCATGCCCGTTCCATACAGAAGCTGGGCGAACAAACGATGCTCCCCTTCCAGAAAACCGAGGATGCGAACCACCTCATCCGGGGTCAGCACGACCGGCAAGCGCCGCGACGGCCGAGGTCTTCCGATCTCCTGAAGCCAAGGCAGATCCGCGCACAGCACCTTGCCGTAGAAGAACAGCAAGGCCGCCAATGCCTGCCGATGTGTGGATGCCGAAACCTTACGCTCGTTCGCCAGCCAAGACAGGAATGCCTCGACTTCGCTGCTGCCCAAGGTTGCCGGGTGACGCACACCGTGGAAACGGATGAAGGCACGAACCCAGTGGACATAAGCCTGTTCGGTTCGTAAGCTGTAATGCAAGTAGCGTATGCGCTCACGCAACTGGTCCAGAACCTTGACCGAACGCAGCGGTGGTAACGGCGCAGTGGCGGTTTTCATGGCTTGTTATGACTGTTTTTTTGTACAGTCTATGCCTCGGGCATCCAAGCAGCAAGCGCGTTACGCCGTGGGTCGATGTTTGATGTTATGGAGCAGCAACGATGTTACGCAGCAGGGTGACGGTGTTCGGCATTCTGAATCTCACCGAGGACTCCTTCTTCGATGAGAGC
>NZ_DAIUFW010000010.1:0-64769 GCF_036844465.1 Methylobacillus sp.
ATTGGTGGCCAGGGGCAGAATCGAACTGCCGACACGCGGATTTTCAATCCGCTGCTCTACCAACTGAGCTACCTGGCCATCTTGCTTTTGTCACGCTGGCTTTAGAAGCTCACGCAAGGCCAGCATTATAGCAAACTTCCGCGTTTCGTCTAGCCAAGTTCCAAAATTTTCTCAACTTAATCCCTTGTTTAAAAAATCGACAGGCTAAGGTATGCTCCGGGCTTGATTTAAAAAGTGAATTTCATGATTTCCGCGCTCCCTGCATTCTCAATTCCGCCTCTGGACATGACTTTAAAGGCCAGCCTACAGGCCAAGATCGACAACAAAACCAAACCTCTTGGCGCGTTAGGGCAGCTTGAGAACCTAGCATTGCAATTGGGCCTGATCCAGCAAACCCTGTCTCCTGCGCTGCGCCGTCCGCTCATCCTGGTGTTTGCCGGAGACCATGGCATTACCGAAGAAGGCGTCAGCCCTTATCCACAAGCGGTTACGCAGCAGATGGTGCTGAATTTCCTCGCAGGTGGTGCAGGGATCAATGTATTGACGCGCCTACACGGTATGGAAATCAAGATCGTGGATGCCGGTGTATGCCATGAATTTCCGCCGCATCCCGGCCTAATCAATGCCAAAATCGGTATGGGCACTCATAACTTCCTGAAGATGCCCGCCATGAGCCAGCAGGCATGTATGCAGGCACTAACGCAAGGCTATCAACTGGCTCAGGCAGAAGCCGGTGCGGGCAGCAATATCATGGGGTTCGGCGAGATGGGAATAGGCAACACCACCTCAGCTTCCGCGCTGGCAGCCGTGCTGTGCGATTTACCGGTAGCGCAATGCGTAGGCCGCGGCACCGGACTGGACGATGCGGGGGTTAAGCATAAAGCCGATGTTATCCACCAAGCCATTGCGCATCACCAGATAGAGTCTGCCGACACCCTGACAGTGCTGGCTACCTTCGGTGGCTTTGAAATCGTCATGATGGCAGGGGCCATGCTCGGTGCGGCGAAACGCCGCTGCGCCCTGCTGATCGACGGTTTCATCGCGACAGCCGCCTTGCTGACGGCGAGCCGGATTGCACCGGCCATTCTCGATTACTGCATTTTTGCGCACTGTTCTGATGAGGCAGGACATGCGTTGCTGCTGGAGCAGCTCAAAGCGAAACCATTACTCAATCTCGGTTTACGCCTGGGAGAAGGGAGCGGCGCGGCTCTGGCTTATCCTCTCGTGCAGGCCGCCGTGAATTTCCTTAATGAAATGGCCTCATTCGATTCCGCCAATATCAGCCGCCAAGGCGCAACATGACAAAGTACGCCATGAAGCGTCAATGGCGCTTATTCCTGCTGGCAGCAGGCTTTCTCACACGAGTGCCATTACCCATCATCAAGGATTTTGATCCGGCAGCATTGAACCATGCCGCGCGTTACTTTCCCCTCGTTGGCACGCTTATCGGGGCCGTAGCCGCGCTGGTATTCTATCTGGCCGAGCTGGTATTGCCTGCCACCGTCGCCATCATCCTGAGCATGATCGCGTCCCTCTGGCTGACTGGCGCCTTTCATGAGGATGGTCTGGCAGACACCGTAGATGGCCTGGGCGGCGGTTGGACCAGGGAACAGGCGCTCACCATCATGAAGGATTCGCGCATCGGCAGTTATGGCGCCATTGCGCTGGTGATGGCCTTGCTGCTCAAGTTCTCCAGCCTGTCCCATATCCGCATCGAGATATTGCCTGCAGCCATGGTGGCCGCGCATGCCGTCAGCCGACTGGCTGCCGTGCTGGTGATCGCCACCCAGGGATATGTGCGTGAAGAAGGCAAATCCAAGCCTCTGGCGCACAATCCCTCGGCCAGCACTGTATGGATCGCCATATTGACCGGCCTTGCGCCACTGTTTCTGCTGCCAACCAGCACTTGGCTGATGGCATTGCTGCCGGTAGTTGCCATCTGGCTGTGGTTCAGCAGAAAATTAAAGCAGCGCCTGGGCGGCTACACTGGAGACTGCCTGGGTGCCATGCAGCAACTCACCGAGTTGGCGTTTTATCTTGGAATATTGGCTGGGAACATGTAAATGGATATTTATCTGATTCGGCACACAAGGCCCGATGTCTTGCCTGGCACGTGTTACGGACAAAGCGATGTCGATGTGGCTGCAAGTTTCATGGATGAGTTTACCTTGCTGCACCCCAAGCTTCGGCATTTGCCGGAGCCTGTCATTTACAGCAGCCCCCTGCAGCGCTGCGTCAAGCTGGCCGAATCGGTGGCCGCCACTTTTGGCTCCCATTTGGATATACAACACGACGAACGGCTCAAGGAATTGAATTTCGGGGAATGGGAAATGAAGTCATGGAATGACATTCCCCAAGGGCTGATCGAGGTCTGGGCGGAAGACCATGTGCGGCATGTGCCTCCCAATGGCGAATCCTATCTGCAGCTTGCCGAGCGCGCGATGTCATTTTTGACCGAGCTGGAGCACGATGAACAGCCGGTGTTGGTATTCACTCACGCCGGGGTCATCCGCGCCTTGACTGGCCACGCGCTGGGTTTGCCGCTGGTAAATACGTTCAAGCTGCAAGTGGATTACGCCAGCGTCAGCAAAATCGTGCTGCAAGGATCATTGAGCAGCGTGGGTTTCGTCAACCGCTAAGCGCTGCATGGCAGGCCGGTAAAGCATGCAGCCTGGTCTGCAAAAGCGTATGCTGAAGCTTGAACCATTTTTTCTGCCAGATTGCCATAATCAAGCAGGGACACCAGTTTCAGGCTCATCCTTCAAGCTATTCAGCAATATGGCAATACTCAAGCAAGCCGGGAACAACAAGAAAAGCGAAAGGGTAATGTAATGACATATGCCAAAACATTGATGGTTCAAGGCACCACTTCAGATGCAGGTAAAAGCACGCTGGTGGCAGCACTATGCCGGGTGTTGCATCGCAAGGGTGTACGGGTAGCGCCATTCAAGCCGCAAAACATGGCGCTCAATTCCGCCGTCACCAGCGATGGCGGCGAGATCGGCCGCGCGCAGGCGGTACAGGCGCAAGCTTGCGGACTTGCTCCGCATACGGACATGAACCCGGTGCTGCTCAAGCCCAATACCGATACCGGCTGCCAGGTCATCATCCACGGACAGGCCATCGGCAATCAGGAAGCACAGGCCTACCACGACTACAAACCCCAGGCGCGCGAAGCGGTGATGGCCTCTTGGCAGCGCTTGCGCGAGCAATATGAATGCATCATCGTCGAAGGCGCGGGCAGCCCGGCGGAAATCAACCTGCGCCAGAACGATATTGCCAACATGGGTTTCGCCGAGGCAGCGGATTGCCCGGTGATCCTGATCGCGGATATCGAGCGCGGCGGCGTATTCGCCCACCTTGTCGGCACGCTGGCCCTGTTGTCCGAATCCGAGAGAAAGCGCATTGTCGGATTCGTCATCAACCGCTTCCGCGGCGACATTGCGCTGCTCAAACCCGGGCTGGACTGGCTGGAGCAGGAAACCGGCAAACCGGTACTCGGCGTGCTGCCCTACCTGCGCAACCTGCATCTCGAAGCCGAGGACTCCATCGCCCCGGACATCGAGGAAAAACCGCAAACCTGGCTACGCGTAATCGCACCGGTGCTGCCGCATGTCAGCAACCACACCGACATGGATGCCTTGCGCATGCATCCGCACGTGGATTTCCAGTTCATCGAACTCAACGAACCCGCGCCCCCGGCGGACCTCATCATCCTGCCCGGCAGCAAGAACGTGCGCGGCGACCTCGCCCTTCTTAAATCCCACGGCTGGCAAGACAAGATCGCCCGGCACTTGCGCTATGGTGGCAAGCTGCTGGGCATCTGCGGCGGATTCCAGATGCTGGGTCGGCAAATCCACGACCCGCACGGGGTAGAGGGCGAAGCGGGCTCCAGCAACGGCTTCGGCTGGCTGGACATGGAAACCACGCTCACCAAAAAGAAACACCTCAAGCAAGTCGAAGGCAAGCTCTCTTTTGCCAACGCCAAAGTCATTGGCTATGAAATCCACATGGGTGTTAGCAGCGGTCCTTCGCTCAAACAGCCCTTGCTGCATATCGGCACCCAGCCTGAAGGCGTATTGTCTGAAGATGGTCAAATAGCGGGCACTTACCTGCATGGCCTGTTCGACCATGCCGAAGCCACACGCGCCTGGCTGAACTGGGCTGGCTACAACCAACTTGCAAAAGCGCAGGAAGAGATGGCGCATTACGACTACATCGCCCTGCGCGAAGCCAGCCTGGAACGATTGGCCGATGAAGTGGAACAGCATCTGGACTGGGAGAAATTGGCGGGTTATCTACCTTTTCGCGCCCCTTGAGACACGAGAAGGTATTGCTACGATAAATAATTAAAAAAAACCTTAAGATATGCATGGGGAGGGGGAGATTAGTGTATTTCACAGCTCAGACAGGAGCAGTATTGCTGGCCATAGCAGCGTTGTATGGGGTAGCGACGCAATTTCATAGGTTGTCTTATTGGCCCGTATTTGTGGTCTTGATTGCCTTCACCATACCGGTGTTCGTCAGTTTCTCTGAGAGTATTCTGTTCAAGCGGCGTGCCATGCTTGAAAAAGCCGCATTGTCCGATAGCACGCTCAGGCGCTGGTTCTGGTCTGGCTATTTCAATATGGTGGTGCAGGTCTGCCGCGCTTTCTTCTGGACAGTATTGTTGCTGTGTATGGCGACACTGCTAACTACCGCGCAATGGATTGTGATGGCAGCTGATGGCCTGTTGTTGGTGCTGCTGGCCCTGCTTCTCAGCAAACGGTTTTCGCGCCAGATCAAGGCTGATTACCTGGGTGTATTCGTTCGTACCTGGCCATTGTTCTGGCTGAATACGATCGTCATTGCGATGGCTTTTTGCTTGCTGGATTATTTTTATGGCACGACAGATACGCGATCTTTGCCTTGGGAGACATTGCAAGAGGAGATCAGGGCGAATGTTATCCATCATTCGGCAACCCGTTGGGTTGGCTGGTTGACCGGGTGGTTGGAGGTGATTGATCAATCTGTCTGGCATGTTGCCCAGACACTAATCCCCAATATAGAAAGTAAATCGATCAAAGTCATGCTATGGATACTGATCTTGCTGCCCGCTGGTATCACGGCCTATAGCCTGAATCACTATCTACTGGGGATCTTGAGTATGGTAGAAGGGCTGCGCAAACAAACATTGCGTAGCTTTGCTTCCAATGTGCAGTTGAGGGCGTTGATCGCAATAAGCGTCATCCTGGCTGTGGTCTATTGGCAAGCGCCTGGGATTAGTTTCAAGCCGGTGATAGATCGGGCGCAAGCAATATTAAATCCATGCGAGATTGATGTCGCCAAAGTGGCATCGTTGCGGCAAACGGTCAGCAATCAACTACAGAAATCGAGTGTCAGCGCCCGCAGCATTGCTCATCAACAAATCGACCAACAGGTAGACTTGGCTTTCAGAGGAGTAGAGGCCCGTGTGAATGACTATCTCGACTGGTATTTTTCAGTCATTGGTGGATATAGTCGTTTAGCCACAGTGGCTGCTGGCAAGGTGGGTGGTCAGACGCTCGAAAGTCTACTGCAGGAGAAGCTGCAGGAAACTATGTTCAATCCTGAACCTATCGATGCCTTAGTGCAGAAGATTCCGGGACAGGTTTTCGGTCATTCGAGCTTGGTTGTGCAACATGCCGCCAGTAAGCTGCAAGGCCAACTGATTCAAGAGGCCAGGCTCATGCCCTGTGCCTTGGGGGCTATACAAGTACCTGCGCTGACTAAGCTGGATTTCTCGCGTGATGCAAAACGTGCAGCAATATCTCTTGGTGCAGGAATGGCAATGGCGGCTGGGCAGCGAGTATCTCGCTTGGCTGGTACCCTGTCATCAAGGATTTCATCAGGCTCCATTATCAGGACACTACTCGGTAAACGCGGTGGCAGCGCATTAGGGAGTGCGGGTACTGCGGCGGCCTTGTGTGCTCCTGGCGGCCCGCTGGCACTGGCGTGCGGCGTGGTGGTGGGTGGCGTGACCTGGTTGACTGTCGATACAGCGATGGTGGCATATGATGAGCTTCGCTATCGTGAAGAAATGAAAACAGAAATACAAACCTTGCTGGATCAACAGAAAAATAATTTAAAAATACAGATCAAGCATATCCACGATAATGCATTGATACAGATGACAGACCAAATACATCGCAATATCGACCAGACATTCATTCCTGCGCGCGATGGAGTATAGGCAGTTAAGATACTATCTGCCTGATAGGAGACGCAGGATTCATTTTTGTGCGTTCTATCAGGCGGAATATATGGGCTTGCCTGTAGTGGTTTAATCTCATATTGATTCAATAAATGGGAATGGTAGCCATGGCATCCGCAGAAAAAATAGGCGCTAACCAAGGTGACGACCTCGGCAAGAAGCCCGGCATCGTCGCCTTGCTGTTGTCTGTATTCTGCGTACTGGGCGTGGGGGTGGGGATATTGGCGCTGCTTAAATCACGCGCCGCCGGGTAAGGTAAGCTGTTTGCCCTCCTTGCCATCGACATCAACCTAGTTTATAACATTTTGCTGACGCTATTCCTTGTCAGCGCTATTATGTATCCAAGGACGAGGCAGCTCGCGTAGGGCGCAATCACCATCGGGCATTGCGCCTTTCCGCATTTCAAGCCGTCATGCCGCTATGCCTTAACAAAGCATCAATGCTCGGCTCCCTGCCCCGGAACGCGATGAACGATTCCAGCGCAGGACGCGAGCCGCCTTGCGCCAGTATCTCGTTCCAGAAGCGCTTGCCGGTTTCCGCGGAAAGCACGCCGTTTTCCTCGAACATGCTGTAGGCATCTGCGGAGAGCACTTCCGCCCATTTGTAGCTGTAATAGCCGGCCGCATAGCCGCCCGCGAAGATGTGCGAGAAGTTGTTGGGGAAGCGGTTCCACTTAGGCGGGCGCACCACGGCGACTTCGTCGCGGATGGCCTCGATGAGCGTGAGCGCGGTGGTGGTGTCGTATTCGCTGAAATCGGAATGCAGGCGCATATCGAACAGGGAGAACTCTATCTGGCGCACGGTCTGCATGCCGGCCTGGAAGTTCTTGGCGGCGACCATTTTATCGAAGAGTGCTTTTGGCAAATGTTCGCCGGTATCGACGTGCTTGGTCATGTGGCGCAGCACGTCCCACTCCCAGCAGAAGTTCTCCATGAACTGGCTAGGCAATTCCACGGCATCCCATTCCACGCCCTTGATGCCGGACACGCCGTAATCCTCGACGCGGGTCAGCATGTGATGCAGGCCGTGGCCGAACTCGTGGAACATGGTGATGACTTCGTCATGCGTGAACAGGGCGGGCTTGCCGCCGACCGGCGCGGAGAAGTTGCAGGTGAGGTAGGCCACGGGAATTTCGACGCCGTGGTTCTTCCTGCGGCGGGTGATGGCCTCGTCCATCCAGGCGCCGCCGCGCTTGTTGTTGCGCGCGTAGAGGTCGAGATAGAACTGACCGACCGGCTCGCCTGCCTGGGTGGTGATTTCGTAGAAACTGACGTCCTTGTGCCAGACCGGCGCTTGCTTCTTGCGCACCTGCAGACCGAAGATGGTCTCGGTGACCTTGAACAGGCCTTGCAACACTTGCTGCTCGGGGAAGTATTGCTTCACTTCCTGGTCGGAGAACGCGTACTTTTCCTCGCGCAGCTTCTCGGAGGCATAGGCGATATCCCAGGCTTGCAGCTCGGGCAAGCCCAGTTTCTCGGCGGCATATTGATTGAGTTCCTGCATGTCGCGCTCGGCGAAGGGCTTGGCGCGCTTGGCGAGGTTGTTGAGGAACTCTTCCACCTGGGCCGGGGTTTCCGCCATCTTGGTAGCGAGCGAGGTTTCGGCATAGTTGCTGTAGCCCAGCAACACGGCGGCCTCATGGCGTAGCGTGAGGAGTTTGCTGATGATCTCGGTATTGTCCCACTCCGGCTTGCCGAACTCGGAGGCGCGGGTGGCGTAGGCGCGGTAAAGCGTTTCGCGCAGCTCGCGGTTGTCGCCGTATTGCAGCACCGGCATGTAGGAAGGGAAGTGCAAGGTGAATTTCCAGCCGGTTTTTTCATCGGCCTTGGCGGCTTCGGCCGCGGCTTGCAAGGCATCTTCCGGGATGCCTTTCAATTGGGCTTCGTCCTCGATGAACAAGGCGTAGTCGTTGGTGGTATCGAGCAGGTTTTCCTCGAACTTGGCGGCCAGGGTGGAAAGCTCTTCCTGAATCGCCTTGAAGCGCGCCTTTTTGTCTTCAGGCAATTCAGCGCCGCCAAGGCGGAAATCGCGCAATTCGTTATCGACGATCTTGCGCTGGGCGGTGTTGAGCTTGTCGTAGTCCGCGCTGGCACGCAAAGCGCGGAACTTGGCGTACAGGCGCTCATCCTGCGAGAGGTCGGCATAGAACGCGGTCAGCTTGGGCAGGTTCTCGTTGTAGGCCTCGCGCAATTCGGGACTGTTGACCACTGCATTGAGATGACCAACCTGTGACCAGGCGCGCGAAATTTGCTCCTCGAAATCTTCCAGCGGGCGGGCGAAGTTGTCCCAGGTCGGCGCGACGGTATCTGTTGCCAGCACTTCCACCAGTGCACGGCCTTTTTCAAGCAGATGGTCCACGGCTGGCGTGACGTGTTCAGGTTTTACCTGGTCGAACTGTGGCAGGCCGGAGAAATCCAGCAAAGGGTTGTTGGCAGTGCTCATAAAATCCTTAGTTAATCAGTCGCAATGTAAACGGGTAACGGTATTCTTCGCCCTTGCTGGCGGCAATAGCGGCCAGCACGCAGAGGACGATGTTGGCCAGCCAGAGAATGCCGGCCAGCAGAAAGCCGATGAGGACATACATCAATATGGAGCTGATGACGTAGCCTATCAAGAGCGTGATCTGGAAATTCAGTGCTTCCCTGGCATGCTCACCGATGAACGGGCTCTCATCCTTTTTCAGCAGCCAGACGATCAAGGCGGGAAACAGGCTGAACAGCGTCCCCGCCAGGTGGGTAATCACGGCGATATTTTTCTCGTCCGAGCTTGGCACGGTAATCAGGTCGTTCATGGCGCATCCCCCTGGTTGATTGGCCGCCTGCTGGCGGCGCTTTGAACAGATTCTTAGACTATTGATTGAGTTTTTCAAGCAAAGGTTCGATCTTGTCGCTATCGTACGCGTTCATGATCTTGCGCACGAGCGGAGTAATACCTTGCAGGTCGGTCTGCAATACCTGACGCTTGATGGTGAGGATCTGCGCCGGATGCATGGAGAACTGGCGCAAGCCCATACTGAGCAGCAACCGTGTGAAACGGACATCCCCGGCCATTTCCCCGCAGACCGAGACAGGCTTGCCCAGTTTATTGCCAGCTTTGATTGTCATATCGATCAGCTTGAGCACTGCAGGGTGCGTCGGCTGGTAAAGATGCGATACCGCATCATCCGTCCGGTCGATGGCAAGCGCGTACTGGATCAGGTCATTGGTGCCGATGGAAAGAAAATCCAGCTCTCGCGCAAACGCCTCAGCATTGATGGCGGCAGCGGGAATCTCAATCATGCCGCCCAGCTTAATCTCCTCGTCGAATGGAATATTGTCCGCGCGCAGGCTCTCCTTGGCGCGCTCGAACTGCACCACCGTCTGCCGCAATTCAAACAGCGAGGACAACATGGGGATAAGCAGCTTGATCCTGCCGTAATGCGAAGCCCGCAGGATGGCGCGTAGCTGGGTAGAGAAAATTTGCGGCTCTGCAAGGCAGAGACGGATAGCGCGCAAACCAAGCGCCGGGTTGGTGCAATTACGCGCGGCTGCAGGGTTCACCTGCTTGTCTGCGCCCAAATCCAGGGTGCGGATGGTAACCGGCATGCCTTTCATGGTTTCAGCCACGGTGCGGTAGGCCGCAAACTGCTCTTCTTCATCCGGCATCTCCCGCCGGTTCATGAACAGGAATTCGGTACGGTAAAGGCCAATCCCGGTAGCGCCGAGCGATTTTGCCTTGGGCACGTCGGACGGTACCTCGATATTGGCGTGCAGCTCGACCTCCACGCCATCCAGCGTCACGGCCTTGGTCTGCCTGAGACGTTTGAGCTTCTGCTGCTCCAGCTCCCATTCTTCCTGGCGCAGCTTGTATTCCGCCAGCGTGCTCTTGTCAGGATTGACGAGCACAACGCCATGGTTGCCATCAACAATGATCAGCTCGCCATCACGGATCAGGTCGCATGCGCGGTGCAATGCCACGATGGATGGAATGCCCAGGCTGCGCGCGAGAATCGCGGTATGCGAGGTCACGCCGCCAACATCGGTAATGAAGGCAGCAAACTGATGATGCTTGAACTGGATGGCGTCGGCTGGAGAAATATCATGCGCTACGAGAATCAATGCGCTTTCATTCGGCCGCGTGGCAACCTCGCTGGGATGCCCGAGCAATACCTTGATAATGCGCTCCACCACTTGCACCACATCCTGCTTGCGCTCGCGCAGGTATTCGTCATCGATCAGCTCGAACTGGGCCACCAGCTCGTTCATCTGCTGCTTCAATGCCCATTCGGCATTGCACAGCTCTTGTTCAATAATCACTTTGGGCGCTTCCGACAAATGCTTGTCAGCCAGGATCATCAGGTGGGTATTGATAAAGGCCGCCAGCTCCGCAGGCGCGGTGACAGGCAATTGCTCCTTGATGGTTTCCAGATCATGCCGGACGCGTTCCAGCGCCTGCTCGAAGCGAAGAATCTCGGCCACCAGCGCTTTTTTCGGAATCTGGTAATGCACGACTTCCACCAGCGCATTGCTGATGATATGGGCCTGACCAATGGCAATGCCGCTGGACACGCCAACGCCATGCATGGAAAAACTGACCTTGCTGCCTTGAGCCACCATGAGCGATTCCTGAAAAAGGGAAGAAACTTAAGTGCTAGTAGATTATTCCGGCTCGCCGAACCGCTCATTGATCAGCTTGACCAGGGCGTCCATCGCCGCCTGTTCATCGCTGCCATTAGTCTCCAACGTCACAATACTGCCCTTGCTGGCCGCCAGCATCATCACGCCCATAATGCTTTTGGCATTGACGCGGCGACCATTGCGCTCAATCCATATTTCACAGGCATGCCGGCTGGCGGTCTGGGTGAGTTTGGTGGAAGCGCGCGCATGCAAGCCGAGTTTATTGATGATTTCTATTTCTTGTTTAATCATGATGCTTACAGGAATCCTTGGAAAAATGCACAACCCCGTCGCGGCCGCCACTGATGGCCTTCTCGACAAGGTTCATGATGCTGCCGTTTCTATAGGTCAGCACACGCACCAGCATGGGAAGGTTCACCCCTGCCACCCCCTCCACATGCCCTGGCTGCAACAGCCGGGTCACCAGATTGCAAGGTGTGGCGCCATATACATCGGAAAGTATCAGCACACCCAGCCCCTCGTCCAGTTCCTTGATCATCTGTTGGGCCTGCGGCAACAGCATGACCGGGTCGTCATGCGTTCCCACTCCCAACTGGCGCAACAATGGCGGCCTTGAACCCATGACATGGCTGGCGCAATGGATCAGGCTTTCACCCAATGTCCCATGCGCGATGATGAGTATTCCTATCATGCCGTTATATCCTGTTGAATCGTGATATCGCCAGCGCAGTCAGCTGCACTAGCCTTGCTCCAGTGAGCGATGTCTGACCATCACACGCTGTTGCTGATGGCGGAAATAGCTCGCCAGACGCTCCGTCAGGTAAACCGAGCGGTGCTGCCCGCCCGTGCAGCCGATCGCCACGGTCAGATAGCTGCGGTTATCCGCAACAAAGCTGGGCAGCCAGCGTTCGATGAACTGGCGGATGTCCTCATACATATCTTGTACGCTTTCATGCTGCTCAAGAAAATCGCATACCGCTTTGTCCTGCCCGGTTTTGGGCCTGAGCGCGAGATCGTAATAAGGGTTGGGCAGGCAACGCACATCGAATACATAATCCGCATCGAGCGGAATACCATGCTTGAAGCCAAAAGAGGAAAACAGCAGCACCAGCTCGCCGTTTCTCTGAGTAACGAATTCCCTGACCCAATGCCGCAAGGCGTTGGCGCTGAGATTGCTGGTATCGATGCGCAAGCCCAGATCCACCAATGGTTCCAGCAAGTGCCGCTCGTGGCTGATGCTTTCTGCCAGTGTACTGGTGTCGTTGCTCAACGGGTGGCGACGACGCGTTTCGCTGTAGCGTTTGACCAGGGTTTCGACATTGGCCTCCAGGAAAAGTACCTGGACATCCATGCCCTCTCCCTTGAGCGTGCGGATATTGCCCGGCAATGCTTCCAGGGATGCGCTGCGGGTATCGATGCTGATCGCTACGCGTTCATGCTGTACTTGGCCCAGGTGTTCGGAAATTTGTGGCAGCAAGGTGGCTGGCAGATTATCGACGCAGTAGTAACCGCTGTCCTCCAGCAGCTTGAGGACAATACTTTTGCCTGAGCCTGAAAGACCGGTGACGATAACGAGCTGCATCATTTCTCCGCTTGTTGCTTGAGCTTCCGTGCCGTGCGCGCCATCTCGCGATGCTGACGCTGCATGAACTGTTTGGTACCGTTGATGCCGCGCAACAGCAGCATATGATTGCGTACCGCCACTTCGACCAGTACGGCGATATTGCGCCCTGCTGCCACGGGAATCACCACCTTGGGGACGGTAACCTCAAGAATTTTCTCATGATGAGACTTGATCTTCAGTCTGTCCAGCGGCTCCATGGTATCCGCCATCTGCAACTGCACGATCAGGTCAAGCGGCTTGGTCGGTTTAACGGCATTGTCGCCGAACAAGGCGCGAATATTGAGCACGCCCAGGCCGCGCACCTCAAGGAAATCCTGCAGCAATGGCGGGCAACGCCCTTCCAGCCGGTCGGGGGCAACGCGGTAGAAATCGACGATATCATCCGCCACCAGGCGATGGCCGCGTGAAATCAATTCCAGTGCCAGTTCGCTTTTGCCGATGGCAGGATCGCCCTTGATCATGAGGCCAAACCCCTGCACCTCGAGGAATACCCCGTGCTGGCTTTCAGACACCGCCACCGCTTGCGCGAGGTAATGACTCAAGACATCCATCAGCTCGGGGCTACGTAGTGGTGAAGCCAGCAAAGGCGTCTTGTATTCGTCTGCAGCCGCAACCAGCTCATCTGGCGCCACTTCGCCATTAGCGACGATGATGGCGGCGAGGTCAGCGGAAAAAAGATTCTTGATAGCCTGCTGCAACTCGCGCGGATGCAGGCTGAGAAGATAATCCATCTCTGCGCACCCCAATACCTGTACCCGGTTGGGATGCACGAAATTCAGGTGGCCGATCAACGCCAGCGAAGGCTTGGTAACAGTTTCACTGGTCAACGGATTCTCGCCGCCCGCCAGACCTGCTATCCATTTGAGCTTGAGTTTGCGGCGCGTGTCGTTGTAGAGCTGGGAAACACTGATTTCGGCCATGTGGCTTGATTCTCTGGGAATGATCAGTCAGAAGAAACAACTAAATAGGGTACCGATTCCATCACTTCGACAGAAGCGGTACCCGTTTGCAGCATAGACAGGATTTACTCGACGGTTTGATGCTTGACGCCGCCGTCAGCCTGGTTATGGCTGCTGACCTTTTCCTTATGCTTCAATACTTGGCGATCCAGTTTGTCAGCAAGCGAATCAATCGCGCTATACATATTCTCCGCACCGCATTCGGCATGCAGGTCGTTCCCCGGAACACGCAGGGTGGCTTCCGCCTTTTGCACCAATTTTTCCACGCTGAGCGTCACCTTGAGATCAATGACATGATCAAAGTGATTGCTGAGTCGGGCCAGCTTGGACTGCACATATTCGCGCAGGGCTGGGGTAACCTCTAGATGATGTCCGGTCAGGTGCAAATTCATAACACTCTCCTTACTTAAAAAACGCGCAAATCAAAGCGACTTGCGCTGGTTGGCCGCGGGAATCTGTAGAGATTCGCGGTATTTTGCTATGGTTCTTCTTGCAACCACAATCCCCTGTTTACCGAGAATATCAGCAATCTGGTTGTCAGACAGCGGCTTCCTGGGATTTTCCTCGCCCACCATCTGCTTGATCAATGCGCGGATGGCCGTGGCGGAACACGCGCCACCGGATTCCGTTGCCACATGACTGCCGAAAAAATATTTCAATTCGTAGACGCCGCGTGGAGTGAGCATGTACTTTCTTGTCGTCACGCGTGAAACCGTGGATTCGTGCAAGCCAAGCTCATCGGCAATTTCACGCAGCACCAGCGGGCGCATGGCCACTTCCCCATGCTCGAAGAAATTGCGCTGCCGATCAACAATCGCCTGGGATACGCGCAGGATGGTAGAGAAACGCTGCTGGATGTTCTTGATCATCCATTTGGCTTCCTGCATCTGGCTCATCAAGTATTGGCTGGAACTGTCGCGGTTGCGTTTCAGGATGTTGGCATACAATTGATTGATGCGCAGCTTGGGTATCACTTCATCATTCAGGCTCGCGATCCAGATACCTTTGACTTTTCTGACCACGACTTCATGCTGGATATAGTGATCCGAGGCAATATGACTGAACTCGCTGCCAGGGCGCGGATTCAGTTGGGTCACAAGCTGCTGCACCGCTTTCAATACACCATCATCGCAATTCAGCAGCTTGCGCAAGCGCGTGTAATCCCGGCTCGCCAGCAAAGGCAGGTATTGCCCAGCCAACGTGATCGCCTGTGCCAAGTGAGGAGTGTCCTCGGGCAATGTCCGCAACTGCAAGACCAGGCACTCAGCCAGGTTGCGCGCGCCAATACCGGGCGGATCCAGGTTCTGGATATGCTTAAGTGCGATTTCCAGTTCCAACAACTCAATTTCCAACTCTTCCGGCAACAATGCTGCCAACTCTTCCAACGGTTGCTCAAGGTAGCCGTCATCATTGATGGCATCCACCAGCACCATGGCCAGCGTCTGGTCGCGCTCGGAAAGTGGCATCAGTTTGATCTGCCCCAGCAGATGCTCACGCAATGTAGGGTTTACTGCTTCCTGGAAGCTGAAATCGTTATCGTCGTCATGATTACCACCACCCTCCTCCCAGCGGTTGCTACCCTGAAAAGACTCGAAGTAGTCATCTGCCGCACCGCCGGATTCCGGCATTGGCAGATCGTCGGCTACGGGTTCGGATGTTTCGGCTGTCGTCTGGCCAGAGGCCACGTCATGAGAGGGGCCATAGCTATCGGATACGTCAGCAGCACCATCCGGGCCATCGACGCGTTCCAGCAAAGGGTTGGCCTGCAGCAGCGATTCCAGCTCCTGGTTCAGCTCTTGCGAAGACAGTTGCAGCAGCTTGATAGATTGCTGCAACTGCGGCGTCAATGTCAGATTCTGGGAAAATTTAAGCTGTAGACTTTGTTTCATCTTTACTTTTGTGCCACGACTACAGGCGGAAGTCCTTGCCTAGATACACTTCTCTCACACTTTCATTATGGATGATCTCGCTGGGCTTGCCCGAGGCAAACACGCGGCCCTCGTTCACGATATAGGCACGGTCGCAGATGCCCAATGTCTCACGCACATTATGGTCGGTGATCAGTACGCCGATACTGCGCTCGGTCAAAAAGCGCACGATCTTCTGAATATCCAGCACTGCGATCGGGTCGATCCCGGCAAATGGCTCATCCAGCAGAATAAAGCTGGGGTTGGTCGCCAGACAGCGGGCAATTTCCACCCGGCGGCGCTCGCCACCGGAAAGGCTGACGGCCATGTTGTCGCGTATATGGGTGATATGGAGTTCATGCAGCAGAGATTCAAGCTGTTCCTTGCGCTGTGCATCCGTCATATGGTGCTGCAACTCCAGGATAGCCTGGATATTTTCCGTCACCGTCATTTTGCGGAAAATAGACGGCTCCTGCGGCAGGTAGGCCAGGCCCATGCGCGCGCGCTGGTGAATCGGCATCCGGCTCAAATCCTTGCCGTCGAGCAGGATGCGGCCACCATCCAGCGGCACCAAGCCTACCATCATATAGAAACTGGTGGTCTTGCCCGCGCCGTTCGGCCCCAACAAACCTACTACCTCACCACTGTTGAGTTGCAGGGAGATATCCTGCACCACAGTGCGTGACTTATATTTCTTGCGCAGGCTTTCTACGATTAATTCACTCATGTATGCAATATCTAAACAGGGCAATATTCTTGGGTTCGCTTTCGCGCTGGAAGTTTCTTTCCATGTACTCGAGCTCAGGGGGCGTCTGCTGCCGGCTTTTTCTTGGGTTGGATGATGGCACGCACACGCCCGCCCGGCGTGGCTGGCGTGGCCGCCTGTGAGCCGCCGCTGATGACTTCCGCATATTCGGCGTTGGCGTCATACATGATGTAATCCCCATGCACGATATCTTCCCCGCGCTTGACCCATGCCTTGGTGAACAGCTGCACCTTGTCCATGCGTCCATCATACTCTATACGCTGGGCACTGCCCTCCATGTACTCGTTCTTGCCGTCGCGCTTCTGCTTGAAGGTAGTGGGGTTGCCATAGGAGGTGCTGTGCTGGAAGCCTTCCTTGTCCTCGCGCACGATCAGCCTGTCTCCACGGATCACCAGCGTCCCCTGAGTCAGGATCACGTTGCCGGTATAAGTGCTGGTCTTCTTGGCATCATTGACCTGTACCGAATCAGCTTCCAGTTCGATCGGTTTCTCCCGGTCCGCCTTTTCGGCATGAACATTGACGGCAAACATGCTTGCCATAAAAGCAAGCAATAAAGAATAACGCAGGGTGCGCATAAAATCTCCGCTGAAGAATTGCATTCTATTTTTTGGTTTTAGCTGGCAGCTTAGCATTTTTACTATTACCGGATTGGGTTTGTCTGCCAGCCTTGTTCACGGCAGGTTTTGCTGCCGCCTGTTTAGGCCGGGTTGTAGGTTGGGGTTTGCGGGCAGGCTGTTTTTTGACAGCCGGACGCTCGTAATGCGCACGCACGCGCTTGTTCAATTGGATGGTCTGGTTTTTCTTGTCATAGACCATGCCAACCGCCCGCACGATGCTTTTCGGCCCTTGAGTGATCACTACAGGCCGGTCGGTGGAGGCAATATTTCTATCCGGCTCTATCCGCAGGTATTCCGTCGTCAATGTCATCTCCTGGCGGTCGCCCCAGGCTGGTCGCACGACGCGTACATTGTCATAGATATCCACGATATCGCCTTTGCTGGAAACATGGCCGCGCTTTCCTTCGATAGTCGTGGGCGGAGCATTCACGCCATATTGCGTGAAATGCGGATTTTCCAGCTCGGTGGTGTCATCATCCGGGTAATGCCGCATCTCGGAGGCCTTGAGGATATGGCTGATGTTGCCTGCGGCGTCGGTCTTGGTCGTGGCAAAGTTGTTCAGGATATAGTCGGGATCATGGCGTGTGCTGCCATCCACTTTCGGTGCAGGCGGCTGCACCGTGCGATCTATCCATAGCGTCAGCAAGGCAAGCACGCCCAGCACCGCCAGCGGAAAAAAAATGGTATTGACGCGCCCCTGCATATCCGGCTTATTTCAGATACGGCGCCATTTGCGCATCGAATGTGCCCTGGGCCTTCATGAGCAACTCGCAAACCTCACGAACGGCACCACACCCGGCCTGGCGCTCGGTGGTGTAGTGGGCATACTCCTTCACCAGCGGCATGGCATGCGGTACGGTAATGCCTAGCCCGGCACGGCGCATGGGCGGGATATCAATGACATCATCGCCCATGAACAAACACTCTTCAGCAGATACACACTGCTTTTCCAGCAAGTCGTTAAATGCTTCCAGCTTATCGTCCACGCCCTGATAAATGATATGCACGCCTGTATTCTCGGCACGCTTGACTACCACATTGGATTTACGCCCGGTGATATACGCCAGACGGACACCGGTATTCCCCAGCAGCTTCATTCCCAAACCGTCCTGGGAGTGGAATATCTTGTATTCCAGACCATCATCGCCCAGCATCAAACCGCCATCAGTCAGGACGCCATCCACGTCAAATACCGCAACCTTGATGCGTTTTGCGCGCTCTTCCAGAAAAATCACTTCTAAACCACCTTTGCCATCAATAGGTCGTGCATGTTTAATGCCCCGACCAAGTTACCCTGCTGGTCAACGACCAACAGGCTGCTGATTGAATATTGCTCCATCAATGCCACCGCATCCACCGCCAGTTGCTCGGGCAGGATAGTCTGCGGATTCCGGTGCATCACGTCGCCCATACTGGTGCCGTGAATATCGACACCAGCCTCGAACGCCCGCCGCAAGTCACCATCAGTGAATATTCCCACCGGCTTGCCCGCATCATCGAGCACAGCCGTCATGCCCAAACCTTTGCGCGATATTTCCAACAGGCCGTCCTTGAGAAGGCTACTACTGGAAATACTTGGAATATCGCCGCCATGGCGCATGACATCCTGCACATGCAACAGCAGACGCCGCCCAAGCGAGCCGCCAGGATGTGCCAAGGCAAAATCCTCGCGCGAGAACCCGCGTTGATCCAGCAAGGTGACCGCCAGCGCATCGCCCAGCGCCAATGCCGCCGTGGTGCTGGCGGTCGGCGCCAGCCCGAGCGGACATGCCTCCTGCGACACATGCGCATCAAGGAAAACATCTGCCGCCTTGGACAAGGTGGAAAGCCGGTTGCCGGAAATGCTGATCAGCTTGGCGCCAATGCGCTTCAGCGGCGGCAGGATAGCCAGCAACTCATCCGCCTCGCCGGAATTCGACAGCGCGATCACCACATCATCACGGGTAATCATGCCCAGATCGCCATGGCTGGCTTCGGCAGGATGCATGAAAAAAGCGGGGGTTCCGGTGCTAGCCAGCGTGGCGGCAATCTTGTTGCCGATGTGGCCCGACTTGCCAATGCCAGTCACGACAACTCGGCCACGGCATTGTAAAATTAACCCAACTGCGTTGACGAAGTTCTCATCCAGGCGCTCGGCCAATGCCTGCACCTCACGCGCCTCGATCGCCAATACTTCTCGCGCAAGCTGCAATGGCGCAGTCGCGCTATCGCTTGTCTGTAACTCGGAAATTCCCATATATGCCAAGTATAAAAGGGAATGTTCGCTGAATAAAGGATATGCCGCGAAGTCGGCATAATTTTTGCGTAATGAATCTGTTCGAGCCGCTTTTCCCCATCATGGCCGTCTCCATGAAATGTCCATCATGAGCCAGCATGTCCTGATCGCCGGTGGTGGCATCGTCGGCTGCTTAACCGCCATGGAGCTTGCTTCCCGTGGCTGCCAGGTAACCATAGTCGAGCGCAACCAGATCGCCAGCCAAACCTCGGGAGAGTCCTCCTGGGCAGGGGCTGGCATCATGTTTCCATTGCTGCCGTGGATGTACTCCGAACACGTCAATACCTTGACCAACCGCGGCGCGGCGCAATATCAGAAGATATGCGAGCACCTACTTGAAGAAACCGGCATAGACCCGCAAATGCTCAAATCCGGTTTCCTGCTGCTGCCCAATTTTGACCATTCAGCGGCATTGTTATGGTGCGAGCAATATCAAGCGCAGGTAGAAGAAGTCCATGCCACCGATTTCGGCGTGCGCTCCCCCATCGAGGAAAAGGCATTATGGCTACCGAAAGTAACCCAGGTACGACCGCCCTGCCTTATGCACGCCCTGCGCGCCTGGCTGGAAAAAAACAATGTACGGCTACTGGAGCATACCGAGCTCATGCCGCTCAATACTACCTCCAGCAAACTCACTGGCTGGCGCACCACGGCTGGCGAACTGCTTGAGGCAGACCGCTTCATCGTGACCTCTGGCGCCTGGAGCTTCGAGTTGCTGAAAGAGGTAGCCAGCAAATTGCAAATCAAGCCCATGCGCGGCCAGATCCTGCTCTACAAGCCGGAACGCAACCCCGAAGCCATAATTTACCGCGAAGGCTTCTACCTGGTGCCGCGCCGCGATGGTTATCTATTGGCCGGCAGCACTCTGGAAGATGTGGGGTTCAATCCTTCCGTCACCGGACATGTGCGCGATGAAATCCATGCCAAGGCAACAGCCCTGCTGCCCGAACTCGCCTCCGCCCCCATCATCAAGCACTGGAGCGGCCTGCGCCCCGGCACGCCTGCAAACCTGCCCATCATCGGCCCGCATCCAGCGATAGAAAACTTGTTCCTCAATACCGGACATTTCCGCTATGGCCTGACCATGGGCCCAGCCAGCGCCAGCCTGATTGCAGCCATGGTCTGTGATGAGCAGCCCTGGACAGACCCTGCACCGTTTGCCTTGCCACGCTGAGCGGCAAATACCTGCCTGAAGGCACCACCAAGGCTGTCGAAGCCTGCTCTGAGAATGATTTTCACTATCTCAGCACGGTTTTGCCTATGGCAGAATGTGGGCCGATTTCGTCAATCCAACGTAAAAGAAGGAACAAGCATGGCCCACCAACTTCCGCCGCTCCCTTATGCCAAAGATGCCTTGGAACCTATCATTTCTGCTGAAACCATCGAGTTTCACTATGGCAAGCACCACCAGGCTTATGTCACCAACCTCAACAACCTGATCCAGGGTACCGAGTTCGAGAACGCCAGCCTGGAAGACATCATCAAGAAATCCTCCGGCGGTATTTTCAACAATGCAGCCCAAGTCTGGAACCACACTTTTTACTGGAATTGCTTCAAGCCCAATGGCGGCGGCGAGCCAACTGGCGAGCTGGCAGCGGCGATCAACAAGGCCTTCGGCTCTTTCGAAGATTTCAAGAAGCAATTCACCCAAAAAGCCATCACCACATTTGGCGCAGGCTGGGCATGGCTGGTCAAGAACGCGGACGGCAGCCTGAGCCTGGAAAGCACCAGCAATGCCGAAACTCCGTTAACCAAGGGCCAGATCCCATTGCTGACGATCGACGTCTGGGAACACGCCTATTACATCGACTACCGCAATGCCCGTCCGAAATACGCAGAAGAATTCTGGTCCATCGTGAACTGGGATTTCGTTGCAGCCAATTTCCAGGGCTAATAACATCCCATTGCAGGTGGCCTGACAACCGGCAGGCCCGACCCCATGCACGGCCAGGCACTTTATAGTTCTGGCCGTTTCTTTTTTTCACATTAGCCATGCTAAAATCGCAACCATGTTGCGTAGATTCATTCTCGGATATGTGCTTTCCCTCCTGCTGCTGTTCAGCCAGCAGGCGATTACCGCGCATGAGATTTCGCACCTGAGCGATCCGCTCACGCATACGCAGGACCAATCCCCGCAAAACAATTTGTGCAAAAAATGTCTGGGCTTCAGCAGCCTGGATGGCTCTTGCCCCACCTTTCATCTTGCGTTGCCTATCGCAACCGGCCATGACAGTTTCATTGCCCCTGCCAGCATTGAGCTGCGCAACGAGCGCATTGCTGCCTACATTTCGCGCGCCCCGCCCGCAATTCTCGCCTGATTCCATCAATATCCTATTTTGCACGGCAGGATAGGATCGTCATTGTGCCCAAGATCATTGGGCATACAGTGCATGCCAAGCATGGCTTGCCGAACAGTTTGAAATGCGAGATTCAAGATGCAAAACCGTGAAATAAGAACCCTTGGCCCAGCCTTCGCGCCGAGCAAAACCCTCAGCCTGATCACGCTGGCCTTTGGCAGCGCCATCATCGCGCAAACCGCCATGGCGGCGGATATCGAACTGCCGATCATCGCTGTGACCGCCAATCCGCTGGGTGTGGCTTCGGACGACATGGTGGTGCCGGTTTCCACCCTGAGTGGACGCGAATTGTCGCTCCAGCGCGAAAGTACCTTGGGCGAAACCCTGAAATCCATCCCCGGCGTATCTTCCACCTATTTCGGCCCTAATGCCTCGCGACCAGTGATCCGCGGGCAGGATGGCGAACGCGTGCGCATGATGCAGAACGGCGTGGGCATCCTGGATGCTTCCAGCCTAAGCTTCGACCATGCCGTGGCGCTGGATCCGCTGGTCATCGAGCAAATTGACGTAGTACGCGGCCCTGCGGCCCTGCTCTATGGCGGCAGCGCGGTCGGCGGCGTAGTGAATGCCATTGACCACCGCATCCCCCGCGAAGCGATCGACGGCGTCACCAGCCGCGCCGAAGCACGTTTTGGCGGCGCTGAGAACCAGAAGAACGGCGCTATCGTCATGGATGCTGGCAATGGCGTGCTCACGCTGCATGCGGACGCCTACAAGCGCAAGACGGACGACCTGGATATCCCGGGCTATGCCATGTCCCGCCGAAAGAGTGAACAGACAGGTGAAGCCCGCGAACACAAGGGCCGCCTGGTCAATAGCGGCTCGGATGCCGACGGCGGCGCCATCGGCGCTTCCATCGCGTTGGAGAACGGCTATGTCGGCATGTCCTATTCCACGTTCAACAGCAAATACGGCACGGTGGCAGAACCAGACGTCATGATCGACATGCAGAGTGACCGCTGGGATTTCGCCTCCGAGTTGGGCAATCTCGGCAGCATCATCAGCAAGGTCAAGGTGCGCATGGCCTATACCGATTACAAGCACCAGGAGCTGGAAGATGGCGAGGTCAGCACCACATTCAAAAACCGTGGCGTGGAAGGCTCCATCGAAGCCACGCATGGCAACATCGGCCCGCTGAACGGCGTCGTCGGGCTGCAATTCCACAACTCCAGATTCCAGGCATTGGGCGAGGAAGCCTTCGTTCCTTCCAATCGCACCAATACCCGCGCCCTGTATGTGTATGAAGAGCTGCCGCTGGTGGACGAGGACATCAAGCTGACGTTTGGTGGCCGCGTGGAACATGCCAAGATCGAATCCAGCGACAATGACGACTTCGGTCCGGGCCAGTCCCGCTCGTTCACGCCATACAGCTTCGCCGCCGGTGCGCTGTTCAAGCTGGACGAGCAATGGTCGGTCACCACCAACCTGTCGCACAACGAACGCGCGCCCAGTTATTTCGAACTGTTCGCCGATGGCGTGCATGTCGCCACCGACCAGTATGAAGTCGGCTCGCGCGACCTCAAGAAAGAACGTTCCAACGGCGTGGACGCCCAGTTGCGCTGGAAACAGAATCACAACTCCTTCAGCATAGGCGCTTACTACACCCGCTACAGCACCTTCATCGGCCTGTTCAACAGCGGTGTGCTCGTCAATGAGAACGGTGAAGCCAACCAGGCGGATTCTGAAATCACAGAAGCCATATTCAGTGGAGCGAAGGCAGTCTTCAAGGGCATTGAGGCCGAAGGCAAATTCCGCATCTACGACAAGGTGGGTGAGCTCGACTTGAACCTGCGCGGCGATTACGTGCGCGCCACCAACCGCGACACAGGCGATTCACTGCCGCGCATCTCGCCGTTGAAACTAGGGTTCGGCCTGGATTACCGCTTCAGCCGCTTCGGCTCACGCCTGGACGTGCTACGCGCCTTCAAGCAGAACCGCACTGATGAAAACGAACTGGCGACCGACGGCTATACCCTGGTCAACGCCACCCTGACCTATAAGCTGCCAACGCCGCAGTATTTCCAGTTGGAGGCTTTCGCCAAAGCCTACAACCTGCTAGATCAAACCATCCGCGACCATACCTCCATCCTCAAGGATATCGCGCCCATGGGTGGACGCTCGCTGCTGGTCGGCCTGCGCGGCGAGTTCTAGGTCTACGTACCTGCTCAAGCTGCCACGGTATCGCCGCCGATAGCAGCTTGCGCTATGATGTCGGTCTTGATTCACTCTTTGATAGACCGACATCATGGCACGTACCGTTTTTTGCATTAAGCTGGGCCGCAATGCCGATGGCCTGGATTTTCCTCCGTTTCCCGGCGATCTCGGCAAGCGCATCTACGATAATGTCTCCAAGGAAGCCTGGGCGGGCTGGCTCAAACATCAGACCATGCTGGTCAATGAAAACCGCCTGAGCCTGGCGGATGCCTCTGCCCGCAAATATCTGGCTGAACAGACTGAAGCCTACTTCTTTGGCGATGGCGCAGATACGGCAGAGGGCTATGTACCGCCGAAAAGTTGATTAATATTTCATTAATCTGTCATATTACGGGCATACACTGAGGTTTTTATATCATGTTGCCCGTCAAATTGAGTCCAGAATACTTTATCAATCGTGAACTCGGCATTCTCGCTTTCAACCGTCGCGTGCTGGCCCAAGCCGAAGATGACCGCGTTCCCTTGCTGGAACGCCTCAAGTTTCTCTGTATTTTCAGCAGCAACATGGATGAGTTCTTCGAGGTGCGCGTCGCCGGCCTCAAGAACCAGATCAAGTACAATTCCCCACATATAGGCCCGGACGGCCTCCTGCCCACGCAAGCGCTGGCAAAAGTCAGCAGCCTTGCGCACGAGATGGTCGAGCACCAATACAAGATCCTCAATGAAGTGGTCTTGCCGCAATTGGCAGCGCAGGAAATCCGCTTCATCCGCCGCGGCGACTGGAACGATACCCAGCGTGAATGGATTGCCGCCTATTTTTTCCGCGAGCTGATGCCCATCCTCACCCCGATCGGCCTTGATCCTGCCCATCCGTTCCCCCGCGTGCTCAACAAGAGCCTGAACTTTGCCGTGGAACTGGAAGGCAAGGATGCTTTCGGGCGCAATTCGGGCGTTGCAATTGTGCAGGCGCCCCGCGCCCTGCCGCGCGTCATTCGCCTGCCGCGCGAAATCGCGGGTTGCGATCACGGGTTCGTGTTCCTATCCTCCATCCTGCACGCCCATGTCAGCGAGCTGTTCTCCGGCATGACGGTGAAAGGCTGCTATCAGTTCCGCGTCACGCGCGACACCGACCTGATCCTGGATGACGAGGATACAACGGACCTCAGGCTGGCCTTGCAAGGTGAGTTGGTGCATCGTCAATATGGCGATGCTGTGCGTTTAGAAGTAGCGGACAACTGCCCAGCGGAAATGTCGGCCTTCCTGCTTGGCCAATTCGGCCTCATGCAAGAGGACCTTTACCAGGTCAACGGCCTGGTAAACCTGGTGCGGTTGATGCAGATTCCGGACAGCGTGGATCGCCCTGATCTCAAATTCCAGCACTACACGCCCAGCCTGCCCAGGGAATTGCTCAAGGAAACCGATATCTTCAAGGCAATCGGCAAGCAGGATATCCTGTTGCACCACCCGTTCCAGTCGTTCAACCCGGTGATCGAATTCATCAAGCAGGCCTCCGAAGACCCGCAGGTATTGGCGATCAAGCAGACCTTCTACCGTACCAGCGCAGATTCCACGCTGATGAAATCACTGATCGAGGCGGCGCAGCGCGGTAAGGAAGTCACCGTGGTCGTGGAACTGCTGGCGCGCTTTGATGAAGAAGCCAACATCAATTGGGCCGCCAAGCTGGAAAATGCAGGCGCCCACGTAGTGTATGGCGTGGTCGGTCACAAGACCCATGCCAAAATGGCCATGGTGGTGCGGCGCGAGGAGGACAAGCTGCGCCGATACGTGCACGTCGCCACCGGCAACTACCACCAGCGCACCGCACGCCTCTACACCGATTTCGGCCTACTGACCTGCCAGGAGGAAATCAGCGAGGACGTCAATGACGTATTCGCCCAGCTCACTGGCCTGGGCAGGGCGTCCAAGCTGCGCCATCTCTGGCAATCTCCCTTCACCTTGCACCAACGCACGGTCAAGGCCATCCAGAATGAAGCGGAAATCGCCCGCTCCGGCAAGAAGGCGCGCATCATAGCCAAGATGAACGCCCTGCTTGACCCCGACGTCATCCGCGCGCTCTACGACGCCTCCAGCGCCGGCGTGCAGATCGACCTCATCGTACGCGGCGTATGCGCCCTGCGTCCCGGCATTCCCGGCATCTCGGAGAACATCAAGGTACGCTCTATCGTTGGCCGCTTCCTCGAACATACCCGCATTTTCTATTTCTACGACAACGGCGCCGAGCATATCTATCTTTCCAGCGCCGACTGGATGTACCGCAACTTCTTCCGCCGCATTGAAGTCTGCTTCCCGCTGCTGGATGCCAAGGTCAAGCGCCGCGTCTTCAAGGAAGGCCTGGAGCCCTACCTCAAGGACAACACCAACGCCTGGGAAATGCAGTCCGACGGCACTTATGTGCTTAAACCGAACCGCCGCGCCAGCTTTACCGCGCAACAGTTTCTGATGGGCGAATACGGCCAGGAGGCCTTGCCGGAGGTATAGCGCTAGGTTGCCAATTTGTCGCAAAACCTTTATCGTGCCCTTCCCGGACAAGATCACTTTATCATGTTGCTCAGGCGGTTAAAAAGGTTCTCGCTGTATATGGTCATGGTGCTTGCGCTGTTGCAGGCACTATTGCCGCTGCTGCACGCCCACCCGGCCAGCGCGCCGTCGTCGGACACCGGCAGCGGCATCCATATGCATGAGCTCATGACCGACCACCTGTCCCATCCTTGGACAACCCCGTCGCTGGAAACGGAGCACGACCATGTGCAGGTGATCAGCGTCGGCATCGCCCACGAGCCAGAGTCCATCCACCTGCCCGTCTTAGTGGGCTTCGCCACTTTCCTGCTGGTTGCCCTGTTCTTTGGCCGCTCCGCCCATCCCATTACCTGGCGCGAGCATGACTTCCAGCTAGTCCCGGCTGCCGATTTTTTCATTTCCCCTCTCCGCGCCCCGCCTCAGTCCTGACCTCACCCTGACCAGCGCCTGATTACTTTCACAGGCTGCCGGATAAACCGTGCTCTCGCAGCACGCGGAATCAATTCATTTGAGGTAAGGATCTTGAAGCCCTATCGACTGGCATGGCTTGCATTGGCCATGAACTGCCTGCTTGCCCAGGCACAGGCAACGCCTTTTGAAATAGACCACGACAAAGCATTACCAGCCATCCACATCGACCACGACGATGTGCTGGAAGGCAGCGCGTCGCTTTCCATGCGTAACGTGCTGGAAGCCGCCTATGCGCGCAACCCGGAACAGAAGCTGCTGCAAGCGCTGGACAGCGAGGCGCAGGCAAGCTACGCGAGGGCGGCAAGCGCGCTGCCCATGGCTCCGGCCGCCGGGCTGCGCCATATCAACGACAGCCTGGCCAGCGGGCGCGGCGAGCGCGAGTGGGAAGCGGGGATCGACCTGCCGGTGTGGCTGCCCGGCCAGCGCGCCGCCAGGCAGTCCATCGCCGCGCATGCGCGTCAGGGCGTTGCCGCCAGCCGTGAGGGCTTCATGATGCAGCTTGCCGGGCTGGTGCGCGACACGGTCTGGGATATCGCCATGCGGGAAAACAGCTTCAAGCTGGCGCAATACCGTCTCGACACCGCGCAGGCCATCCAGAAGGACGTCATGGCGCGCTATCAGGCCGGAGAGCTACCGCGCACCGACACCATGCTGGCGGAGGACGAAACCCTGAAGGCACAGGCGGCCCTGATGCGCGCGGAAGCTGAAGTCAAGCATGCGCGCCATCGCTACACCCAGCTCACCGGGCTAGATATCCTGCCTGCGCGTCCTACCGAGGACCTTTCCCCCATCCGCAGCCTGCAGGATACGCACCCCCTGTTGAAAGAGGCCCAGGCCAGGCTGGCATTGGCGGCAGACGAGCTACGCCTAGCCAGTATCGAAAAGCGCGAGAACCCCCAGGTAAACATCGGCGCCCGCACCTCGCGCGGCGGCTTCGATACGCAATTCAACAGCGCCCTGACCCTGAGCGTGCGCATTCCATTGGATGCTGAGGTCCGCTCCGCCCCCATGCTGGCTGCAGCCAACAGCAATCTCGCCAGAACCTCCGCGGCGCTGGATCGCCTGACCCTCGCCATGCAAACCATGCTGCACGAAGCCATGCACAACCTTGCCGTCACCCATGCGGAGCTAGAGATCGCCACTCACCAGCGTGCGCTGGCCCAGGAAAACCTGCACCTGGCGCACAAGGCGTTCAAGCTCGGCGAAAACGACCTGGTCGGCCTGATGCGCATCCAGGCGCTCGCCACGGAAGCCGAGCGCGCCTATCTCAACCGCCAGACCCAGATGAAATGGGATATCGCCAAATTCAACCAGGCAGTAGGAGTCTTGCCATGAACCACATCCGACCTTTTCTCATGACGCTATGCCTGGGCTGGGTCCTGCAGGCCACTGCCACGGAAATCATTGCCATTACGCCGCAACAACAGGCTGCGCTCGGCATCCGCCTGGGGCAGGCCGAACCAGTGGCGTCGTTCAGCAGCCTCAAGCTCCCCGGCGAGGTCATCCTGCCCGTCGGCAAGGAATATATCGTCAGCGCGCCGCAGGCAGGGCTTATCGACCGGATGTATGCGGCCGCCGGCCAGCAGGTGCGGCGCGGACAGCCCATGGCGCACCTGAGCAGCCAGGAGCTGGCCCTGCTGCAGCGCGACTACCTGCAATCGCAAACCCGGCAGCGCCTCGCCAGGAAAAACCTCGACCGCGATGCGGAGCTGTTCAAGGACGGCATCATCGCCGAGCGCCGCTTCCTGGCAACGCAGGCCGAGTTCGAGGAAGCCGATGCCGCTTTGCAGCAGGGCCGCCAAAGCCTGCTTATCGCTGGGTTGGGAGAACACGCCATCAACCAGATCAAAAGCGCGCGCCACCTGGGCAGCGGCACTACCTTGACTGCGCCGATCAGCGGGCAGGTGATCGAGCAGAATGTCAACGCGGGGCAGCGCGTGGATCCTGCCACGCCGCTGTTCAAGATTGCCGACCTGTCCACATTGTGGCTGCTGGTGCATGTGCCGGTGGATGCATTGCATGCCGTGCGCCAGGGTTCCAGCGTCAGCATCGGCGATACCGGCATTGAGGGCAAGGTGACCGCGATCGTGCGCAACGCCAACCGCAGCGAGCAGACGGTCCAGGTGCGTGCCAAATTCCGCGACCCGGCACAGCGGCTGGTGCCCGGACAGTTTGTGGAAGCGCGGCTGTCCCTGGATGAGGCTAGCGCCGACACCGGCGGCAAGATCCGGACTTACCGCCTGCCGCGCAATGCAGTCACCCGGCATGCGGGCAAGGCCTATGTCTTCGTTAAGGCCGGTCAGCAGAATTTCGAGTTGCAGCAGGTAGAAGTCGTCGCCGAAACCGGTAGCCAGGCTACCATCAAATCCGCCGTCCCGCTGGACCGGCCCGTAGCCGTGAGCGGCATCGCCACCCTCAAGGCGGCATGGTTGGGCCATTCCGGGGAGGAGGAATAAATGCTCGCTTCCCTGATCCGGCTGGCATTGACGCAACGGCTGCTCACGCTGGTCTTGACGCTCATCCTCATCGGCGCTGGCACGCAGGCCTTCCGGCAACTACCCATCGACGCCTTTCCCGACGTGTCGTCCACCCAGGTCAAGATTATCATCAAGGCGCCAGGCATGCCGCCCGAAGATGTGGAAGCGCGCATCACCGCCCCGATCGAAGTGGAGATGCTGGGGCTTCCGCACCAGACCATGCTACGCTCGATGGCAAAGTATGCGCTGACTGACATTACCATAGACTTTGCCGACGGCACGGATATCTACTGGGCCCGGCAACAGGTTACCGAACGGCTCAACGGCGTCTGGGACAAGCTGCCGCCCGACGTCACGGGTGGCGTGGCTCCGCTCACCACCCCGCTGGGCGAGATGTTCATGTTCACCGTCGAAGGGAACATTTCCCTGCAGGAGAAGCGCAGCCTGCTTGACTGGGTGATACGCCCCCACCTGCGCACCGTGCCAGGCGTTGCGGATGTGAACGTGCTGGGCGGCACGGTGCGCAGCTTCGAGGTCGTGCCTGACCGCGCGCGCATGTACGCGCGCGGCATCGGTATGGAGCAACTGCAACAGGCGCTGGAACTCAATAACCGCAACGACGGCGCAGGCCGCCTGGACGACGGCGAGGAATCCCTTCTGGTGCGCGCCGAGGGCCGTTTCCAGTCCCTGCAGGACGTGGAAGCCACCGTGGTACGCAGCACCCACGGACATCCAGTGCGTATCGCCGATATCGCTGAAGTAAGAATAGGCGCCTTGACGCGCTATGGCGCTGTCACCGCCAACGGCAAGGGGGAAACCGTGCAAGGACTGGTGCTCAGCCTGCGCGGCGCCAATGCCAAGGAAGTGGTGCAAGGTCTGAAAAACCGGCTGGCAGAGCTTGAACCGCAATTGCCTCCAGGGGTAATGCTTAATGTGTTCTACGACCGCAGTTCTCTGGTGGACCGCGCGATCGGCACCGTCAGCAAGGCGCTCATGGAGGCCATCGTGCTGGTCGTGCTGCTGCTGATCCTGTTCCTGGGCAATCTGCGCGCCGCCCTGACCGTGGCGCTTTCCCTGCCGCTGGCGGTGCTCATCACCTTCATTCTCATGCACCAGTTCGGCATTTCCGCCAACCTCATGAGCCTGGGTGGGCTGTCCATCGCCATCGGCATGCTGGTCGACGCCGCCGTAGTGGTGGTCGAGAACGTGGTGTCCCACCTTGCACACGGTGGGCAATCACGCCTGCCCCACCTGCACCTGGTCTTCCGCGCCGTGAAGGAAGTCAGCGTGCCCGTCGCTTCCGGCATGATCATCATCGTCACGGTGTTTCTGCCGCTACTCACCCTGCAAGGCCTGGAAGGCAAGCTGTTCTCGCCGGTCGCGCTCACCATCGTGTTCGCGCTCACCGGCTCGCTGCTGCTGTCGTTTACCGTCATTCCCGTATTGGCCTCCTTCCTGCTCGGCAAGGTCAGCCACCAAGAGCCCTGGCTGGTGCGCCAGGCCTTGCGGCTGTACCAGCCTGTCCTGCACTGGGCGCTGGATCACGGCCGGGCGGTATTCGGCATTGCGCTGGCGCTGCTGGCCGCCACCGCCCTCGTCTATCCCTTGATCGGCAAGACCTTCATGCCACAGATGGATGAAGGCGACGTGGTGATGCAGACCGAGAAGCTGCCTTCCATCAATCTCGAATCGGCACTGACCATCGACCAGGCGGTGCAGCAGCAGATCCTGGCCCGGGTGCCGGAAGTCACGCAGGTCGTGGCGCGCACCGGCACCGACGAGATCGGCCTGGACCCCATGGGCCTCAACCAGACCGACAGTTTCCTGGTGCTGAAGCCGCGTGCGGAATGGCGCTCGCCGGACAAGGATGCATTGCTGGACGCGCTGCGCGGAGTAATGCACGACATTCCCGGCATGCACTATGCCTTTACCCAGCCGATCGAGATGCGTGTCAACGAGATGATTCTGGGCGTGCGCGGCGACCTCGCCATCAAGATTTTCGGCAACGATATCGACGAATTGAACCGGCTGGCGCTGCAAACCGTGGAGGTGCTACAAACCATCCGCGGCGCCGAGGACGTCTACACCCCAATCAACAGCGGCGTGCAATACCTGCGCATCAATATCGACCGCTTGGCGGCAGGCCGCCTGGGCCTAGACATCGCCCGGCTCGAAGACACCCTGCGCACCCAGCTTGAAGGCAGACAGCTCGGCATCGTGCAGGAAGGCCAGCGGCGCACGCCGGTATTGCTGCGCGGCAGCCGGGACATCCAACGCTCCGCAGCAGAGTTCGGCAACCTGCGCATCACCCTGCCCGACGGCAGCAACGTGCCGGTGACTACCGTTGCTAAGCTGGAGCGCGTCGACGGCCCGGTGAAGATAGAGCGCGAACGCGGCAACCGCATGGCGGTGGTGATCGCCAACGTGCGCGACCGCGACCTGGTGGGGTTCGTCGACGAAGCGCGCGGCAAGGTGCAGGCATCGGTGAAACTACCGCAAGGCTACCTCATGAAATGGGGCGGCCAGTTCGAAAACCAGCAGCGCGCCGCCGCACGCCTGGCCATCGTGGTGCCATTGGCGGTCGGGTTGATTTTCCTGCTGCTGTTCACCACTTTCCGTTCCGCAAGACAGGCAGGCCTCATCCTCTGCAATATCCCGTTCGCGATGATAGGCGGGGTATTCGCCTTGTGGGCTTCAGGCGAATACCTTTCGGTGCCAGCCTCGGTAGGCTTCATTGCCCTGCTCGGCATTGCCGTGCTCAACGGCGTGGTCATGGTGAGCTATTTCAACCAACTGGTGGAGCAAGGACTGCCCATTGCGCAGGTTGTCGTCGAAGGCGCCAAGCGCCGCCTGCGCCCGGTGCTGATGACGGCAAGCATTGCCGCTTTTGGCCTCGTGCCGTTGCTGTTCGCAACCGGCCCAGGCTCCGAAATCCAGCGCCCGCTGGCCATCGTCGTGATCGGCGGGCTGGTGACTTCCACCCTGCTCACGCTGGTGCTGCTGCCCATCCTCTATCGCCGCTTCGGCATTCAGGCAAGGAACTGACATGACGCAAACCCTGGTGCACATCCTCATCCCTCCCAGGCTGGAGGACGCCATGATCGACTGGCTGCTGGCCCAGCCGCAGCCCCTGGTATTCGAAACCAGCCGGGTGCAGCAATATGGCCGAGCGCTGGATAGCCTGGCCGAGCGGGTAACCGGCTTCCGCCAGCAGGTGCTGTTCATGCTGCCCATCCCGGCAGCGTCGCTGGACGGTTTCCTGCATGCATTCAAGCAAAGCTTCGGCGCGCATCTCGGCACCGGCATCGTGAGCTACCGCGCCCTGTCCCTTTCTGCCAGCGAAGCAGCCTGGCAGCCGGGTTGAGTCGGGGCGCCCGGCTGGCTATGGTATGATGGCGCGCTCAACCATCAGCGACCGAATACCATGGCCAGCCATACCGATATTGACGCCCGCGAGCTGTACGCCTTGCTTGCCTCGCAGAAAGCCATTCTCGTCGACGTGCGCAACGACGACGAAGTCGCGCGCGGCATCATCGACGGCGCCATGCACCTGCCTATAACCGTGATCCCCGGCATGGGCAACCTGCTGTGCGAGCACGGCGATACCGCGCTGATTTTCTACTGTCACAGCGGCATACGTTCGGCACAGGCTGCCGCCTTCATCGCAGGCATGGATCGCGACAACGTCTACAACCTGCGCGGTGGTATTCTGGCGTGGGCTGACGCCGGTTATACCTTTGTAGCAAAGATGGATTGATCATGGAATTTCATCAGGAACTCGACGCGCGCGGGCTCAAATGCCCGCTTCCCATCCTGCGCTGCAAAAAAGCGCTGGCAGGCGTTGCCGCCGGCGAGATATTGAAGGTCACGGCGACCGACCCGGGCTCAGTCAAGGATTTTCAGGCATTCTGCAAACAAACCGGACATGAAATGCTGTCCATGGTGGAAAATGCAGAGATGCCGCAGAAAGAATTCATCTTTCATATCAGGAAACGTACAGCGTAACGTCCATTGAAAGAATAGATCGGCATGAGCAAGGGTCTGCGGTTATCAGAAAAATGGTTCAGGCGCGGCTTATGGCTGGTCGCCATTATTTTCGCCTATCTGCTGACATCGCTTGGCAACAGCATCATCCACGACTTGCCACAGGTAGAACACCAGTTCTCCCATGAGGATTTCATGGACAAGGCGCAGGCGACGCCATTACGTGAGCAACTGAAATTCATCCGCCAGCAACAACAGGATATTGATGAGTACCTGCAACAGGTGCAGCTGAAGCTCAACAGCGCCAGCACCAATTACAGCACCGCTCGCGCGACCTTCAACAACTGGCTCTCCACCCGCCATGCCACCCAGCTGGCATCGCAGGACAGCGAGCTCATCAAACGCACGGAAGAACTGGAAACGCTCAAGAAAATCGAGCGTCAGGTACAAACCGAATCCGAGCAATTGGCACAGCAATCGCTGGATATCCGCCAACAAGCCTCGGGGCTGCAAAACCAACTGCGACAACTGGAAAACAGTGCTTACGAGCAATATTCCGACGCGCTGCGCAAACAGGAAGTTCGTGTTTTCCTCTATCGCCTGGCGCTTACCCTGCCCTTGCTACTGATCGCATCCTGGCTGTTTCTCAAGCACAGAAAAAACACTTACTGGCCGTTTGTCTGGGGCTTTATTATCTTTGCGGCATTTGCCTTCTTTGTGGAATTGGTGCCCTACCTGCCTAGCTATGGCGGCTATGTACGGTACGGTGTTGGGCTGCTGCTCACTGGCCTGATTGGACGTCAGGCAATCATCTCGCTGAACAAATACCTGGAAAAGCAAAAACTCGCGGAGCAACAACCTGAACTCAAACGCCGGGAGGAATTAAGCTATGACACCGCATTGACCAGGTTGTCGAAGAATGTCTGTCCCGGCTGCGAGCGTAATGTAGATTTAAAAGATGCGCGAAACGACTTTTGCCCACATTGCGGCATTGGCTTGCACAACTATTGCCACAACTGCCAGGCCCGTAAAAGCGCATTCTCCCGCTTCTGCCACCAATGTGGCGCCTCCGCGTCACACTAACCAATCTTCTCTATTTATTCAGGCAGGAAAGCTCACTTTTCTGCCTGAGCATCCGCATCAGCTATAACAATATGCCTTCTTCAGGCTGTAACGATGGCGGCAGAGGCTCGCCCAGCATCTCCAGCACTGCAGCCTCGATATTCCGGCTCATGGCATTTAGCGCCAGGTCATTGGGCTGGACGTCGAACGGATCTGAAATCTGGTCTCCCAAGGCATCCAGACCAAAGAAGGTATAAGCCAGGATGCAGACTGCCACCGGCGTCAGCCAGCCTATACTATCCACCAGGCAGAACGGCAGCAGGAAGCAATAGACATGCACAATACGGTGCAGCATGAGGATGTAAGGGTAGGGAATCGGCGTACTCTTGATGCGTTCACAGCCTCCAAGCACGCGCGACATATGATTCACCTACCTGTCCATCTGCATCAGCAGGATGGGGTCCAGCTTGGTGAGCCTGGCATATTCAGCCAACCGTTTGCCGAGCACGCCCAGCATCATGGAGGGAGACTGCATATGCTGGCGCACCTCTTCGTCTGCGATCCGGTTGGCATTCTCATATACAACGCTGCGTAAAAAATTACGCAGCGCATAAGGGTAGGCCAGCAATGGCTGCAACAGGTACAACCGCTCTTCACGGTCTAATTGCGGGAAATATTGCCGTACCTGGCGGGTCAGGTTGCGGGCGCTGACAAGCAAATCGCCCCATAAGGTACGCGCCTCCCAGAACCGCTGGTAGGCCGCGCTGTTGCGGAAACCGAGGAAAATCGCCAGCGTCAACCCCCACAGCGTGAACGGTGTGGCCGTCAATGTGACCTTATAGTGGTAAGAGCGTACCGTGGGTCGTCACCACCAGCGAACTGAGCAAGGTGGTGAACAGCACCTTGCGCCAGATCACCGGAATGATGGAGCCCTTGAGCGAAAACAGCAGCACTCGCGCGCTGGGATTCTGAGGATGCGTAATCATGAACTGGTCCTTTCGTCCCGCGCCGGGTGAGATTTATTTCAGCTTGGCAAGCTGCGCCTGCAATTTTTCCAATGTATCGCTGAATGCCGCCAGCCTGGCTTTTTCCTGCTCGACCACGGCAGCTGGCGCGCGCGCCACGAAGCTTTCATTGCCCAGCTTGGCCTGCGCCTTGGCAATCTCCCCTTCGAGGCGACTGATTTCCTTGCCCAGGCGCTCCTTCTCGGCAGCGACGTCAATCTCGATCTTGAGCATGAGCTTGAAGTCACCTGCCAATGCCACCGGCGCTTCCGCCTCGGGCAAATCAGCCATGATTTCGACTTCGCTCAACTTGGCCAGCGCCTTGAGGTAAGGCGCATAGACCGCCAGTTTGTCGTTATCACCGACAGCGATCAGCGGCACGCGCGCGGCGGGCGATACGTTCATCTCGCCGCGCAGGCTGCGGCAGGCATCCACCGCCTCCTTGAGCAAGACGACCCAGGCTTCGGCCTGCTCGTCCAGCTTGGCCGGCTGGCTGGCCGGATATTGCTCCAGCATGATGCTGGGGCCGGTACGGCCGGACATCGGGCCTACAGTCTGCCAGATTTCCTCGGTAATGAACGGCATCAAGGGGTGCGCGAGACGCAGGATGGTTTCCAGCACGCGTAGCAGCGTGCGGCGCGTGGCACGTTGTTGTGCCTCGCTGCCGTTCTGCAATTGCACCTTGGCCAGCTCCAGGTACCAGTCGCAATATTCATCCCAGACGAACTTGTAGACGGCCTGCGCCACGTTGTCAAAACGGTATTCGGCAAAGCCGCGCTCGATGTCGGCCTCGGTACGCTGCAACAGGCTGACGATCCAGCGGTCGGCCTGCGAGAAGTCCAAATAGCCTGCGGGCTGGGTTTCGGCGTCTTCGAGGCCGCAATCCTTGCCCTCGGTGTTCATGAGCACGAAGCGCGTGGCGTTCCACAGCTTGTTGCAGAAGTTACGGTAGCCTTCGCAACGCTGCAGGTCGAACTTGATATCGCGACCCGGCGAAGCCAGCGAGGCGAAGGTGAAACGCAAGGCGTCGGTACCGAACGCCGGAATGCCTTCCGGGAACTCCTTGCGCGTGCGCTTCTCGATCTGCTCCGCCTGCTTGGGGTTCATGAGGCCGGTAGTACGCTTCTTCACCAGCTCTTCGATGCCGATACCGTCGATCAGGTCAATTGGGTCGAGTACATTGCCCTTGGACTTGGACATCTTCTGCCCTTCTGCATCGCGGATCAGGCCGTGGACATAGACATCCTTGAACGGAATCTTACCGGTGATGTGCTTGGTCATCATCACCATGCGCGCCACCCAGAAAAAGATGATGTCGAAGCCGGTCACCAGCACCGAGGACGGCAGGTATTGCTGCAAGGCCAGGTTGGCTTTGTCCTTTTCCTCGTTGCCGGTCCAATCCAATGTGGAGAACGGCCACAAGGCGGAAGAATACCAAGTATCCAGCACGTCTTCGTCACGCTTCAGGTTGCCGCGGTAACCGTCGTTGGCGGCGAGCTGGATCGCCTCGGATTCGTCATGCGCGACATAGACCTTGCCGTCGTCGCTGTACCAGGCGGGAATCTGATGGCCCCACCAGAGCTGGCGCGAGATGCACCAATCCTGGATGTTATTGAGCCACTGGTTGTAGGTGTTGACCCAGTTTTCCGGCACGAAGCGGATTTCGCCGTTGGCGACCACTTCCAGCGCTTTTTCGGTAATGCTCTTGCCGTCCGCGCCTGGCTTGCTCATGGCGACGAACCACTGATCGGTGAGCATGGGTTCGATCACGACGCCGGTGCGGTCGCCGCGCGGCACCTTGAGTTTGTGTTTATCGACCTTGACCACGAAGCCCTGCGCTTCGAGGTCGGCCACCACCTGCTTACGCGCGGCAAAGCGCTCCAGGCCCTGGTATTGCGCCGGCGCGGCATCGTTGATATGGCCGTCCAATGTGAGGATGCTGATCATCGGCAGCTTGTGGCGCTGGCCCACGGCATAGTCGTTGAAATCGTGCGCAGGCGTGACCTTGACCACGCCGGTACCGAACTCGCGGTCCACGTAATCGTCCGCAATCACCGGAATCTCGCGGTCGCACAATGGCAGCTTGACCTGCTTGCCGATCAGGTGCGCATAGCGCTCGTCCTCGGGATGCACCATCACGGCAACGTCGCCGAGCATGGTTTCAGGCCGCGTCGTGGCGACAGTCAGCTCGCCATTGCCGTCCGCCAATGGATAGCGGATGTGCCAGAGATGGCCGTCCTCTTCCTCGGAAATCACTTCGAGGTCGGAAACGGCCGTGTGCAGCTTGGGGTCCCAGTTCACCAGGCGCTTGCCGCGGTAGATCAGGCCCTCGTTATACAGACGCACGAAGGTTTCCGTCACGGTATGCGACAAGCCCTCGTCCATGGTGAAGCGCTCGCGGCTCCAGTCCGGCGAGGTGCCCAGGCGGCGCATTTGCTTGGTGATGCTGCCGCCGGAATATTCCTTCCACCCCCAGACCTTTTCAAGGAATTTTTCGCGGCCGAGGTCGTGGCGGCTGACGCCTTGGGCATCAAGCTGGCGCTCGACGACGATCTGCGTGGCGATGCCGGCATGGTCGGTACCTGGCTGCCACAAGGTGTTGTCGCCGCGCATGCGGTGATAGCGCGTCAACGCGTCCATGATGGTCTGGTTGAAACCGTGCCCCATATGCAGCGTGCCCGTCACGTTGGGCGGCGGCAGCAGGATGCAGAAATTGTCTTGTTTGCTGGAATCCAGCCCTGCGGCATAGTAGCCGCGCTCTTCCCAGAATTGGTACCAGCGGCTTTCTATGTTCTTGGGTTCAAAGGATTTATCCAGGGTTTGGCTTGCAGTGGTATCGGTAGTCATAGGGGTGGGATTTTAGCATAGCGCATTCATGCGAAAACGCTGTCACGCTAAAAACCGGCCCGACTGCAAACGCAGCAACGCCAGCATGAGCGCCACGAACACCAGCCCATGCAGCCAACATAACAATAAATAACGCCGCTTGAGGCGCTGCGGCGAGAGGCTGGAAAGCAGGAACAGACGGCCATCGGCTGGCGCCCGCATCACATGCACGCCGGGCGCGGCGCGCAACTCGCGATGCTGCCTCTCCACCTCGCGCGCGGCGGCCCGGCGCGCCAGCTCCCACTCCTTGAGGTCGATCTCGCCGTTGCCGTCGAGGTCAAAGCGCTCCAGCAGGCCCGCTTTGTCGCGCTTCCATTCCGCGAGCAGTTCGGAAACATCCTCCCTCTGGTTAAGCGGCATATTCGAGCCGCCCACCGTGGTGAATTCGCCCAGCACGTAAATCGACCCGGCAAACAGGATTTCCTCCACGCGCTTGTAGTCCCCGGCATAGCTGACCCGGCGCTCTGGCCCGACGACTTCTGCATGATCAGGGTCGACAAAACACTGGCCAGTGCCGTCGCTGATGACAAAGGTTTCATGGCTGGCGCCTTCATGCGTCAGGCGCCAATGCCTGCGGTCATGGCGCTGGAACACCTGGAAGCGGTACCAGACGCAGCGCACAGCGGAAAACGGGCTAACGATCAAATGCTCGGGATCGGGCAGTGCCCGCCCATACAGCTCGACATAGCCCTGCGCGGCAGAGCCGATGCGTGAGGTGGGCAGATCCGCAATCGCGCGGTTGCGCCTGTAGTTGCCGGCCCAGGCCACCAGGCTAACCAACGCGGCGAGTACCAGGCAAATCGTCCATGCCTTGAGGTTGTTCGACTGGGCGGCCACCGCAAGCAACAATAGGTAGGCAGCACCGCTCAGGCAATCCAGGTAATAGCTACGCCAGCCGCGCCACAGGAACCGCATCGGGTTGATTCAGCAACTATTGCTTGAAACGCGCCGCGATATCGACATCCTTGAGCTCGCTGCGGGCGAAACGCAGCATGGTCTCGCGATTGAAGCCCAATGTGCGTGCCACCAGCAGGTCGGGAAATTGCGCGATGCGCACATTGTGCAGGTTGACGCTCTCGTTATAGAACTCGCGCCGGTCGGCAATGGCGTTTTCCAGGCTGCTGATGCGCGCCTGCAGATGCAGGAACTGCTCGTTGGCCTTGAGTTCGGGATAGGACTCCGCCACGGCAAACAACGTCCCCAGCCCGGCACGCAATGCGCTTTCCGCCGCGCCCAAAGCCGCGACGTCATGATGCTTGCTCGCCTCCTGTACACGGGAACGCGCTTGGATCACCTGCTGCAAGGTGGCCTGCTCATGCTGCATGTACTGCTTACAGGTATCGACCAGCTTGGGCAACTCATCATGCCGCTGCTTGAGCAATACATCAATATTGGCCCAGGCTTTCTCGACATTATTCTTGAGGTTCACCAGCCCGTTATAGACCATGATGAAATACACGACTGCAACCACCAGCAATGCCAGCAAGAAAATCTGCATACTCCCTCCCCTTTTTGCAGGCAGTGTAATCCGCATCTTCACACTCAGGCAACGCCGTCAAACAAAAAGCCAGCATTGCTGGCTTTTTGGATTTTCCTGCTTATATGAACTCAGCCAAGCATTTTGCGCCGGGCAGCGAACCCCAGCAATCCCAGTCCTGCCAGCAACAAGCCATACATGCTTGGCTCCGGCACCGGCGCAAGCGTGGCCGTGAACGCCAGGTCGCCGCCAAGGTCGGTATTCCAGTCCACGCTGGTCAACTGGCTGCGGTCATTGCCATTGTTGAGGTAGACAAAAGTGCCGCCCGCATAAGCCTCATCTGGCGTGAACCCCCATTCGTTCATGCTTTCCACATCACTCTGGATACCAGATGTCGTGAAATACAGCACGTACTGGCTATCAGCATTCAGTGTTACATCAGGGAACGCCATGATCTCCATGTAGTCACTGGTAGCAGCAAACTTGAAAGGGTCAGAGCGATAAATGACCTCGTCCACCCTGCTCCCGGTCCAGCTACCGACTTCAACGGTGAAGGCCACGCGTAGATCGCTGAGAATAAAGGAAAACGACTCCAGCACCTGTGCCGTATCGCCGATGGTAATGGTCTGGCCATAAGTAGCCGTATCCGGCGTACCGAAGGGCGAGACAGTGCTGTCCCAGTAATCCATTGTGCTGATGGTATTGGCGCTGGCTGCTGATGCGTATGCCAAAGATAAAACAAACCCCAATGCTGGAATTTTCATAAGATCTCCTTGTAATAATAGATATTTGGAAGTCCCGGCTATAAAGCCCGTGACTGAAAATTCCCCCCGCCTGCGAGACAGCAACCTCATTTTAAAGTTCTGGTACGATGGCGGACTAAACACTCGACAGGAAGCAGTGCATGATGCTGGAACCGCTCTGGATATGGGGCATACTCGGATTAGCCCTGATCGCGCTGGAAATGCTCACAGGAACGCTGTATATACTCTGGTTCGGCATTGCAGCCTTGTGCCTTGCTTTGCTCACTTACCTGTTGCCGGCATTGGGCACCGCCTGGCAGTTATTGCTCTTCGCCGTGCTTTCCCTCGGCTCTCTCGCCGTCTGGAAGCAGTTCTACCGCCGGGAGAAAGACGATTCCAGCATCGGCCAATCGCGCGGCGAGGAAATCGGGCGCATCGGCATCATCACCGAATCCGTCAGCCCGCGGCATAACGGTCGCATCGAGTTTGTCCAGGGCGTACTAGGCAGCCGGCAATGGATCGCCATCGCCAATGAGGAAATCGAGGCCGGCGTAGACGCAATTGTCGTCGCAGTGGAAGGCAACCGCCTACGCGTCAGCAAGAAAACCACCTGAACCATATAACGAGGAAAAACCATGTTTGAATTTGCATTCGTATTGATCGCCGCTGCCGCCATCCTGGCCTGGAAAGGCATCCGCATCGTGCCGCAGGGCGAGGAATGGGTGGTAGAGCGCCTGGGCAAGTTCAATGCCGTCATCACGCCCGGCCTGCATGTCATCAACCCGGTGTTCAGCAAGGTCACCTACAAGGTCACCACCAAGGACATCATTCTCGACGTGCCCGAGCAGGACGTCATCACCAAGGATAACGCCGTCATCCTCGCGAATGCCGTCGCCTTCATCAAGGTCACCAACATCGAGCGCGCCGTCTACGGCATTGAGGATTTCCGCGAAGCCATGCGCAACATGGTGCAAACCAACCTGCGCTCCATCATCGGCGGCATGGACCTCAACGAAGCCCTCACCTCGCGCGAACGCATCAAGAGCGAACTGAAAAATGCCATTGCCGACGAAGCCGCCGATTGGGGCCTCACCGTCAAATCCGTTGAAATTCAGGACATCAAACCCTCCATGAACATGCAGAACGCCATGGAGCAGCAGGCATCGGCGGAACGCGAACGTGTCGCCGTGGTGACGCGCGCCGAAGGCGATAAGCAATCGCTTATTCTCAACGCCGAAGCAAGGTTGGAGGCGGCCCGCAAGGATGCGGAAGCGCAAAAGGTGGCGGCTGAAGCCTCAGCGGAATCCATCCGCCTAATCGCGGAAGCCGTCAAGCAGAACGACACCTCCGCCACCTTCCTGCTCGGTGACCGCTACATCCAGGCATTACAACGCATGTCCAACGCCAACAACAGCAAGATTGTCGTCATGCCGGGAGATGTGGTCAGTGCGGTGAAAGCATTGGTCGGCGGCGGAAAATAAGAATATTCCTGGTATCCCCAACAATGAAATACCGGGCAAATGCCCGGTATTTTTTATATCCTGTGGCTATTCACAAAAAAATAGCAGCGAGTGGAAATTGCGTAAGTAATTTGGCACCTGCCGCCCTAGCGCTTAGCAGCCGCCTTATATACCAAGTTACGCTCACGCTTGCCGACAGCCACCACAATCACCAGCAGTTCATGATCTCGAACCTCGTATATAAGCCGGTAGCCAACACTACGCAGCTTGATTTTGTAACGCTCTTTATGTCCGCTCAACTGGGCAGAAGGCACATGAGGATTCTCCAACCGCTCGGTCAGCTTTGTCTTGAATTGCTCGCGCACATGGTTATCGAGCTTTTTCCACTCCTTCAGCGCTTCTTCCAGAAAAGCAAGCTCAAAGCTCATCAAGCGTGACCTTGATTACAGCTTGCCCTTCCCGCGCATCCGCAATCGCATTCAGCTCCATGTCTTCGAGCTTTTCCATCATCGCTTCATAAGCCTTCGCCGGGACACAGTAAAAAGCCGGCGCATTCCGGTTGAGAATCGCCACCGGGAAACCGTCTCCCGAAGCAACAGTACCCATGGGATTTTTCTTCAATTCGGAAACACTCGCAGTAGTTTCAGCCAGGATCAAGTGTGACATGACCACTCCAGGGTTATTCAACAGCACCTATAATAGTGCTATTAAACAGTCATATCAACATCAATGGAAAGTGAAATATCCCGTAAGTGACGGTACCCAGTTAAGCTGCAGTAGCCGGCCCGCACACAGGACAAGCAGGGTCTTTCGCCAGTTTGAGGCTGCGCCATTCCATGGTGATCGTATCCAGCAGCAGCAACCTGCCTTGCAGGCTCTTGCCCAAGCCAAGCAACAACTTCATCGCCTCCGCCGCCTGCGTGGTGCCTATCATGCCCACCAGCGGCGCGAATACGCCATTCTCCGAGCAGCGCAAGCCTTCGTCGCCACCAAGATTAGGGAACAGGCAATGGTAGCAAGGGCTGTCGTCATGGCGCATATCGAACACCGTCACCTGTCCCTCGAAGCCGATCGCCGCGCCAGACACCAGCGGCTTGCGCAGCGCCACGCACACTTGGTTGAGCGCATAGCGCACCGTGAAATTATCCGTGCAATCGACCACCACATCCGCCGCCTGCGCCAAGTCGCGCAAGCTGGCCTCATCCACCCGCTGCATCACGGGGCGCACCTGTACCTCAGGGTTAATCGCAGCAATCGTATGGGCGGCAGATTGCGCCTTGTTGCTGCCGACGGACGCCGTAGTGTGGATAATCTGCCGTTGCAGGTTGGTCAGATCCACCTCGTCAAAATCGCAGATCGTCATTGTGCCAACACCGCCAGCGGCAAGATACAAAGCCACCGGCGAACCCAGCCCGCCCGCGCCGATCACCAGCGCATGACTGTTGACGAGCTGTTCCTGTCCTTCATAACTAATCTGCGGCAGGAGAATATGGCGGCTGTAACGGAGAAGCTGGTTATCGTTCATAGATTGGCAACATATCCCGTAAGGGAAGATAAATCATTTATAGAAAAAGGTAGGAATCTAATTTGAGATCAATAATGCTGCCAAAGATTCAGGGTAATTGCCCGGCCTGAATCATGGCGTTGTAGAGGACGTAGGGGGAGATCCAGACCAGCCTGTGATCAAACTCGCCAGTGGAGCCATTGGCTTGAATATCGTGACTGACAAATTCATTATCTCCATCAAGATTTTCATCTTCATCTGCTCCCCCTGAATTCAAATCCTTGCCTGTCGAATAAACCACAGCCACAGCATTATCAATCATCGAGATACCGCCCACACCATTAAGTATCTTCAAAGTGGGGGTTAGGTTTTGCATACGTGCGGCAGCCATACCATTGGTAGTAGTGAACGGGGCAGAAACTATTGGAATCGAAACAGAAGGAGTTTGTGTAACAGCATAGCGGATACGATGTCCCCAGCCATCAAGGGAAAATCCTGCGGCAATACCTAGGGTGGCAGCAGGTAAATATCCATCAGCCACGGATTGGGCTGTATTACACATCCCCCCTTGAGGTTGCTCTTCCCCTGGTTGCCCCACCCCATCAAGTGCCGGACAAGGCAACCGGCCATTTGCCTGTGCAAATCCAATCAATGCTTTTTTGGCAATTTCCAATTGATTGTCTGTATGTCGCAGAAAATTGGCTTCCCTTTGTGCTGTAATGGGCAATATCAATGCAGTAATCACAAAACCAAGAATGACCAGAACCACGGCCATTTCCACCAATGAAAAACCATCAGCATAACTCTTGATTTTCCGCTTTTCCCTCATTGTTTCCATGCTACAGCTCCATCCATGCTATTGACTTCAGCAAAGCTATTTGTCGCTTTTGCACCCTTTGCCAGATCATCAATATTTTTCGCAGCTCTGGAAAACACTAATTGCTTGATGCCTTGTACTGACTGGCCACGCACATCAAGTGTCAGGCAACTAGTTAAACACATTCCCTCTCCAGTCATCGAATCAAATTCCTCAGCGACCGCATAAATATATTCATCCCATTTATTTGTGAAATACCATTGCGGCCAACCTGTAGGCTGAGTAATCAAGCTTTCGTTATTCACGATGAAATAACTATTCAATGCGGGACCTATCGTTCCTTTTTTATTCCCGTCTTTATCCAGTATTTTTATTGCCTCCTGACCCGTCATCCTGTCAAAAACAAAAGGATAATCTGTCATTGGCGTTGTGATACTCAAGATATTTTCTCTTGCATCCAATGCAGTTGCTTCACAAACCATTGCATCCTGTAGCTTCCATTTGCAGTTGAAACTTTGTGCAACAGTCGGCTGATGATAATAATTGGAATCTATCGTCCCGGTAATCACATATGCACCTGCATTGCTCCATTTAAGAGATGCCTGAAACTCTTTAACACACCCACTTAAAGTGCATCTGACCATCTCAGATGTGAAGTTAAGATTTCTTACCTCCCTGACTACCCGTTTCTCAAGCGCGCTGATCAACTCATCAATAGTGATGTAAATCAACCTGTCATTAAAACTGGAGTCTTCATTCTTTTTGATAAATGTCTGGTTGTTATCAATCGCACTTTCAAGAAAATTATTCGCACTTGGACTCCCTGCCCTATTCTGGTTGGCAAGAGGCCTTCCAGGTGCGATCAACACAACGGCCACACGATTTGACACAATATTGCCATTGGCATCTATGACTTTTAACCATGGATCAAGGCTAGCTGCATTAACAATCATGCCAGGGTTAATCACTGGACTGGATGATGTCTGATGGTTCCTGACAATATTTCTGGACACGGCATACCATATCCGGTTGCCTTCCCCATCCTTGAACTCATGCCCAATACCGGGGTATGTGCTATATCCAGCATAAACAGTTGACCCTGTATTTGGATCAAGGCACGGGCTGGTTGCTGGCAAACTAGGCAATTGTCCAATGAATAGTGATTGTGAAAAGGAATTCGTTGCACAATCACTGCTGCCATCATAATTCCCGTCACCTACTCTATCCGGCCATGGCATTTGGCCTGGCGTAAACTTATGTCCAACCGTCCACGCAATCAACGCTTCCTTCGCCTCCGCCAGCGCCTTCATGGTTTTTTCATCCTGCCGGGCTTTCATTTCAGCGGCATTGTAGGATTTCATCACCAAGGCCGTGACTGCCAGGCCAATGATGAACATGACCATGATGAGCGCTGCGCCGCGCTGGCGGGTTGGTCGGGATGTAATGGATGGCCTCATCATGGCGCGGGCCTAGTGGATGATACCTTGGCTGGTGGTATTGGGAGGTAACTGCGGCGAGAGTGCAGCGGGAGGCTCGGTAGCCTGGACGTTGCGCTCGTTTATTTCGCCGGTTTCCGGGTTGAACACCTGCCCGGCCTTGAGCCGCACGCTGCGGCCATTTTCGCGGATGGTGACAGGGATACCATTCTTGTTGACCTTGCCTACCTGCACCTGGCCGTTGTCGCTGCCTTCCTGCAATGGCTGGTGGTTGATCCAGACCGTGCCTTTACCGCCGTCGCTGCGCTGGATGTATCCCTGGACGCTGAGCGATTGAGGCGGCGCAGGTTCGAGAATAGGGTCGTCGGCTATCGGTGTTTCCGGGATGGTTGCCTGCTCCAGCAATTGTCCACGCTGATTTTGGCGCAGCCTGTCCAGCGCCTCGCGTTCGGCAGGCGTGGTAAACAGGCGCCCCAGCGGCTCTGCCGCCACGGAGAGCTGCGCTGCCAACAAGAGAACCAGAATCAATAAGCGCTTCATGGCATGGCTCCTGTGGCAGATTCGCGCAGGGTAAGCCAATCCAGCTCGCAAGTGGCGCTGGCGACGGGCGCGAGGATGGTCACAGTCGCTATGCCTATGCGCTGGATAGTGCAATCACGCAGGATGAAGGGGGTGGCCTGGCTGCGTCTGAGGCCGTCGAGCAGGGCCAGGAGGTCTTCTTCATGCAGCAACGAGAGTTCCAGCTTCATGATGGAGCGATATAGGGTGAATGGCGCGGTATTGCCGATCGCGTCAGATTGATATGGCGCTTGTGCGCCTATGCTGTATTTGATGCCAAACAGCCGCTGTGACTGATGAACGCTGCGCAAGGCATCCACCCACTCAATACGGCGCTCCTCGCCGATAAACCCCTGGTTGATGAGGCGCTTATAAACAGGCAGATAACGGATGATGTTTTCACGCTCCTGGTCTGACGAGAGCAGGCGTGATTTAGCCTGCATCAACTGGTTCTGTTGCTGCTGCAACCGTTGCGCGGCCTCATCCTGGTAATCCTGGGCATAGCTCACAATGACGACAGCAAAAATGCAGGCCACCAGCAGGGAAGCCGCAGGCAAGGCTAGTCGGTTCCAGTCCTGGCGGTCCAGTTTGATGAATGCGCTCATTGCCGCGCCTCCGGTTTCAGCACCAGCTTGAGCTTGAACACGGCTTTTTCATTTTGGGCCGCGCGCGCGTCCGAAGTGCTGCCCTGCAAGCTGGAGTAAGAACTTACATTCACGGGTTGCTGCACCACGGCGACTTCCAGCATGGTCGGATTCACCTTCAATGCTTCCGCAAACTGCTGCACGGTTTCCAGCGCGGCACGGTAGTCGCCATTGAACCCGCGGATTTCGCCCGTGACAAAGCCGATCTGGTACATTTCCCCGCTCTGGCTGGCCTGCGTGGGTTGTGCTGTCGCCTGTCCCTCTTCATCCTTGATGTTCAGATCCTGGCTCATCACCCAGCGCAGACGGTTGAGCTGGATAGTGCTCATCTGGTTTAGGATAGCCCCAAGCACCTGCATCATGCGGGCCGGGCTGGCCTCCTGCCTGAGGATGGCCTCGTAGGCATGGGCTGCCACCTGCAAATCCATGCCCTGGACGGGCGTGGCAGGGAAATTATTGGCTACCTCGTTATAACGCTGCTCCTGTATTCGTGTTTCCACCGCCAACTCATTTGTCCTCGTCGTATCTTGAATGGATTGCACCAGATACAGCAAGGTCAACAGCAACCCCAGCAAAGCTACCATCAGGGCAGATACCACCAGCGCCTTGCGCAGGAACTCCATCCTGTAGGTCTTGACCAGCGGCCCAGGCGCAAGGTTATCCGGCCTATAGCCACGCGCCAGCAATTGCATATGCACCAGCTCCGGCACTTCGCGCGCTTGCTCCAGCGGCAAGCCACTACTCTTTGCCAACTGGATGAGATCGACAGGCTCGCATTGCAGGCCTTGTTCCTGCTGGATATTGCGGCTGATCTGCCCAGCGTCCTCTTCGGGAGTCAACACCACAACCTTGAGCGCCGTTTCCCGCGTGATCAGGCGCTGGCTCAGGAGATATAGCCGGGCTTTATCTGTTTCCACAAGGTGGAAGTAGCCGATCTGCTGATGCGCCTCCGGCGGTATCTGCACCAAACGGCTGAGCCGCAGCCTGCCTTGGTGCAGGTAGCTCTGACGCAGGCCGGAGGATAATTGCTCGCTAAACAGGATATCGCCGGTTTTGTACTTGAGCTTGTTCAGCAAAAGCTGGCTGACCATGGGCAAGCTATAGACCCCGGCAAGCGGCGCCTGCTGCTGGGAGATGATATCCAGCCATGGCTGCAAGAATTCGGTATTGTTCAGCGCGACGAAGAGGAAACGGTCGTCGCGGCGTTTGTCCCGCTCGCGGTTGAGGAACTGCGCCGCGCGGAATACCGTGCCGCGATAGGATTGGTTGAGCTTGCGTTGTAGCAGCTCCGCGCGTGAACGCCCGGAGGTGTGGGGCAGGGTTTCCAGATGGAAATCTTCCTCCTGCGCATCCACCATGAGATAGATCGGCGCGAAGCGGCGGCCCGCCAAGAACTCGGCAAATGCGAGATGGCCCTGCGCCTGGTTGCTGAATATTTCCACCTCGCGCAAGCGGCCCAGGCGCCACCGCCCGGCGATCAGCCGGTCATGCGTTGCACAGAGAATAAGTCGCTCGAACATAAGACCTATAACTTGAGTTGACTGAAGGAATCGTACACCGGACCGAGCACGGAGAACATGATCAGGGCCAGGATGGCACCCAGCACCACGGTCAGGGCAGGCTCGATCATCTTGAGCAACCTTTCCACGGATTCATTGACATCCCTGTCATAGAAATAGCTGACGTTGAGCAGGGCCTTATCCAGTCCGCCAGTGCTCTCGCCCACTCTGATCATGCGCACCACCAGCGGCGGGAACAGGCCGACATTACGGAAACTGTCACTCATGCTTTCGCCCGCATTGATCTGGTGCAGGGCGCGGTTCAGTGCTTCCGCCACCACGCGGTTATCGACAATTTCCTCGCAGTTGCGCAGACCATCCAGCACTGGAATGCCGGTTTGGTACATGAGCGCAAAATAGCGCGAGAAGCGCGCGAGGATAATCTTATTGAGGATTTCCCCTGTTACCGGCAAATGCAGCTTGGCAAAATCATAGCGGTAACGCGCCTCCTGGCTGCGATGGATGGCAATGCCGAGCGCCATCGCCGCCAGTGCAGGCAAGCCCAGCATCAGCCACCAATATTCCACCACCGCATTGGAAACCGCGATCAGGATACGCGTCTGTAAAGGCAATGCCTGGCCCATATTGTTAAGGAACGAGACCATCTGCGGCACAAGATAGACCATGAGGAATATCACGGCAGACAAAACCACCACCAGCACGAATGCGGGATACACCAGCAGCTTGCGCGTTTGCGCAATCAGTTCATCCTGCCATTTCAGGGTGTCCGCAAGATGGCGGAAGATATCCGGCAGGCGGCCCGTCTGCTCCCCGGCCTTGACCAGGCTCACGAACACGCGGTTGAACACGTCGGGGTGCTCGGCCAATGCTTGAGAAAGCATTTTGCCGCCTTCCACGGATGACACCATGGAGCCTATGGTTTTCTGGAAATTGGGGTTGGTCGTGCTGTCGCGCAAATCCACCAATCCTTCGAGCAGCGGCACGCCGGCGCTCGTCAATTGCTCAAGCTGGAAACAGAAAATCACCAGGTCCTGCAAGCTGACCTTGCGGCGGCTGAACAACGACGGGCGCGTGCTGGAAGGCCGGAATGTAATCAGATCCAATCCGACACGCTTGAGCCGCAATTCCAGGTCAATCTCGTTCAGGGCGTCAATCTGCCCATGCGTCGTCCTGCCTGTCTGATCAACCGCCTTGTAGCTGAAGGTAGGCATGTGCGGGCGTTCTATTGAATCCGGCTGGTCAGGTCGATGACCCGCATCACTTCAGATAGGCTGGTATGACCTTCAATGATGCGCCGGATGCCGTCTTCCGCCAGCGTGGTAAAGCCCTTTCGCAGGGCCAGGTCGCGCATTTCATCAAAATGCGCGCGGCGCGCCACCAGTGCATCCATATCGCTATCGACCCGCAACAGCTCCATGATAGCCATGCGCCCGCGATAACCGGTATATGCGCAATGCTTGCAGCCGACCGCGCGGTAGATGTGTTGATCCGGGCCAATGCTCTTGCCAAGCAGCTTGCGCTCATCGTCGTCCAGCAAATAAGCTTCCTTGCAGTGTTGGCACAAAACGCGCACCAGGCGCTGCGCCACCACGCCGATGATGTTGCCTGCCATGATGTCAGGCGAAATACCGATATCGAGCAAACGGGGGAATGTCCCTAATGCCGAATTGGTATGCAGCGTGGTAAACACCTGGTGCCCAGTCATGGCCGCGCGGAATGCCATGGTGGCGGTATCGGTATCGCGCACCTCACCAACGAGGATGATGTCCGGGTCCTGACGCATGATGGAACGGATGCCGTTGGCAAAATCCACCTTGTTCACCTCTGCCACCGAGGTCTGGCGCATCATGGTCACCGGATACTCCACCGGGTCTTCCAGGGTCATGATATTGACCCCTTCGGTATTGAGGAAGGACAGCAGAGAATACAGCGTCGTGGTTTTGCCGCTACCGGTCGGGCCTGTCACGATTAGGATGCCTTCCGGCCTGGTCATCATGAGCTTCAATTCATCCAGCGCCTGCTCGCGCAAACCCATGCGGTCCAGCGGAATAATCGACTTTTCGCGATCAAGCACGCGCAACACAATGTTCTCGCCATGGATCGTGGGATGGCTGGCGACGCGAAAATCAATCGGCCTGCCCGAGAGATTCATGTTCAGCCGCCCATCCTGCGGCGAGCGGGTTTCCGCGATGTCCATGCCGCTGATGACCTTGAGGCGCACGGCAATGCCCGGCCAGTAGGTCTTGTGCAGGCTGCGCACCTGCTGCAATACGCCGTCGATGCGGTAGCGGATGCGCAGAAAAGCATATTCGGGTTCGAAATGGATATCCGAAGCGCCCTTTTTCACCGCATCCATAAGCAGGGCTCCGACCAGGCGCACCACGGGCTGGGTATATTCATCGCCGCCGGATTGCAGGCTCTGGTAATCGATCTCGCCGGTTTCGATCTCGCGCAGGATGCCATCGACGGAAAGCTCATAGCCATAGAACTGGTCGATATAGTCCTCAAGCTGCGCTTCCGCCGCCAGCACCGGCTTGACCAGAACCTGAGAGCCCAACGTGGCGCGCAATTGGTCGAGCGCGACCACATTGAACATATCGGACATCGCCACCGTCAACTGGCGGATATTGGCATCGAACGCAACAGGCAATAGATGGTAGCGGCGGGCAAAGCCCTCCTGCACCATCTTCAGCGCCTCACCATCAGCCACCACAGTCGAGAGATCAATACTCTCCTGGCCTATGGTATGCGCCACCAGGTCGCGCACCACGGCCTCGGTGACGAATCCCAGGCGCACCAACTGACGGCCCAGGGGAATATTGCTCTGCTCCTGCTCCATGAGCGCGATGCGCAACTGGTCCTGACTGATCAGGCCCTGTTGTACCATCAACTCTCCTAGCCGGAGCTTGCGTCGCTGTTCTGCCATGAATGAATCTTAAATATCCGTTATGTTTCAGCGGGGATCAGGCCGGGCGACATTTCTTCCCCGGCCAGCGAAAATACTATTGAAGCTGGCGTATCCTGGCAGCCAGTTGCGCCGGATTCACGGCGGTGGAATTCCCGCCAGCCAGCAATGCCTGGGTCTGCTGATAATATTGCAGCGCCAAGCTGGATTTACCCAGTTGATCGAGGCTGACTGCCAGGTTGAACGCATATTCGGGATTGGCGGCATCAAGGTGATGCGCCTGGAAAAAGGATTGTTGCGCCAGCGCCCACTGCCCCTGCTCAGCATAATGGTTGCCCAATGCCGCATGCAAATAAGCCGCCTGCGGTTGCTGGCTGATGAGATTCTTAATCTTGGTTTCGCTGCTCAATGGATCGGCCTGCCCCTGCAGCTCCAGCAAGGCGGCCTGCGCCACGCCGTTACGCGGTTCCACCTGCTGCACTTGCTGATACCAGCCTATCGCGTCCTGCTGGCGATTCTGTCGCGCGGCAATGGCGGCCATGCCCAGCAAGGCGTCGATATTGCGCACATCCGCCTGCAACGCCTGCCTATACGCCTGTTGCGCGGCTGTATCGTCGCCACGGTTGAAGGCGTCATAGCCTTCAAGCACATGCTGATTGACCGTCATGGCAGGTCGGTTGCGCGTGACAGCGACATTACTATTGGCAGTCTGTTTGGGTGGCTCGCCAAATACCGGTGGAACAGCTGGCGCGGCTACTGCCGGCCTGGAAACAGGCGCAGCAGCCTGAACTGTCTGTTCTGTTGTGTCCTGCGCTGCTCCTGGCTCGCTGGCTTCTGCCGCCGAATCAGCGACAGGAGCATCCTCAATGCCGTCCTGCTGCACCTCAACTAACGGTTGCATCGTATTGGCCTCCGGCGCTGCACCCAACGCAGCGGCCGGCCGTGGCACGATTACTTCCGGCTGGGATAGCGAATTGACATACCAAAGCATTGCTCCGCCAATCAGCAGCACAACCAACAGCAACAACAACCCGATCACCAAAGAAGAAATACGCAGTTCAGGCCTGGCAGAAGCAGCCCTTGCCGCAAAAAGCCGAGCGGCCTGTTGCTGCGCCGCGTGTTCTCCTGCCAGGGACTGCTGAGAGGAAACATCAGTTTCCTCCTGGGCGGACGAAGCCGCGTAACTGCCGTGCACCGGCTCGCGCGGAGCAAGGTCGAGCAGCAAATCCTCTGCCTCCGCTTTTTCCAGCGGCTGCTGTCTGCCCTGCTCAGCCTTTTGCAATGCGTTAATTAACAGACTCATCAATCAACCTCTGCAATTGCTGCGCAGGCAGGTATTGCTTGTAGCCGCTCAGTTCTTCACTTTCCAGGCTGGCATTCTGGATCACGACGGGACGCAGGAAGATCACCAGCTCGGTCTTGACATTGAAATTGCTGCGGGCGGTGAACAGCTTACCCACCAGCGGCACCTTGGAAATGCCGGGCACCTTGTCTGTCGCCTGCTGGATATTGTCCTGCATCAACCCTCCCAGCACAGCGGTGTTGCCGCTGTTGATGCGCAACATGGACTCGAATTCCCTCACCTGGATTTGGGGAATCTCGCTAATAATTCGTGTAGTGCCTACCATCAACTGCGGGTTGGGATCTTCCACATAGCGCAATACACGTGAAATGGTGGGTCGGATATTGATATTCACCGCGCCGTTATCATTGATTTGAGGAGTCACGCTCATCACCACGCCAACCGGCACCGTATTCGGTGTCGTCGTTACCGATTGCAGGTTAGTAGAGCCTTGCCCAACACCTTGGGAAACCTGGGATTGAATCGTGAAGTAAACCAGGTTATCCACTACTTTCAACACGGCTGTTTGATTGTTCAGCACCATCAGCTTGGGACTGGAAAGCACTTTGGTATCGCCAAATCGCTGCAATAATCTCAGGTTGAAATCCACATTACTGTTATCGCTCGAATAACCGATGCTAAAAGGAGCCACTGTTCCGGCTGTACCCGCAACGCCAGCAGGCGTCATCAAAGTGCTCAAGCCTAATTGATTGGTCATATTGATGCCATTGCCCAGCTTTGTCCAATCTATCCCTGCTTGGTAAGTATCATTCAGCGTCACCTCGACAATGGACGCCTCGATCAGGACCTGGCGCTTGGCGCTATCCATCACCTTATCAAGGAACTCCTGCACTTTTTCATGCTGACGATGGGTGGCGCGCACGCTGATGATGCCTGTCTCCGGACTAGCTATGACAGTGGCCGCAAACAGGGTCTTGTATTCGGTACGCGCCTCATCGCGCTCCTGGACAGTATTACGTGGTGCAGCCTGCGCCCCATCGCCGGCTTCAGCAACGACAGCTTCATTGGATTGAGATGAACCCGTACCGGTACGGGTGATGATGACCTCTTTATCCGTTTCAGCCAGGATATCCTTGAGGTTCTGCACCAATGTTTCCCAGAAGTGATTGGTGGCCAGGCTGTTGACAGCAGTACGCGAACTGTTCGCCGCGCCTGTGCCAGTGCTTGAGGAAGTACTGGATGATGTGCTGCCGCTCGTGCCGCTGGTCGTCGAAGCACTGCGGCCTGTGCTGGCGATCTCTGCCGCCGCGCCGATAAAACCCGTGGTATCGCGCGACATGTTGACGTAATCCACCTTGTAACTGCGCAGCACCGGCATATCCGGCGTGATGCTGAGCACATTGCCATCGACGCGGTAGGTCAAATCCACCTGCTTGGCGAGACGCTCCAAGATGGCAGGCAGGGTCTGGTCAACGGCATTGAGCGTGGCGCGGCCCTGAATCGCTGGGTGGATATCAATATTGAGCTTGCTTTCACGTGCCAGCGCGAAAAGGATTTCCTTCACCGGCACATCATTGACCACTACGCTATAGGTCTGCTCCTTGACTCTGGGCTTGGGTGGCGGCAGGTAATTGCTGCTCTTGACCGGCTTGGGAATGTCCGCAGCCTGCACCACTGCTGGCGGACCGTTATCGATATGGCCTTCAGATGGCGCAACGGCGGATTGGTGGGCACAACTTGTCAGGCCAAGCATGCATGGCAGAATCAGAATGCTGGCAACTCTTGGCAATTGGCCGGACAACGTCTCACTCCCTTTTATTGATGGTTTTGGGTCTTATAAACTCTGGAGTTTATCCCACAATCACTATCTGATGGCAACCAAGCTATTGATGTTGCGCCACTTCTTCCCGGACGCCCGCAATCGTGCGCAACTGGGCGCCTGCTTGCAGCTCTTCCGGCAACGACTCGAGTTCCGCCAGCGCAGCCTGGCGGTTTTCGTATGCGCCATACCATATATTAACGCTGGGTTTGCCATCGACTTTAGTCGCCGAAGCATATAGATCATCCAGCACCAGCCGCGACCATACTGGTTGCAGGTATTGTTCCACCCTCGCCTCTTCAGCGTCGCGCATCAGTTCTATGGTGAGATGGCCGGGCGGCACAGCCGCCAGCCAGGCAGGCGTAAGACCTTCACGTTGCGCTATCATCCCGGCGATATCCTGCGTCACTGCTGGCTCCGGTTTTTCCTCAGCCGACGGTTCCGCCACTGTGGCAACAGGCGCTGGCAATATATTGTCGACAGTGAATAATTGCCGCTGCCATGCTATATAGGCGGTTATTCCCACCATCACCAGCAACAATGCGACTACAGTCCATAACATGGGCCAGCGCCTGGCGCGCGGCATTTCACTGGCAAACTCGCTGTCGCGGATAGCGGCAGTGACGTGCTTCGGCGTCACCTGATAGGTATTGGCGGCAAACGCGGACAGCAATGCCTTGTCCGCGAGGATATTGATTCTGCGCACCAATCCCTGCGCAGTTTCCGCCAGCCGCTTAACAGCGCGCCTAGTAAATAGCGGCGGCCCATGATAGCCAGCGGCGCGTAGACGGAACATCAGGTATTCCGACACTTCATCCTTATTCAGCGGGCCAAGATAAAAACTATGGGTGACCCGTTCCTTGAGCTGGCGGATTTCCCTTTGGTTCAGGTTGTCATCCAGCTCCGGCTGGCCGAACAATACAATTTGCAGCAGCTTGTCGTGGCGCGTTTCCAGGTTGGTCAGCAGACGAATTTCTTCCAGCGTCGCGAGCGGCATGCCTTGCGCCTCTTCGACGAACACCACGACCCGGCGCTTGGCCTCATGTTTTGCCAGCAATGTTTGTTGCAACTGCTGCATCACTTCCAGCCTGCTCAATCCTGGTGGGATATCCAGCCGCAACTCCAGCGCAATCGCATGCAATACGTCTTCGGGCGCCATGCTGGGATTAGCCAGATAAACATTGTCCACATGCTCCGGCAACTGCATCTGCAGCATGCGGCACAGCATGGTCTTGCCACTGCCCACTTCCCCGACTACCTTGACGATGCCCTCGCCATGCAAAATGGCGTAGCGCAATGCCTCCAGCACGGCGCCACGATTACCTCCGCCAAAGAAAAAATCCGTGTTGGGCGTGATCTTGAAAGGCGGCTCTTTCAGGCCGAAATGTGCGTAATACACTATTCGCCTTTGTAATCCTGCTGCAACTGGATACGGCTATAGAGCGTCGTGCGGTTGATGCCCAGCAGCTTGGCCGCCTGGCTCAGGTTGCCATGGGTGATCTTCATTGCCGCGTCCACATAAGCACGCTCCCAGGATTTCAGCACCTGGTCGAGATTGACATTGGCTTGAGTCTGTAAATGCTTGATCACCTGGCTGGACATGGCAGCTTCGTCCGCGATCAGCAACACATCTGCATTGCCGCTGACACTGTTTGAGGCGATGCCTGCATGCATGAGATCAAGCTCGGCGGCCAATTGGGCGTCCGTGACCATCTTGCCCGAATATTTGGCCACCAGGCGAATAATGATGTTGCGCAGTTCGCGCACATTGCCTGGGAAATGATAGTCCAACCAACGCTGCCTGGCCTGCTCATCCAGCGTGAAAGGCTGCTGGCCGGTTTCACGCGCATAGAATTGATTAAAGTGTTCCAGCAGCAGATAACGATCCTGCTCCAAATCACGCAACGGTGGGACGCGCACGGAAAAAACGCTCAGGCGGTGGTAGAGATCAAGCCGGAAACGGCCTTCGCGAACCTCCTCGCGCAAATCGCGATTGGTCGCCGCTACAATGCGGGCGCGGCTGCGGCGGGTCTGGGTTTCGCCTATGCGCTGGTATTCGCCGTTTTCCAGCACGCGCAGCAGCTTGGCCTGCAACTCCAGCGGCAATTCGCCGATTTCATCCAGGAACAAGGTACCTTCCGCTGCATCTTCAAAATAGCCGCTATGCGCATTGGCCGCGCCAGTAAAGGCGCCCTTGCCATGCCCGAACAGGATGGATTCCGCCAGGTTTGGGGAAATCGCCGCGCAATTCAACGAGAGATAAGGCTGGGCAGAACGACGGCTGAAACGGTGAAAGCAACTTGCCACCAGCTCCTTTCCGCTGCCAGACTCCCCTTCGATCAACACCGGGAAAGGCGCATCGGCAAACTGCGTGATCTGCGTGCGCAAGGTCTGCATGGGCAGGCTATTGCCCAATAATCCCCAGCCATCTTCTGCGCTGGCCGTTTCGCCGCGCTCCACATCCTGTAGTTTGAGCGCATTGTGCAGCAACTCGCGCAAACGCTCCACATCGCAAGGTTTGGGAATAAAATCCACCGCGCCCAGTGCCAGCGCATGTTTAACGTTGGCCTCTTCGTTCTGGCCGGATAGCACGAGAATTTTCATGGTCGGCGCATGCGCGAGCAATTCGCCAATTACCTTGAAACCCTCATCAGGCTTGTGAGGCACGGGTGGCAAGCCCAAGTCCACCAGCGCCAGCGGCGGTGGATTTTCAAGCTGCCGCAACAGGCTTCTGGCCTGCATGCGCGACTCCGCGACATATACTTCAAAATCCTTGCCAAGCAGGAAATGTAGGGTATCAGTAATCAGGGGATCATCATCAATGATGATTAATGCAGGGAGCTGAGCTGCCATCAGAACTGCTTTCGATAAATCAAACCGGGGGAGAAAATGAGTAAAAGCATGGCGCTACTATAAGCATAACGCCCTGTTCACACAAGGTTACAGGAAGCCCGGCAATCCATTGAAATGCGGTTTTATATCGGCGGAACAACTCTGCAGGAATATGAAAATAAAGGCCGGAATTTTTACCGGGAAGTCGTCAAGCTTGCAAAAAGTCGATCCATCCGGTCTTTTTCACTTTTCTCCTGCTTGATGGCATAGCTCAGGAAAATATAAATCATGGCATTGAAAGGCAAGGCAATAATGCCGGACGTCAATCCAAACGGCAGTGCATGGGAGTAGAAAATCTCCATATATACCGCAATGGCAAATCCGGCGCTCATGCTGTAGAAGGCCGCATATTTATTTCCGCGTTTCCAGAATATCCCCAGGAATTGCGGCACGGCCAACTGGATGATTCCCTGGTATGCCAGCACTGCCAGTGAGAATAAAGACGGTATATGCAAACAGGCCAACCATGAGCAGCCTAGCGTAATGATAAACATGCAAATCTTGGAGATCGCAATCAGGTATTCAGAGGACTTGATGCCGGCGCTCTTGAATATATCGTTGGCTATTTGCGCACCGGTGGCCTGTATATGACCGTCGATATGCCCCATGGATGCGGCCAGCACAATCACGCCAGCAATGCCGAGCAGAAAATAGCCGCCAGCCTGTCCAGCGACAATAAACCATACGCCCGCTGGATCCCTCGACACCTCGGGCAGTGCCGAGGCCAACATGCAGAACACCAGCAAGGAAGTGGTGAAAAGGAATGAAATCGGCACCGTATGCGCCGCGGATTTCTTGATGGTATTCACATCCTTGGCGGTGAACAGCCGGATGAAGATATAGGGCCAGCACCATCCTCCCAGCGTGCCTGTCAATACGATTGAAAACAGATACAGCGGGCCTTCCTTATCTCCCAGCCCCGGCAAATGGAAGTGCGATATCGGTAGAGAATCGAATCCTATATGCTTGACCAGCACCAGCCATAAAATCAGCGCTATCAGGACTGCCGTTCCGAAGATATAGGCCACTATGCCCTGGTAGTAATCTGAAATGATGATGCCTTTCATGCCTATCCTGATTGTCCATATCTGGCGGAGCGCGATGACCACGACGCCGATAAAGACCGACTGGGCAAAACTCAGCTTCCCCAGGGACAGGAATTTGAAAATCACGCCCAATGCCTGCATGCTCAGCACCAACATTGGCAGCCCGGACAAAATCCCGATGATGGCAGTGACAATGCGGATATTGTTCGAGTTATAGCGCAAAGCAAAAAAATCCGGCTGCGTCTTGAGGTCGAAAGCTTTGCCCCATGTCCACACTGGTTTCGCCATGATGTACATGAGGATCAAGGTCAGCAGACTATAATTCAGCACATAAAACGACATCACGCCGTTGGTGACCGCCATGCTGCCCCAAGCAGTAAACATTGCACCCGGATACCAGGTGTTCAGCAGGGACATAGTTTGGTATTTGGCACTAAATGTCCGGTTGCCGATGACATAATTCGAGAAATTGAACGATTCAGTACCTATTCTCTGCAGGATAAAAACCAGCATCAGGAGCGCGAACAACAAGACCCCGAAGGTAATGATCATAACCGCTGCTCTATCCAACTAGCATAAATCACGCTCATGCCGCAGGAGGCACTCACAGCGAGAAAGTAAATCAGGGTCAGCGGCAAGCCTGCAATGCTGTATTGTTCATCAAGCACCAGATAGATGGGTGGAAACAGCGTAGCAATCGCATTGATCAAAAACCATATCCTGACGATCAACCTATGATTCATTTCCACCTGTATTCACCCTACCAGCCAGTTTCTAAACAAAAACCAGCAGCATCGATACCTTATTGTCTGAAGCCAATGATCCAATCACCTGGATTTCCGCATCCCGGTGCTTTTTCCCATTTTTGCTGTTGATCAATAATGTGCCATGTATGCTCCTGGCTTCCCCTTGCTCACTAATTTCAAGTATTTCCTGCACTGTTTCCTCGCTGAACAATTCAGCCAAGGGCATATCCTTTATTTGCGTATCCTTGATCTTTAGCAACGAAGCCAGCCTCTCATTCATCCGCTGTATACCCGCCGCATTAAAATCCGCCACGCCGAAAGACCCTTGCTGATAGATGAGCTGCAATTGCTCATGACTTCTTCGCAAGCGCCGCTCTGTCACTTTTAATTCGGAGATATCCTGGTTCACCTCGATCGCACCAATGATTTCTCCCTTGTTATCCAATAATGGGGTGGCATACATGATGATGCTCCTCTGCACGCCGTCAAACGCCTCTATATTGACCACCTCGGCATCGCTTACCTCGCCGGTTTTCACCGCGCGCGCCAGCGTCCAGTCATCCTTGGTCAGCGCCTTGCCGTTCTTTTCCCAGCTACCTTTATACATGCCGTAGTTTTCCAGGCCCACAAACTTGGCTCCGCCCCAGATCCGAACCACCTCCGGGTTTGCAAGGCTAATGACACCGCGCTCATCCGCAAACCAAAGGCCGACGGGAATGGTTTCAATAATTTTCCGCAGGGTGTATTCGCTGCGCTCCAGGGCAAATTCAGCCCGCTTTCTCTCCGTGATATTGGTGGTCACTCCAATAACGCGGATAGGCACGCCTTGCGAATCCACAATCAATTTCGCCCGCGACGCAAACCAGCGCTCTTCCCCGGACGTTTCCAGCTTGAAATCCCAGAAATAGACTCGCTGCGCGCCAAACAACTCAACCAGCTCTTCAAGCGGCAATGCCTCAAACGGGGCAAAGGTTGTCCTGATCGCATCCGGCTGCTTGCCGAATACCTCCTCGGCGTTGGCAGAGAATGTTCCGGTCCCGGTCAATGTGTTCCATTCCCAATTCACGATCTGCGCCATTTCGAGCGCTGTCCTCATCCTGGCCTCATTCTCCATGATCTGGTCGAGGTATTCCCGCCGCAAATCAGTCTCGGCCTCGTTTTCAGCAACTGCGCCGCTCGCCGAGCGTATCGCATCGTCGCCATAGCGGAGCCAGATCCAGTTCACCTCCAAATAATTGGCGAGCGCCAACAGGTTTGCATACTCAATTTCCCCACCCTTCGTCCATCGATGCACAGAAGTAGGGGTTGTTCCTATCGCTTGCGCTACTTGCGCCAAGGTCAGTTCTTTTTGATCAATCAATGCCCGCAAGCGATCAGAGAAGCCGTTTTTCTTCATTAATACCCTTTAAGATCAATTTGTTAGAAAGGATTTTCTTTCAACCTTTCACACCTAATCCTGATCTTATCACGCCTCTCTATACCTCAATACGACTCTGTTTATTACTTTACACGTAAAAAATTACTTTACAAGTAATTTTTATGGTCGTATAAATGCAATTGTCACTGCCGGAAGGCTGTGCAAATTCCAGCTATGCATACGGCATACCTGAACCACTCAAACCTTAAACAGACGGAGAATTTGATGAAAAAGTCTTTACTGATCAACCTGTTGATCGCTTCACTCGGCCTTGGAGCAGCACTGTCAAGCCATGCGCATGGCGTAGAGATGAAGGAAGGATCCAAGCAACTGAAATACATCAAGAACGGCGAAAAAACACCGGTCAAAACCCAGCTTGAGCAAGGTATCAACGCCTATTTTGACGACGTCGTGGGTTCTAACGATCCGCAAGCACCAATCGCATGCGGCTTGTTTCGCATCGAGAAAGGCAATCCTTTGGTCTACACCTACGACTACGACGATATCAAGCTCGTCCTGAACGGCTCGATTACATTCTCGGATGGCAAGCAAACAGTAGAAGGCAAGAAGGGTGATGTGCTGTTCTTCCCCAAAGGCTCAACCATTACCTTCTCAACCAAGACTTCTGGCCTAGCCTGGGCCTGTGGCCAAAGAAAACTGTTCTAAACCGCTCATCACTATTACTACATATATAAGATTTTCGAGGAGAAACAAAAATGAGCACGAGAAAGCAGGATTTAATTGCTGCTTTCTCCCTTTGCATGTCGATGCTTGCCACTGGGCACACACATGCAGAGGGAGCAAGCGCACCCCTTACGGATTTAACGAGCGGGGATCCATTCTTTTATACAAGCGACCAGAATATTGCTCCCGGCGACAAGCTTGAGAGCATTCTGGGCGCAGGCAGGCCGAACAAGACCCATTCTGCGATACCGCATCTACCGGTCTATTTCGGCTACATGAGCACAAATTCCACTTACCGCTTTGTGAATATTGTCGAGCAGGTGTTCACCATGATTGGCGAAGGCAAGCATGGAGTCTGGCGCGCGCAGGAATCGGGCTATGTCAGGGAGTATCTGAAAAAAGGCCAAACCGGTTTGCGAGATGGCAGTGATCTCATGGCGCCGCAGAACCAGAAAGTCATTACCGAGCGCTACAGTTCCATCCTGCCCGATGAAGGCTGGTCAGGTTACAAATACCCCGATCAACGCATCGCCGCCGATGGTTCACTGAACTTCATTGATCTGCCCATCAATCATCCCAAGTATCAGGGCAAATATGGCGACCACACCCCGATCGACCTGCCCACCTGGTACTGCACGATGTCAGAGAATGATTACCCTTATGCCGAGAATGCGATGAACTTCGCTTTCGCCCAGGAGGGTGCCAACAAGATTGGGCCGCTGGGTAAACGCGCCGGGCTCGATGTAAAAGAAAACTATACAAAAGTCCTGCGATTACAGCATCTTCCAGATGCAGCCTCCTGGATTAACACAGGCCAGAAAAACCAGGATCAATACCACCCTCAATGGGCAAGCGTCGATTCCAACAAGACAAATAGCGAGTATTACATTGTAGAACGGACGTTCTTCAACCACCCATTCCTCTTCGTCCTGGCGGTTTTTGATAACCAGGACAACCAGGATTTCCGCTATATCCGTCCTGATGGACCCTATTATGAAGCCATCAAATCCAAGCTGAATGCTTCGGCCATCAAGACTGAAGTAACGGCGCACCCACGGTTCTGGCTGAAAGATGGTTCACTGCATGAAGCAATAGGCTTGCCAGTATTCGGCGTCCATCATCCTGATCGCGCCGCTTATGGCGGTGGCGGAGCCTGCCCATTCAAGGGCGGTGATTACGGCCGCTATCCTGAAGTATCGGCTGGCTCAGGATGGCCAACCCAATATGAAGAAATAACACCACTTTGCGACGCAGTACTGATTGACATCAAGTTCTATTCAAATCTGGATGGACGTGACTGGACAGACCCCGCCAAATACCTGGCCAATGCAGGCAAAGGCACCAAAACCATCACCTACAAGATGAAGCCAGGCAAGTATGGCGAATTCACAGACCCATACAACAAGAAGCGCGGGGCGACCAACGTGGAAAGCAAGGAAGTGCCATCCACATTGACGCTGACCTATCCATCCGTCAGCAAGCCAGTCAGCTACGTGCAACCGCCCCCACTACCGAACGTGGCAGGCCCGGTTCCGACTGCTGCTTCCACTTGCCGTCCAGTTATTGCGCAAAAATCATTAGAAAAAGGAGTATTGACGAAATGAGTAAGAAATTTGGCTGTTTGTTGTACGTAGCACTTTCTGTAACGCTTGCATCGAATGCATATGCGGAGCAGCAAGGAGAGCAAGAGGTGATAGAGGGCGTTTCTGAAACAGGCCCGGTCAAGGCCGCGAAGGAATCCACCGATTTTTCGCGCTATCTGGATGGCGATACATTATTGGGAGGCAAGTTCACTACCTGGCTGGAACTCGCTTCAGATTATGTATTCAGAGGCACTTCCGAAACCAATGATGGCAAGATACCTTCCATCAAGGGCGCCATCACCTGGACGCATCCAAGTGGATTTTATGTAGGCTATTATGGCGCCAACAATCTGTTTCCGGGCACCGATTCCGCAGGAAACAATCCCGATATCAATGCCTTGTGGGGACCCTATATTGGCTATAGCACCAAGGACATAGCCGGTACAGGCATCAATTACAACGGGATGTTCTTCAAGTATATCTATCCCGGATCAAGGGATAACAATTACACGGAGATGTTTAACTACCTTGATAAGCAATATGGCAAGTTAAATCTTAAATTTGAATATACCCCGACGATCACTGACTGGTTTGGCGTCAAGGATTTGCAATCTCACAATGTAGCCTTCCTGCCGAGCTATCTACTACCCTATGGCGTTACCGTTTCAGGCGGGGTTGGATATCAGTTCTTTCACAATGGCGGCCCGAGAATCGATGCCAACAACGACGGCAAGCAGGACCTGAACTGGTGGCATTGGAACATCGGGGTAAGCCGCAAGATGTTTGGCTATACCGTCGACCTGCGATATCACGACACTGATATCAAGAAAGGAGAGCATGATCTCTATGGCTCCGACCTAAGCTATAAAACAGTGAATAGCCGTTGGGTCATTGCGATATCCAAAACTTTCTAGCATTTTACCCTGGCCCGCGCCATACGAGTCCTGCGCGGGCAACAAGTCCCCCATCATCTCCAACCTACCCTCCCTTGTGGAGGGATTTTTTTGGTTAATGCGCATTAATCTTGCATACAATAACTAAAGACAGACACGCTTCCCACCGCTTCCAACTCTCTTACATTCATTGTCAAGCGAATCCAGCCTGTGCTACTTTTGAGTACATGAATAACGAAATCATTGAGCTCCTTCGCACCATTGCGAACAGTTTTCAAATGCGCATGAAAGAGCAGATCGTTTCAAACGATTCCGGCCTTTCTGCTTTCCAAGCTCGCCTTATCAATATCATTGGTCGCAACGACGGCATTGCCCAATTGACGTTAGGGTTACTCACCGAGCGGGACAAGGCCCAGATTGCCCGTGCCATCAATGAACTGGAGACCGCCGGGTTCGTGACACGCAGCCTGAATGAGGCTGACAAACGATCAAAGTGTCTCACTCTCACAGCAGCTGGCGTAGAGATGCACCTGCAACTAAACGCTATACGCGGACAATTGGCAATCGAGGCACTCAGCAGCCTGAGCAACGACGAGAAACACGCTTTGCATGCCTCGCTCCAGAAAGTAGCAACAAAGCTCATCACTCAAAACTAGCCACCAATTCATCCATCAAACCACCAATTGGTTGATTTAATCAACCAATTGAATTACAGTGATAGCCTGCTGTAAGGATGCGCAATGGAAAAACATCCCAGAGCAAACAGATGGTGATGCGATTGAGCATTTATGCATGATCGTTCCATTTCTCAGCCTGATCACCACACCTAAGACCCGCTATACCCGCCCTCTTACAAGCGCGTATAAAGGCCACGCTGATAGCATGAGGAGTAATGTCAAAGACTAGCCCTTGGCTGGCTCTAGGCGTTCCCTTAAGTACTTTAGGTATCAACCCAAGGACTAGCTCATGCTCCACCTTCCGGGCCCACTCAGCGGCCTCAGAGCGTGTTTTAAAGGACTTGGTTATATCAGGGTATCCCTTGCGCTGTATTCGGGCTTGCCATGAGCCACTAGAACGCTTACGGAATGTCGCCATAAGTTACTTCTCCAAAAGGACAGGAGAAGGACAAACAGCGTTATAGCTTAAGTCGGCCCAAAAGAGGGCTCCCTTAACTTATTGAATCACTGAGGGAAATTGGGGTGGCTGATCGGGCTCGAACCGACGACAACTGGAATCACAATCCAGGGCTCTACCAACTGAGCTACAGCCACCGCTGAAATCGGAAAAATCCGGAATATTTTAATGGCCTGCCCGACAGGAATCGAACCTGTAACCCCCAGCTTAGAAGGCTGGTGCTCTATCCGATTGAGCTACGGGCAGATTGTCGGGCAAT
>NZ_DAIUFW010000011.1:0-58900 GCF_036844465.1 Methylobacillus sp.
ATTGCTTTGGAGAAAATTCTACTTTTAACCACCGCTAATTTTCGGGGGGATTACCTCACATTTCATGATCTCAGACATGAGGCAGCAAGCTGGACAGTTGATTTGTAGTAGTTCGATGTGGTCTGGCAGTAATGCCATTAGCGTGAGGAGACCTGCTTGCGAAATGCATTGGTGGGTTCCACTACGAGAACACGTTGTACGGTCTATAATAATTCTAGCGTCATCATCAGTGATGTCTTGACGTATTTCAGTGGGTAAACGGTGATAGCTGGGTCGTCATGTGTTGATACGTGAGCAAGTACTGCGTGTATGGAACTAAGCTGGATGATGCTCACTCCATGCCCTCTGACTAGGCGAACGGTCTCAACCTCAACTCGGTGTCCTTCAAATTAAGGACAGGCCAATACCAGCGAAGACTGGATGTTGTTCCTGAAAGCACATAATCTTGAATCCAGCATGACCTGCTGGCCAATCTCATCGAATTGGGGAGTGGAGTGCAGACTCAAGCTAGCAATTTTCCTTGGGGTCAAACTTGATCAACTCGTATTGACCGTTGTTGTTTCGATAGCCTATGCCCATCATGAGGGAAGTGCCTCGTGCAGCGATGTAAGCTGCTGTTGCTTTGCGTTCGGTAGAGTATTCATGTTCCGTGAAGACCAATCTCAAAAAACCTAGAGCGTCATTTTTTCGACGTGTCTCGTCGCGCAGAAACTGAATAAATGATTGCTGTTTTAGTGCAAAGTCCGCCTCCAAATCCTTCGGGTATCCATCTTCAAATTCGATGCCGTAGATGAAAGCCATGCCGCCGGACTCGACAAACAGTATGTTCTCGAAAATCTCGTGCTGAATATCTTGATGACACACTTTTAAGTCTGCCATCCAGAGTTCATCTGGACTGTCTGGGAAGTTAGATATGCGTCGTGCGTTCGTCGCTGTAAACGTGATTAAAGAAATATTAAAGTTATTAATATCAGACATTTATTCTCTCCATAGGTGGTTTAATTTGACCGTTGTCTAGGCTTCATAATGTCTCCTCAACCTCTATAGTTTGAGGCTCTTGAGGTGGGCTAAGAAGGTGGTGGCGATTTAAGGTCTTTGTAATTCCTGATCCACGCGCTGCACTGCGAGATAATGCCTTATGTGTCAATGTCGGGTACTATGAATCACAAGCTAATGGTGTTTATCATTCTGTGTAGAATCAATTCACTGTGCACGCGGGGGGGGGATTACCGTATGGCGCGTAGCAATTTTGTGTCTACATCTCGTTGGACATGACGAGTTTACTATATGAATAGACTTTTTTGAGGTTTGGGAATAATAAGGTCGGTGTCTTTTGGCAGCCCTGACCTACTTTTTATTTTTCCATTCTTTGAGACTATCAGGATATCAGCTCTAATTTCTGGAGTGCAGAATGTTTCTCTGATAAATTTCTCTGTGGCAGGTGTGTAATTGGCTTGTTCAGTGATCAGCCTTTTGAAGCTGATACCTTGGGTATAATGATCATGGATTAATTTGGGTAATTGGCATTGTAAGGTATTCAGTGTTAGTGCTTTTGCATCCTTGCAAAATCCATACATGTCTGCCGTGGTATTAGTATTATACCCTCTCAAAGAGTACATATCTAAGCCAGCTCCACCATAATGAACAAAATGATTACCATGCGTCCAATGAATATCTACCATTACATTACGGGCAGTGATATTTCTTGATAAATGCACTAACCAGTAATCACCCAGTCCATTAATTCCGCGAATATAAAAAGTTGTGTGATGCCCTGCGGCATTAGGTAGGCAATCTCTAATAAGATCCTGATGTAATATCGCTTGAGCAGCTAGTCTCCATTCTTCCGGCCTAGTGTTTTTATCATGAAGTCCACTATCTAGTAAGTGAGTTATTGAAAATCCTGTTTTCTTATGAAAGTTCTTTAGATTTTTCTCATTTAGAAATTTTAATAGTGAGTCTACATGAAAGGTGAGTAGGATTTCAGCGCCTGGTAATTCATTGAAGATATATTTAATAAGGTCTCTAGGTACTTCGGAATAACCATATTGATCTAATAAAAATAATGATCTAGCACGCTTTGACCGGTGTTTTATGTCGTCAATGATTCCTCGGACTTTATTCTCAAAATAATCATGAAATAACCATATATCTTGATTGTTATTAATTCTATCACTATAGCCTTTATCAATCAGCGTTTGTTTTAAGGTGTTGAATCCATCAGAATCTTTTTCGACGAAGTAAAACTTAGCATCTAATTTGAATGGTTTGTGACGAATGGATTGTGCGTCTCTCTGTGCATCTTGACATGCTTCTAATATCGTAAATGGTGATCCATAAACTATTTTTGAGGAGTCCCATCCAGCAGTATAGCGACCACTTCCAGCAAACCCGTCTACAATCGCAATTTTGAAAGAATCTATCTTTATATTCTGAGTAAGAGTTGCTACATATTGTTTAATATAGTCTCTTAGTATCTTGTGCTTTACCGTACTGTGATAGTCAATCAATGGGGTGTTAGCGTAGTCATAGTGTTTCTGGACCATTACTTGAATCTTTCTTCATTAACTTAAAAATTAATTTAGCTAATATCGGAGTTCGGAAATATAAATTCCAAAATTACGCTACATACTAATTACTCATCGAAGGTTGAGAAAAAACACTACTCAATCATTAAACTTTTGATTTAATTTTTAGCATAGCAGATTTCTTAATTTACCTAGGAGGTTATTACATGTTGATAGGCACTTTGCTTTTCAAGTCTATGTAAATGATATATATTTCATAGTCTTAGAGTTTAGGTTGCTAAATCTATGATTAATATTCTATCTCTTGCTCCTCCTGTCCCCGATGACTATCCAGGTGCATCTATAGAAAAAGCAAAAAATGGTCAAGGTGTTGGGTCTTGGGTACATCAAGACAAGCATACTCTACTTTGTAAATTTTTGATTGGCTCTCATGCTGCTGCAAAAAGGTTTCCCAGCTGGGTATTCATCGATCCATTTTGTGGGCCAGGTCGATTACAAGTTAAAGGGGAAAGTTTTACCAGACCAAATGGAGCCATGATTGCCTGGCTTCAGTCTATAGAATGTGGAAGACCATTTGACGTAATGTTAATTAATGACTTTGACAGCAATAGAACAGAGGCTTGCAAGAAAAGGCTTGAGTTAAAAGGTATGCATAATGTAATAGCCTTTTCAGGCCCTGCCAAAGATGTAGTGCCTAAAATGATTGAGCAGGTTCCAATAGGAGCTCTTTGCACTGTTTACCTCGATCCTTATAACTTAGCTTTGCTTAATTACGAGATGATCTCTGCGCTCAGTACTCTTAAATATGTGGATTTTGTAATAAACTTTTCTACAATGGACCTAATGAGGAATGGTGATCTTGAACTGGATCCTTCCAGAGCTAGATTCGATGAGGTGTTGCCCGGTTGGAGTAGCTCGGGACCAATTGCGAAACAAAGGCTGCAAGAGGTATTTATCTCTACATGGATGCAAAAAATAGAGAGTTTGGGATTTACTTTTAGTAATAGCGCACCAATGATCAATAATGATGATCACCGAGGAATTTATAGGCTAATGTGTTTTGCTAGGCACGAAATTCCGCTTAGGGTATGGCGTGATATTTCCAGAAATGCTACAAAGGACTTATTTTCCTAAAGACTAACTGAACGAGGATAATTGTCATGTATTTTGCCATTTAAAGCGCGGCCATTGGATTTTTTATCTCGTTTTACGCCGTCAGGCCCATATGCTCCCCATTGTTTAAAGAAGAAAGCAACTTCCGCCGCAGTACACTGATTGTGAACATTTTGTACCCACTCTTCCTTCATAGGCCTAGCGCCATGTCCTGACTCTCCACCAACAATCACCCAGTGTATGCTATCAAGGTTAATGCAGCCAATATCTTCAAGTAATGGTTCTATTGATAAAAATCGAGTAGCAGCTCGTACTTTCCTTAACTCATCGATACGTGGCACGCCGTACTTTTTATCCTCTACTGATACGCCTAACCACATATTCTCAGGTACTGATCGATTGGCAAAATATTCTGGCAGTCGTGTTGCCCGTTTCGTTAGTACCTGATAGGTGTGATGTGGTGTTTGCATGATGACATCTACCACTTGATCAATAAATGTGTCAGGCACACTCTCATGGAACAGATCACTCATAGAGTTCACAAAGTAAGTGGTGGCACGTTTGCGATTTAAAGGTTGGCTAAGCCTTTCTGGATGCAAAGTGAGCTTAAAACCATCTTCATAGCCTGGTGTACCCATTGCTTTCAATCGGTGAGCCATTACTTCAGCATAGCAATGTTTGCAGCCAGGGCTGATCTTGGTGCACCCAGTTACAGGGTTCCATGTTTGCTCAGTCCATTCAATTCTGCTTTCGGTAGCCATGATTCGAATTGTCCCATTTAAATCAGTAAATAACAACGTGTTCTGAGTGTGGTTAATTAAGTTGTTACTTCTGGTAAATGGATAGTAGGGGAGATTCAATGACAACCATTGGATCAGTGATACCCATATCTAATTAATGCGATTCCTTCTCTATGACATTCAGTTCGTGTTTAATAAAAGTTACTTCAAAAGCCTTGCATGGGCGGTATTGCTGTAGTCGATTAGTGAAGGTAAAGGTATCGTTCATCTCGTAGTGTTGGAAGATGTCGAGGCCACGATCCAACGAGATTTTCCAGCCGTGGTCGGTCATGATGTGGCGTGCGTGGATTGTGCCGGTACAGTCGAATTCCCAGGTGAAGTTCACGCCCACTGCGCTAGCGGACTCCTTCATTTTCTCGAAGTTTTCCTTTTGTTGTTCGCCTTTGAACTCGTCTTCCGTCGTTACCAGATGAACGGACACCTCCTCATCTGGAGTCTTGTGCTTGACTACAGTCTCCAAAAACTCCATGAAGTTGCGCACTTGATAGAACAGGCGGATGTATGGATCAGTGACTTTGATCGTATTCGAACCCTTAAGATAGGGGCCAAGTAGCGTATCGAAGGATAGGCCTTTTTGATTCTCTTGAAATGTGAGATGCTTTTCCTTGAGGCCGGGCTCGGTAGGAGCCAGTAGTTCGGATGGAGTTGACAGAGTGTCCGTTTGTGCGGCTTCTACGATTACCCCTTCTTTGCCTTCGACAATGGTCTTATGGTAGTAGCTGGGGTATTCCTCCTCTTCGAGCGTGGTGACAGGCTTGTCCCGACCGTCCGTTCCAAGATAGGAAAATTGAACATTACCGTAGGTTGAGTCGATGCGCATCAGTTGGTCTTTGACGCGCTTGCGGCCCTCAATCGCGAAGCGCAGCAGCTCTTCGACCTCCTCCTTGGTCGCTCCATCATGCGGGAAAATGATTTTCATCAAACCGGAGAATGTTTTGTTGATGCCATCACGGTCTCTCGTCGAAATATCGGAGGAGAGGAAGAAGTACTCCTTATAGCGGTCCGAGTAATCGTGATTGCGCAACGAGCGAAGGATCTCGGCTAGGTAGTCCACTACGAATCCATACCCACTGGAGAACATCTCGCCTCGAATGATATCGGCCTCCCAACCAGGAATGTAAAAGTGGATGCGATCCAGAAACGCGGAGTCGTAGAACTTATCGGGTAGCTCGCAAAACAGGTCAGAATGCTTGAGCATGTAAGGTACGGTGTGCTGAGTATTGCCTACTAGCACTATGGAGGCTTCCGCGCCAAGGGTTTCAACACCTCGTGAGAACGATTTGTTTGCCATGTAGTTCTTCATGATGTCGACCAGGGCCTTGTCCACACGCTTTTGTTTTCCGGCAAACTCGTCGAAGGCGATGCAATCCCAGTAACCGACGAGGCCAATCTTTCCGGAAGCGTTGTTTACGAATAGCTTGGGAACCGTTACCTCGCCGCCTGAGATCAAGATGCCGTGCGGTGAGAACTCTGAGTAGATGTGTGATTTGCCGGTTCCCTTGGGACCAAGTTCAATCAGGTTGTAGTTTCGCTCGCAAAACGGGATCAGGCGGACCAGTTGGGTCAACTTGCTGCGCTTACCAAACATATCTGGGTTGAAGCCAATGCTTTGTACTAAAAGGTCGATCCACTCATCGGTGGTGAATTGTGCTCTAGCCTCAACGTAGTCGTCGAAATCGAAATGAGAGAGCTGGATCGGTTTGAGGGCCGACAATATCCAGGGGCTGGTACTTTTGTCTTCGGCAAACTCGTATTCCAAATCAGCAATGCACCACACTCCACTAACCAAGAGCTTGGGATGCTTTTTCACCGTCCCGGAATCAACAAGAACCTCCTTGATTCCGAGGTTGGAGAACTGTGCTTCGTAGAGATCCTTCTTGTCGTTCAGGTCAACGCTGATCTTGTCGATGATCTTGTAGCGCCCTTTTTCTTTGATGTTCGAGCGGATTAGCCCGGCTTCATTCCGGTGAACATAATGCTTAGCGAGAATCTCCTTGACCGTCTCGATACCGGTCTGTATGGTCGACTCATCACTGGTGGCGCAATACTGACCCAGCAGGTATTCCAGCACGTAGGAAGGAACGATGGCGTTACCCTTGACCGTCTTGACGAGATCTTTTCGGACAACAAGCCCTGGGAAGTATGTGTTGATTTTCTGGTCAAGCCCGTTCATTGGATACCTGTCCTTTAAAAGTCAAAGTCGCTGGTAAATGAGCGCCGCATCAAGTACCGGAGCGACTTGTATTCCTTGTAATGTGAAGTCCCGGCGTGTTTTTCCTCCAGCCGTAGAATGACCTCCTGGCCGTTGGCCTCATCGGCCTTGCGGGTCAGCACGAAGCGCACCTGTAGCTCCCGCTCCCGGGGGTTGTCCGAGCTCAGGTCGAAGGTCAGATCATGGCTGTCGGAGATCAGGTCGCCTGCCTCGGTGTAGATGCCAGCCCGCAGCACACGCGGCTGGATCTTGTCCGTCACCGGCCCGGCCTGGTACATGGTCACCGCCAGTTGCCCGGAGGTAATCACCGAGCTGGCTCCACGCAGGATGTCCACTTCAACGGCGGTGACATCGCTCTGGCGCTTCTTGTTGATCTTGAGCACCGGGATCACCACTTCCTGCAGCGATGCGCCGCCATGTACAAAACGGCTCCCGGAGCCCTTCAGACGCAGGCGGTTGATCGACTTGGGAATCTGGACTTCGACCTCCCCGGAAAGACCCAGCTGTTCAGACGAGAAGCTGTGCAGGCTGGCTGACTCAGCAAGCCCCTTGCCGAGCACGAAACGCCTGTCACGGTACAGAATCACCTCACCCTTAGCCTCGACACTGGCAAAGTCGCTCTCGTCCAGCGGTCGATGTTGGTAGATGAAACCATGATCGGCGGTGACCAGAATATTGTTGGCATTCGCCGCGGTCAGTTTCTTCACCAGCCTGACGATATCGCCTAGCGTTTGCTCAGCCGCTTCAAACGCTTGCCCCTCCGAATGCATCTTGTCGCCAGTATGGTCTATGCGATTGTGGTAGATGTAGAGCACATCGTTGCTTTTCAGCAGTTCGCGGCTGCCATCCCGATCCAGCTGCATAAAGTCTTCGGCGGTAATGGCTTCACCACGGCCATTCAGTGCAGCCTGCAGGATCTTGGTGCGATTAACCGTACCCTGGGAGCTTTGCCCATCCACCAGCACGGTGCCGGTTTCGTTGTCGACAATCGCCAGCGCCTTGTTTGGCAGGAGCGCCGCCATGCCGAGCTGGGTGTAGCTGGGCAACATCGATAGCGCCGGTTCCAGTTCGGCGCTGTAACGGTCCTCCTGCCGGATCAGGCTCAGCAGCTCATCGCCGATCTCGTAGCGCATGGCGTCGGAGATGATCACGCAGACCTTGTTGTCCTTGCGCAGGAACGGCCGTACCCAGTACTCGAAAAACTCCTTCTGCTTACGCACCGGGAAGGCTTCCCACTTCGATGCCGCATCCACGAAGGTCTGGAAGCGGTCGCCCAGCTTCAGCAGGTAGTTGTTGGTATAGAGGTTTTCAATCTGCTCGGTCAGGCTGCCCATCAGCGACGCCTGTCCTGACATGCGCACGTGGTAGGTGAACTTGCGGTAGAGCTGATCGAGCAGATACCAGAAGCGGCTGTAGCGCTGCACGCCTTCGGCTAGGCTGTCCATGGCGAGTTTGGCCTCGCCCAGGGCGTGGGTAAACTGGGCGGCGTAATCGACTGCCTCGTACAGATGCCGGTATTCGCGGTACCAGTGGCCTTGTCGCCGCTGTCGAACCCAGATCGCCACGTCACCGCTGGAGGCCGTGCGGGCTGCCACCGCCCGCACCAGGTCGCTGATGATCTTCTGGTCGATCAGGCGGAAGTAATCCAGCTCGATCAGCTGGCGGAAATCCCGCTTGGCCAGATCCTGCTCAATGCCGAGGACCTCGGCGCATTCTCCCGAGAGGGTCTCGAAGCCGCCTTCGAACTGACGGCTGTCCTTCCAGCGCTTGAGAAACACCATGGCGTCGCCGGTCAGTTTCACATGGCCGTCGGTGCCCATGGCGTAGCAGGACTTGAACAGCTCGATGGCGAAGTCGCGGATGCCCGGCTCGTCGGACTTGTAGCCATAGCAGCGGCTCATCTGTTCCCAGAGAAAGCCGTCCAGGCTGCATCGGCCGATCAGCTTGATCTTCTCGTCCCGGCCGTCGGCCAGTTCCTGCAGCAGGTTTTCCACCACCGCATCCATGCGCGGCTCGCTGCCGGTGCATACCGCCAGCATCTTCAGGCGAATCTGTCCGGCGGTGTCGTCCGCTTTCAGCAGTTTCTTGAGGGCATCCTTGCGCTTGATCGCCTGAAAGAACTCCGCATGGGCCTGCACCACATCCGTGAACTCCAGCCCGAGCTCCAGTTCGGACAGCCAGATGGCCACCTGGTCGGTGCGGAACTCGCCATGGGCCAGTTGCACATCCAGCAGCCAGTTATCCAGGTCGGCGGGTTGAGGGCCTTCACGGTAGAGCAGGAATTTCTGTTCCGGTTGCTCGCGAAGCAGCTTGTACTTGATTCCGTACTCGTTGTTGGTCAGCTCCTGCTTCTCGACGCCGGGTAGCTGGAGCGCCTCAAAGTCTTCGCGCAACTCCTGCTTGGCGTCGTACCAGAAGACGATCCGGTGCCGGTCAAAGAGTTTTACCAGTGCTCGCTCAATCTGACTATTCATGCCGAAGCATCCTCAACCACTTCCTCATCCTGATCCTCGGGCTCTGGCTCTGCTGGGATCAATTGGGAGATAAACACACGGCTTCTCAACCGCGCTTTAAGTGCCGCCCTGCGAGCGGCAAAAAAATCCGGAAACGCCTCGAAACTGAGATCGACATCCTCTACCAACAGGCTTGCCGCAGTCAGGTGAACAGTAGCATCCTCAAGCCAGTCCTTCAGGGGCCGATCAGACTTACTCTGGTTCTGAGAGTTGTTGAGCAAGTGCAGGTTGGCAATAGTGTTCCAATGACGGGGATCCGCATAAAACGCGATTCGATCGGAGTCGTTGAGAAGACTGTCCTCTTTCGCCAAACGCTTCTTGTCAAAGTGGCTGCGTGGGTGTAAGTGATCGATATGAAAAATCTCCGTTGCATTCATCTCTGGGAACAATAAATGGAGTAGCGCGCGGCAGCGACCTTCGCCATGCTCAATGTTTAGCAAGCTCTCCATGTACTCGTCATCAAAACGCAAATCCTTGTTGGTGGCGGTGTATCGATCCACTATCTGTTGCAAGGGAAAGTACTGTTCATCCAGATATTGATCCAGCACATCGCGCATGGATTTCAAAATAGTATCTGCCTGCCCACCAAACACCCCTTTCAATAACGCCATATAAAACCATCGACTGATCAAATCCCGTTGCTCATTATGTCGAGAAAGGTTGTTTATGCTTTTGAAGAGAGACTCATTACCAACCCGCTTTTTGTACAAGTAATAACAAATCGGAATCACCGCATTTTTCGAGGTCAGTGACTGCGAATTAATACCAAACCGGCGGACAAGCCGCAGGGTTTCAAGAATGCAGTCCTTGATTTCGGACCAAGACAGCTGAATCTGACGCACCTGATCGGCATTGAAGTTTCTTACTTTGAAGCGGACGTCTGCACCGATAAGGACCAGACAGGTTTTCAGCACCCAGTCGCGTTCCATGTAAAAACCCATATCAGCACTCTGGTGAATCTGGCGAATCAAACCATCCAGATCCTGGCGGAAGTCACCATCCCAGTTGGCTACCGCAATCGACATCAAAAGATCAGAGAAATCGAGCTTGGTGCCACCGCTGTTGGTGCGAATAAACACATCCAGTACATGATCAATTTCCTGGCTGTTTTCGTTGAAGTAATGAATGATGCGCTGCGAACGGATGACGTCATATAACTGACCTAAGGTGTCAGCGGCAAAATCATTGTTTTGTAGGCTATTGGCCTCCAGATAAGGCCGGGTCACCTTACTCCAGATATGGTTGCCTCCATCAACCTGCGGCATCCTGAGGATTTCATGCAGGCAAAACCAGTGATGTTTACTATCTGAAGACACTAAAGAATTCTTGTACTGTGCATCGGTCAGGAATTTGAAGTTGTAGTACATCAGTGATTCGTTGTCTTGCGCCTCTACGGGCTGAGCCAGGTCAAGGTACAACTTGCGTGGTGGTAACGCATTATCATCCCGGGTTGTCGGCCAATGCTTGCGCGGTTGCTTATACGCATAAGTGCCGCACAACCCAATATACAGGGAGGTAAGACGCTGCTGGCCGTCGATAATAGCCTTGAAGTTTTTATAACTGGCGGTTGTCGGTTTGTGCGGGTTTTCCTCGCTGAAACGCTGGCAGTAGGACTTCAGAAACTCATAAAATTTGTAGTTGTTCTTGATTTCTGCACTGTTCACCTCCCACATCATGAAGGTGTTAATGGGGTAGCCCCGCATAATGGAATCGAACAGCACACAGATCTGGTGGCTGCTCCAGACAAACTTACGTTGAATAGCAGGCAGCAAATAATCGCCGCTATTAATGGCGGCGATAGCATCCTGAATCGTAATGGCCTTTTCATATTCGCCAGCCATGCTCAATCCTCTTTCGCATCCAGGCCGACAATCTTCTTCAAGGCCGCGCCGAATTTCGGATAGTTCACCTTCACGCCGTCGTCGAGGTCGATCTCCACCTGCTCGGTGGCCAGCGGGTACAGCACTTCGCGTTCGTACTCCTCCAGCTCGGCGATCATCTTGGTGATCTTCTCGATCTCTTTCAGGGCTTTGGTCTTCTCGCCCTGGCTTGCGCTTCCGCTGATGCTGACCGCCTCCAGATGGTTCTTGTGCGAGGTGAGCTTGGTGCGGAACTCGCGTAGGTAATCGTTGAGCACCACGCTGACGGTATCCGGGCGATAGCGGTGCATGTAGATCAGCGCGTTGAAGCTGCCCTTGGGGCTGGAGAACAGCCAGTAGATGGGCCGCTTCTTGTAGCGCTTCACATGGTCGGTGTAGAACTCGCCGAGGAAGTAGTCGCGGATGCCGTAGTTACGCTTGCCCTTGATGTTCAGGCCCTGCTCAACGAAGCGGAGGTTGTCCTCGTAGTGCTCCTCGCCAAAGGCCACGCGCAGGAACTTGCGGAAGCGCTCGGCGATGTCGTCGGTGAACCAGTCCCCGTCCAGCATGGGAATGACGTTGTCGTCGTCCGCCGGGAAGCTCGGCTCCGGAACCCGATTCAGGTAGTCCTCGATGGTCTCGCCCTGGTTGGCCAGGATCAGCCCCGGCTTGTCCAGCGCATAGCGGCCGAACATGCAGCCCACGGCATAGGAGATCAGCTCGCGCATGGTGTCGGCCAGCAGCAGCGCCTCCAGCTCCTCCTCGCTTTTGTCGTTGCCGTAGCGGTAGTACGGGTTGCAGGTCAGGGTAATCTCGTTCAGCGGCACATCGGGTGTCAGCTCGTCCTGTAGGCCGTAGGCATCGATGAAGATCCGGTTGTTCTCTTCCTCCAGCCGCTGCATCTCCAGCGTCATCTCCCGCCAGTGGGCGCGGAGTTTCTGGTAGGTGGCTTTCAGGGTTGGTTGGCGGCAGTCTGGATTAAGTAAAGGCGTGCTGATGAAGTCCCAAGAGATCTCATAGGAATCCCAATCACTTTGTGAAAGATTGATAGCCCTGGTAACGGCATCTATGTTCTTATTTTTCAATGAAGAGGTTAGTTGCAGTATGGGAACCTCGGCCACAACTCCCGTTGTAATATTCAAAGTGCTACCACGGATGGTCAGTATTTTCCTTGTTACAACAGAGTTAAGCTGTCCAAGCAGTTCAAAGACACCATCACCGAACAAGGTTGGAGCAGCGTCGTTAAAGCCGAAACCCGGTGCCCTCCAACGAAAGCTGGGAACCCCAGAACCTATTTTTCCCCATGAAACCCCAGGCTTAAAGAGAAACTGTGTGTTTTGTGGCCTTGATCTTAAGGAGCCATCTTCATTGCGATAATTTTTTATTCGATAGCCATCATCTTCCCAATCCATCAGATAAATTGAGCCCATGTGCCATCTTCTGAAGTCACCAGCCTTGTCTGTTAAGATCCACCTTGCGTCCTGAGACACATTTTCATGCGGCACTTCCCAAGCCATACGCATGAAAACGTCATCATTACGCGTTCCAACTCCTTCTTTTGCTTCAAACTTGCTTCCAATCAGGGGTTGTTCATATAGAGATATAAAAGAATTGCTTACCCAATATGCGATTGGACTTCCCGGAACTTTTCGGAAATCAGTGGCTGATGCACGGTAGAACCAACCGCAATCAGGATTCTTAATAGCCTCCAGAGTTCTCGGCCCTTGGTTTTCTGAGCCACGAAAATCGGAAAGCCTGACATATCCACCTTTGAAATCGGGGCGATGGGCATTCTCAACAGTGAATGTGCAAATTGGCACGGTAGCACCATCGAAACCTGAATACTCAAGCTGAACCAGTGATGTGATTGTCTTCTGGTTAATCAAAAAGCTTCGTAGTTTTTCGTAGGATGATATAAACATCCACACAAATGGTGACATGAAGCCAAGCTGACCTTTTGGCAGCGTCATCTCAGTGTTGCGAACGATAAAGGCTGAAAATAAATCTGACTTTACATCCTCGTAGTTGTCTTTAAGCCACGCCCCCAGCCGCCCATTCATCCCCTTGCCACCCATATACGGCGGATTGGCAATTACCACATGGTATTTGGGGCTCAGGTAATCGGCCTGCCGCAGGGCTTGCAGCACCTTCTGATGGGTCATGCTGATAAACAGCTGCCCGGAGACGTTCTTTGACTCCAGAATCCTGAGCATGCCGTCCACGTCGGTGACATCCGGGCGGATCAGGGAGCCGAAGTTGTCGGCCTCTTCGAACTGGCGCAGGGTGGTTTGCAGCGGCGCGGTGAACAGGTTGCGGCCGACAAAATCCATGTAGTCCTTCAACTCATTGCCGTCGAAGTGGACATTCTCCAGCACGCAGATGTTCGGCTTGACGCCCTTGTTGAAGAACCGACGCTGCTTGGCGCGAGCCTTCATGGTCAGGGCAAAGGCGGCCAGTTCCCCAGCACGTTCGTCGATCTCGATACCGTAGAGATTGTTTGTGAGGATCTTCTCCGGGATCTCGGCGGGCTCGTAGCCTTCCTCCTCGTAGATGGCATAGAGCAGGTCAAAGGCATAGGTGAGCATGTGGCCGGAGCCGCAGGCCGGGTCGCAAATCTTGATCTCTTCCGGCTTGGCGATGCGCAGGAAGTCCGTCTCGGCCTGTTCGGGCTTGATGTAGTAATCCATCTGCAGGGCCAGCTTCGAGCCGGGACGATTGAGCAGCCACAGGCGGCCGAGGGAGTTTTCCACCAGGTAGCGCACGATCCAGTGCGGAGTGAAGAGCTGGGTGGCGGCGGGGATGTTCTCGGGCGTGATCTTCTTGTTCTTCTTCAGGCCGTCGAACACCTCGTCCTTCTTTTCGGAGATGTAGAACTGGTAGAGCCAGCCGATCACCTCGACATCTTCGCAGGCACCGGGCGTCATTGCCTCGCGGGTATAGGCGAGGATGGAGTTGCCCGAGAGCAGGTCGTCGGGCATGAGTAGTTCGGTGTAGTCGTCGATGCGCTGGAACAGGAACGGCATGGCCTTGTTCCAGAAGTTGCTGGCCGCTACCACCAGCAGACGGTAAGCCTCGCCCTGCGGGTCGCGGCTGGGCGCTTTGCCGTCGAGCAGGGCGAAGATCTGCTGCCGGACTTTGTCGTGCACCATCTCTTCATCGATGTGGCCCATCTTGGCTTCGGCCAGAATTTCGGGCTGGAACTGTCCTTCGGCGGGCGACACCACGCCGATGCGGGTATAGCGGTTCACGTCCATGAAGCGCAGGGCGCAGAAGCGGTTGAACCAGATGTAGGCCACTCGCTCGATGACCTGTTCCTTGCCGTGCCCCTTGATCACCTCCTCAAGCTTCTTGATGGCCTCGGTGCTTTCCCGCCGGGCGGCGCTGTTTTCAGCCAGCACCAGTTTTAGCTTGGCGGAGACCTGCTCCAGCAGACTTCGCCGGGCGAACTGGGCGAATTTTTTTAGTTTTGCGGTTTCCATCTATTCAGGCTCCTCCAGCTGCAGCAGCGGCCAGGCGGGTGACCGGCCACTTGGGGAAGTTTTCATTCCATTTGTCCAGGTTGACGACATGACAGCTTGTAGCCAGAGCCTGGACCCAGCGGCGTGATGCTTTGCCCACCGGCAGCTCCTGTTTCAGGGATTTCTGCATCCGGCTGTTCAAGGCGTTGTCAAAGGTGATCAGGCAGACGTAGTGAACCGGCTTATCCACCTTCTGCTCGGCATGCCGGTAGAGGTAAGAATCCCGGAACTTGTATTTCAGGTAGTTCTTCAACCACTTGAAGCTGGCTTGCCGCGAGTTTGTCTCGTCTTCGGTGGACGCGCCGAGGACGTCATAAATCGACGGGTCGTCGTAGTCCTTCAGTTCCACGTAGACATAGGCCTCAGCGAACTCTGCGACGATGTCGACGCCTTTCATGGGCGCACCGTGAAACGTGGGTTTGGTGCTGTCCGTCTCGTCGAAGACGAATGCGTCCAGGGCATCCTCAAAACGGAATTCGAAACCGTCAGCCTCAACGATCTTCATTTACCGAGGCCTCCCATGTCGTTTTTGATCTCCTGGTTGATGAGAAAGCCAAAGGCCTCGTCAATCGGATTCGGCGTGATTTTCAGGTAGTCCTCGGTGGAGGCGACTTTGATCTCGGAGGTGTCCGCATCACGGTACAGGCTGTGGAAGCGCACGTGGTCATCTTTGCCCTTGTCCGTAAGCAGATCGAACCACTTGAGCAGCACATAGTCGTGGGTCGCCAGAATGATCTGCTGGCCGTTGCGTGACAGCTCCAGCAGGATCTGCACGAGCAGCTTCATCAGCTTCGGGTTCAGGTTGGATTCAGGCTCGTCCCAGAACAGCGGGCCGCTGACACCGGGCTGGATCGCTCCGGTTTCCAGCAGGCGCGAGAGTATCCCCGCCTTGCGGAAGCCTTCGGCCATGGAGTTGGCGGAGTATTCGGCATTCTCGGTTTTGAAGGTGACCTTGCCGCCACCATAGAAAACGAAACGGCCGCCGCAGATGCCTTCGATCTCCGACATGGCCCATTTGGATTTTTCGTGCAGGGTTTCCGGACGGACCTCGGGGAGATCCAGCAACAGGCAGATGTCCTGGTAGGTCTGGTCGAAGGAGAGGCCGTATTTCTCGTACAGGCTGTTGAACCCCTTCATGAACGAGAGGACTTCCTTGGTCGGGATGAATACCGCCTCGGCCTGGTACTGCTCGTAGTTGGTGCGATCCTGGACGGCCAGCGCCTTCGAGTTGTTGAAGAAGGTTGCGGCGATCTTCTGCCCACCTGCGAATCGGGCTGATAGATAGGCCTGATCGGTGGCGCTATGGCGATGCATTTTGCCGAGCTTGTCGTCCAAGGGCATGAAAAGGCGCAGCAGCTTGGCGGTTAGCGCCGCTTCAAGCTCATCGTCGCTGGTCCCGGGCTTGTTTTTAAACAGGGGAGCACCGGCGCAGAGCCCATAGGCCGCCTTGAGCAGATGGGTTTTGCCGGTGCCATTCTCGCCGATGATCACGTTGATTTTGGGCGAGAAGTCCAACGTCAGATTGTTGAAGCCCATGAAGTTTCTTAGATTAAGGTGTTGAAGCTGCTCAGTCATATTTGAATCCTCTTTCCTTTGCGGATTTCATCCAGCAGCGCCTCGCGCATGGATTCCAGGTAGCGTTCCACGTCGGTCTCGTCGGCCAGCCAGGCTTTATCGAATGAGACCTTCACCGAGCGGCTGGGCACGTACTCGATGCGCGGTTCCGGCTTGGCGGGTGGAGTGGGTTTCGTACCTTCATCCGTCCTGGCGGTATTACCGGGTTGCGGCGCGGGCTCGGGTGCCGGTGCCGGTGCCGGTTGCGCCCAGGAGGTCATCTGCGAAAGCAGCCGCTGGTAGTCGCTTTCCTCAAACCGGCGCAGGGTGTCGCGGATAACGGCAATCAGCTTCTGGCGCTCAATGCCTGAGTTGAATTCGTTGAACGGACGGGTGATCTGCTCCTGCTGATCGCCGTTCAGTGCGTCGAATTCGGCCATGCCGCAGAGGCGGCCCTTGAGGGCGGCGACCGTTTCCTTGGCATTGGCAATCTCGGCCTCGATCTGGGCCGTGACCTTCTCCTGCAGGGTTTCGACTTGCGTCTTCACCTGCTGCATGCGGTTGCCCTTGAAACACTCCGGATCGGTCAAGCTGGCGAGCACCTGAGCGGTTTCGTCGCCTTCGATGTAGGCGAAGTTGGGCTCCTGGCTTTGAACGAACTTGCGGGCGTTATCGAAGATGCCTTTCTGCGGGCCGCTCATGAATTTACGGACAGGATCGATGACGCTTTCCTTCATATCGAGCAGCGCGTCTTCCTGGCGGGTGAGTTCGGTCAGATACCAGGTGTAGGGCTTGCCGGTTAGCTCCTTGAGCTTCTCAAGCACCGGTGTCAGCGCATTCAGGAACGGATATTGGGATGCCTGAGCCGCCAGCGGGGTGAGCTGATGCATGAGTTCCTGGAGCGCGGTACCGGTCTCCTTACCGAGCGCCTTCGCTTCACTGGCGCGGGGCGGGGCATCGAAGAAGTCCTCAAAGAATTCCTTCAGGGCGCGGACCTGCGATGCGGTAAATTCGACCTGGGGCTCCAGCACCACATTGCCGTGGCCATGGGTGTTGCGCAGCGCCCGTTCCAGTTCGTCCTCTTCCAGCAGGTTGCCGTCGGTGCGGACTTCGACCTTACCGCGAGCGCACAGTTTGGCCAAGGTGCAAAGCACGGCGGCGTAGTACCAGCCGTAGGGTTTGCGTTCGAATTTCTCCAGCAGGTTCTTCAGCGTGGTACGCACGCCACCCCGATTGTTGCTCTGAATAAACGCCAACAGCTCCTGCTCGGACTCGGCCAGGGAGGTGGCGTCATTGCCGAACAGCCCCTGCTGTGAATGCTTGAGGCATTTGGCGATGTCGTTTTCGGTGTAGGTGATGCCGCGCAGCATGCGAAGGTTCGGATAGGCGCGGGAGATGAGCTCGTGGAATCCGCGCAGCACCCGGGTCTGGGCATCCTCGGAACCGATTTCAATGTCGGCTCCTGCCACGAACAGCTTGGCCTTGCCCATCAGGCTTTGAACGCGCTGCTGCAGCTCGGCATACCGTTCCCGGTTCTGGAAGCCCTTGTCGGTCAGAATGCGTTTGACTGCCTCCTGTTGCGTGATCGAGATGTTCTGGCGGATGTATTTCTCCGTCCGCTTGTACATCAGAATGTCGCGGATCAAGCGTTCGTCCGCTGGCAGGATCAAAAACAGTTCATCAGACTTATAAGTTGAGCTTGTGCGCAGCATTGGCTCATTTTCTGCGTGCTCATGGAACGGGCTGATGACATGGATGGCCAGCTCGTGCTCGCGCCCGTGCAGCCGATCATCGAGCTTTCTGGAGAACGGATAATCCTGGCCCTGATCTTTTGATGAAGAGGCGTCGTAACGAATCTTCCGATGCTTGATGACGTGGTCGAAAACGATCTTCTCAAGCTCGGCGGCCACGTCTGCCGACTCCACCTCGGTGTTCTTGATTTCCTGCTCGACGTCTTTTTCCTCGTCGGTCAAGTATTCGTAAAGCTCGCCATTGCGCTGCACATAGGTCTGCTGTTCCAGTAGGCTCAGGGCCTCCTCGACACGTTTTCTCAGTGCGGGCAGGTCCTGATTGAAGCCGTCCAGCATCAGCACGCACAGGTTGCGAACGGTCGGCTTGAATTCCTTGACGTACTTGACCAGGAAGAGCGTTTTCAACAGCCGGATCGCGAAGGGACCATCAAGATGGTTCTCTGCCTGGATGATGGCCCGCTGGATATTGGATTTCAGCGCGGTGCGAATGCCTTCGAACATCAGGTCGAAGGTCGCCAACTGACCGATTTCATGATCCCCGATCTGGATCGCCACCTGCTGGAACACACCCAGCATGGAGCGTTCGCCCACCGAGCTGTGTTTGCCCTCAAAGGCGTTATGCTGCGACAGATTCTGAATGGCCGACTGGAACAGCGCGAACTGGTACGGAATGAACGGATAGCTGTGAATGAAGTGATCCCGATCCTGATAATTCCGGTAGGTTTGCGAGCCGTCGGCAAAGTCGAACAGGGTCTTGAAGTTGTTGGACTGCGCGTGGTAAGTGTCCGACAGAAGGCGGACGCCTTCTTCGGTTTTCATGAGCAGACGCTTCTGAATAACCTCCGCCACGTCGGCGCTGGTCAACTTCATGCGATTGGCGAACCGGGCCTGGATTTTCGAGAAGTCGTTGCCTTGCTGTTTGCCCATCTCGCCGACAACCGTCCCCATGTCCTCCTGGGCGGTCACGATGACCCATGCGCGGCCGCGGCATTTGGTTGCCATGCTCTCGGCGATGGTCTGGAGGTTGGTCATCAGCTTGACGTTTTCAGCGATGTACTGACCGACCTCATCGACAAAGAAGTTCAGGCGGAAATCGGGCGATTGCCGCTCGATATATGCATGCACCTGTTCGGCAAAATCTTCGATGGAGACACGGTATTGGCTGCGGTATTTATCGAGTATCCCCATGGCCGATGCCTCGTCACCACCGGTTGCCTGGGCATAGGCTTTGGCAATGTTTTTCGCTTCAAGCAGGGCCTGCTCGCGGCCCTTTTGCCATGTTCTGCCCGCTGCGGATTCATAGGCCGACTTGAACTGTTCATAGAGGCCACGACTGTCGAGGTCGCGCTCAAACTGGGCGATGTGCCCTTGTTTGCCGTAGTACCCGCACATCTCGTCAAAGACCTTGACGAAGACAGCGAGGAGCGCATCGAGCTGAGTCTTGCTGATGACGTCCGCTTTCTGGTCAATGTTGAACAGAATGCTTTTCGACGGGAAGGCGACCGCTCGCTTGAGATCGCCGCGCAGGATTTCATTGTCGCCACACTTGGGCAGGAACAGGTCAAGAGCCGAGGCCCCGTCGATCTGCCGGTTTTCGAGCAAGAGCGCCAGCATCTTCAACAGGTGGGATTTACCTGACCCGAAGAAGCCGGAAACCCAAACGCCATTGGCGCCTTCATAGTTGTTGTAGGCATCTAGAAAGGACTCAAGTCGCTTTTCGACTTCGTTGGTCAGAACATATTCTTCAATTTCGAGGCGAAGACTGGCCTCATCGTCAGCTTTGATGACCCCTTCAATCGGGCGGTCAACCGGCTTGTGAAAAATGGTCTTAAGAGTCATCACGCTTCCCTCAGCTCTTTTCATCAAAATCAGGCTTCGCAGTGAAAGATGTTGAATGCCCGGTAGTACTTGTCGTCATGCAGCCTTCCGAAGAGATCGAGCGATGCTCCGGACTCCAGAGAGTGGGTATAGGCTCCCGGGAAAAACATGACCGTCGGCTTTTCTTTCGCGGTGCTCTGCAAATTGTTCAAAACGTTGTGCGAGCGGATGTAGGGGAACACCTCGCCAACGCCGGATAGAAAAAGAACCTCGAAATCCGTGCTTGCCAGCTTGGCTGCGATGGCCGGAACAAGATGCGCTTCTGGGTCCAGCACACCTTGCAACAGTTCCTTTAGCTGCTCTTTTGAGACAGAATCCTCCATCTCGACAATCTGGTCCCAGATGTCACGCTCTTTAAGGATTGCTATTGAAAGGTCATACAGATTGATCTCCAGAATCCGAACGCCGGCCTGCTCAAGGCGATTGATCAGCTGACGCTGGAGCCGCTCCATTTCGACGGACTCTTCCGGTTTGAAGGGACAGATGAAGAACGGGACCTCGTTACCGAGACCTTGCTTATTGAGAAAACGTTGGCCCGAGATCACAGCAAAGAGATGCTGAAATCTGTCCTGCATCGGCATTCTGGCTATATCTGCTGTCACCGCTTCATCCCCTTCACATCGGATTCAAATGCAGGGAAGTACAAAACATCCCTGCGGCTGCCTTGATGGATCAGATCCAACAGTCTCGGACTGGGCATGGCCGCATGTATCATGTTGTTGGCCGTTAGGAGATCGGCCTCGCGAAGTATCTTGAACAAGACCTGGCGCAATTTGCTTCGCGTCGCCGGGGTGATCTCATCCAGTTCTAAATGCCACTCGGATTTCCGGTTGAAGAAGGAATCAAAATCCTCGTGGGTCAGATCACTTTTCAGTGTGATGTATCGCTCTCGAAGCACTTCGACGGCAAAATCAGCGATGAATCTGTACCGACGGCAAACGGCGAGCCACAGGAGATAGGCCTGCTCTTGATGGCTGGCCTCAACAAGGAATTCAAGTTCGCCTTGAGTCAGCGCCCTAAGCCGAGAGACAACTTCGCGGCAGACTCGCTTGAGCGTATTCAGTGTTCTTGTCTGCAGTAAATTTTCTGCGATGACCTTGTCTCGAACAGAGTTCCAGTCGCCAAGATCAAGATACAGCGCGGCCAGCTTCACCGATTCGCGGTGAAAGAGACTGCCCGTTGTAAATGACATGCTGTATCTGTCGTTACTCATTCTTGGTCAGGATTCCTTTTTGTGATGTTCGGCAGCGCCACCGGCCTTCACCCATTCGTCCACCTCATCCTTCTTGAACTTCCAGAGGCGGCCCATGCGATGCGCGGGCATTTCATGTTTATCAATCCACTTGTATACGGTGTCATTGCTGACCCCGAGGTACTTGCAAATTTCACTTATCGATAACCAGCGGTCTTCCACCTCAGCCATTTTTTAAGATCCTCGTTGGCGATTGGGATAAGCCATGTGCTTTCCCGATTAGATCATTTAAAGTACATGAATGATTTTTCCGATATCAAACGATCTTTACCGATTAAAGCCGATTAATCCTAATATTCTATCCGATTGGTATTAATTGATCATGCTTTTACTGCATCTTGGAAGCAGAGGTATCGCGATGGGAGCTGGCAGACGGATGGTTCAATTGTTATTTGGTCATGTTGACACATCATGCCGTGTTTTTTCCGCAGACAAGGGCGCTGTTTCTGTTGCCGATATCGCAGGCCCGGATGGCAACCAGCAAGCTAAGCTCGTTTTGCGAAAATCCGTTGTGCGGGTCGGTTGCCAGACATTGCAAAGAAGGCCGTAACAGACCAAGCTGGTCCAGTTGCATGTTGATTTCAGGGGTGATATCGATCATGTTGAATTCTCAAAGCAGTTATCCATGAGCTACGTATAGGCACCAATTCGGATTTTCGACGAAATTTTTTTCGAGACCCGGCTCCCGCTCTGGTAGGTCCAATCCAAGTTGGATTTGAAGCAGACTTGGGTTGTGCAACCAGACAAGCCCGCCGGAGGCGGGTTGGCTGCCAAGGGGAGGCGGGTACAAAGGGCAGAGGCCGAGGGGTGAAGTCCGGAGGACGAGGGGAGCCTGGCTAAGGTTCCCCTAGTATAAATTATTGATTAATTAAGATATTGGGCGAAACCCAGAAAAGAGAGACCTGCTGTAACATGGGATTTATTAAACACTCGGATGTTGATTTATTTTTCAAATGGAACTTAGATTTTAATCTGAAAAATAAATCGATCGCCTAGAATAATTAATTAATCTAAGATTTATATACAACTAACGCGCGCGCGATATTAAATATATATATTAATCTCTAGTTTAATTATAAAAAAATATCACTGTTATAGAATAATTAATTACTGGAGGTTAATTTGCGTGCGCGTGCGCGCATCGCGCACGACCCCCCTCGACATCCGCAATTTCCTCTCAAAATTTCCCTCAAAAAATCCAAACCTGTGCCTATACAGTACCTGATGCATGACATTTCCGCCCAAGCCTCCCTGTTGGCGGGGATGAGCATGCAGCCATTTGAAAATCACTAGAGGCGGAACGCAATGACGACCAAGCTGCTATCGAGTAATCAACCTGAGACCATCAACCCGGCGTATTGTCTGGACTTGCATCCAGCAAAATCGCTTGGGTTCCGCATCCCCAGCAATATTCCAAACGCGCCGTCACATTGCGCTGACGCGCCATCCTACCCAGGGCGAGGCCAAGGCGAAGCTCGGAGATCAATTGATAGCCACCGACCACATCTCGGTGTGGGCGGGGAGGGCGGTATTGGGCCATCTGCTCCCGCATTCACCAATGCCCATCGCAGATACGCATTGCCCTGCCACCAGCGCCATGACCTTCCCAGAAAAATGGCCATCCATAGGGGATATGCCTTGGCGCTTGCAACATGCTACTGGCGCAAAACCTACCCAAACCTCACATCATGGCATCCAGTGCTCCCACGTTGGCATAATGCAGGAGGCAGTATTCTTTCAGGGGCTCGAAGAAGTGATGCTGATATGCAAAAAACCGAAGCATTTTTACGAACTGCGCCGAGTAATTGCAATGGCATGTGGCATACCAACTGTAGGTCAAACAATGATTGGCGTTGTGGGGAAACAAGCGACACCAATCGCAACAATATCAAATACAGAAGCAAGACCGCACGGTGTGCGGGTAGAGCACCATTGGGGAATGGAAGCATTGGTTTCACTACCGTATCAATCCACCAGCCGGTGCCCAATATCAACCCCATACAGCGCTGCCGCGCACTCTACCCAAGACGAAGCCAAGGCCGATATGAAACATGGGATTGATAGCCACCTGCCTCCCTCTCAGTGCAGAGAGCAGAGTGAACGAAACTAGCAGCGGATCGCGTCAGCGATGCAGCGTCGCGGGATCAATACCCGCCTCCAATGCAAGCTCATATCTCATCCCCATGCGTTCTGCATTTGCACATACCGGCGGCTCCCCCTACTGCATTCACTAATGTCCAGTATCTACCCTCATCACCACCAGCAATGCCAATGAAAGTCCCCTGGCCAATTGACCTCGCCACCCTGTAGCAGGGCAGCCTCCTGACCGAGATGCCTATCAGTAATCCGCGCAGGTTATCCAATACAGACCGTGTCCGATACCGCACCAGCTTGGCTACAGATCAGTGACCAATACGCCCAGGTCGGCGTATACTAAGCTGGGCCAATCCGACCAGCACTCCAATTCAGCAATGCGTTCCATACGCCTAGGTTGGCTAATACAGGGGGCCGGATCTACGCATTGAATCCCTATAAGGATCAGCCATGAATACGCCCAGGTTGGGTAATGCAGTACGCAAGGGGCTTGGGTATACATCTCCGATGATTGGCCTCCGGCCACCAGCGTGGGTTCGAAATAGATGCCCGCTATCTTTCGCTTCGCATACTTTCGTACCCACCAGCGAGCTCTGTATCAGTGTTCATGATGGACACTCATCAGGCTGCGCTACCAGCGAATAATGTTGCATATCGACACTCATGGCGCAGCCCAGTATCGACCTATCCATCATGCATGGGCCAATGCGCAAGCATCGATCGCTACCCTGAATCAAACGCCCATACCCCATCGGCTAATAGAACATCGCGCCCCAATACGCCACCTGGTATTAGCCCCCGCTGCTGGCGATCCATCCCCAATCCAGTCGTAGCGGGGGCAGGTTACATACCCCACGGCCGATCGGTGGGCGGGTAGTACCCAACCCGGGGATATACTGATCGGAGCCCATCCCGCCCCGAAGTCCGCCCGGCAGGATAGCCCCTCAGCACAGGGAAGTGGCCCGGCAATCCTCCGCATACCGCGATGTTTTTCTAAGCGATGCTGGTGGGAAATCGGCCCCCGTTGCGCTGTATCGATGTCGCTGCCGTACTGCCGCATGTCACCCACCAGCCCCTGTTTTTGATCGGCGCCGAAGGCCGGGTCGGGGATCAGCCGCCCATTTCCACCACCAGCCATTGCCCAATATTCACCTCCCATTCAGCGCTGCCGCGCCACGCTACCCGGGGAGAGCCAGGGCCGATACGAGGCCCGGTATCGATCGATAGCCGCCGACACTCATCTCAGTGCAGAGAGCAGAGCGAACGGAACTGGCAGCAGAGGACGATAGTCATCTGCGTCGCGGGGCCAGGGGAGAGCCATCCCCACCAGCCGCCTACTGGTATCCATCCCTGTTGTATTTCTGTAGAGATTCATCGTCAATATTGGCGCCCGATACCCCTCGTATTGACCCAGGTTCTGGCCTCCGGCCACCAGCGTCAGTCGTGTATATATCCCACATTTCACCCACCAGCCTGCGGTGTCGTATACAGGTTATACCCGCATTGGACATCGATACTGTATTCCTCATTCACGCATCAATGCCCAGGGTGTACACCGTTGCATCAGCGGAGGTTGATCTCATGATCCCCACTCCAATACGCCTCCAATGGGCATAGCCCACCAGCCCGCAGGAGCTCGATTGCGCAAGCAAACCGGGGGCAATATTCACCGCCAGGTCGATACAACAGGGGTGCATCGTACACGCCGATCAATACAGAAATGTGCGCGGTATAGGCCAGTGCGTGAGCCTCAATGAGCCGTGCTTGTCCATTGCTGACGCCGCACCGGAGTCCAATATTCATCCACCAGCGTATACAGAAATCACCACACCAATACCAGGCACTGCGCCCAACATCGGCCAATAATTGGGCATCGAAATAGCCCGCAGACGGTATCCAAGTTCAATACCACATACAGCCCTATTCCGGCTGCGGGCGGCTAGGGCATGCTTCGCCGATACCAATTCCGGGTCAATTGGCGCACGGAGGCAGCCCGGCAGGAAAGAAGCTCATCGCAGGAAAGTGGCCCGGCAGTCATACCTCAGAGCGGGGGATTGGAGAGGGTGGATTGGAGGGGTGATTTAAGGGGACAAATAAAGTGATAAGGGGGGGGTCTTCCGCATGGGAGGAGTTTGGGGATGATTAGGGGGGGGAGCTCCGCATGTCTCGGCAGGTGGTTTTTAGGGGAGGGAAATTGGACTTGGATTTGTAATCCCGGATATAGGGGTCGAAGATCAATCACCCATACCTCAATAATGGGTATTGGGTGCTGGTGGGAAATTCCTCCAACAATGCTTCATCAAAATTCCGACACGGTGCCTATACGTTCCCGGTACCTGTTGGCCTGTACATGACGGAACACTCCGAAGGCCTGTTGAGTTGGAGACTGGGAATGAAGAATCTTGATACAAGTGTTGCAAAGATCCACAACTGGGCAGATGCCATTGCGGCATACATCCTGGACTACGATAAAAGCGCATCAAAGCTGTACACCTGGGACTCGCCTCGGGTGAAGGCGGTGCTGTACGCCGGGGTGCTGCATATCCCTGCCTCTTTGCTTGAAGGAAATCTGTCACCAATCTCGGGCGAGGAGCTGTCCAGGCTGTTGCACCAGGGTCTGCTCAATGCATCAGTACCATTTAAGCTCGACACTACGATCAGGGCGGTGTACCAACTGGACATCAGCATGAATCAAGAACTGGTGAACAAATTGACGCTCGGTTTGGTGTTCAACCAGCGCTCACGGGATCAGGGCAAAGCAATGGTGACCAGTGTCAGGTGAAGACATCACACTGCTGCGAAGAAAGCAGGCATCGTTCCGCATGACGATCGCGCATTCGGCGCCGTGTTTCAACAAGCAATCAGGAACAAGATACTGAAGGTGGTAGATTCGTGTTCACGACGGCGTGGCCATGGAACAGTGGGCGGTGTGATGGTGTAGAGGTGGGGGACATGTCCTCCGCTTCTGCCATGCTACACGCCGCTGGGGCGGTAGGAGCATGCGCAGGCATTCGTCACCAGGCTGTGATTTCTGATCAAATACTGTACCGATTGTAGAGTCGTGGGTTGGGCCATTCGCTGTACTTGAATTGGATCTTGATCGTGTACCAATTCGTGTCACAACAAATCACACGGATTGGTACACCGCGATACTCGCTTCCTGTACAGCATCCGACTCGCGCCGTGAAGTGGATGGGGGCAGGGTAGGCGTCCGGCATCACACTCACCTTGGTCGAGAGGTATGTACTGTGCACGGGACAGTAAGCAGTGAGACATCAACCCCAATGCCATTGTTTGCCGTTGGCCCTGATTGGTTAGCTACCGAGGTTGCACGGCAGAGTAACCGAGCTTCCGCCATCTCAAACGTCCGATCAGTCACTGTGTTAGACAAAGATCCCTTCCACTGTCAGCAAATGAAAATTTTATGCACAAAAATCCGTGCTGGTGCCTATACGTAGTACCAGGCCAAGAGTCACTGTGATTCAGAGGGTGTTTGGGGAGGCGAAAATTGGATTGGGAGTTCCGGATTAAATCGTGGACAGTCATCTGCGTTTAGTGCAGCCGGATAACATGGTGAATAACAGTGGGTTGTTATCCAGTAAATCTCTTGTCTTGGTCGTGGCTTGGATAAATTGATTTATAGATCAATTTTGATAGAATTGATCTGAGTTCATTGGAGAAGGTGCGGTCATGAGTGCAATCGTGAATACGCTCATTGAGGTTGCGGCAAAGCAAGGCATGTCTCAGAAAGAACTGGCCAAACAGGCTCACATGACTGAAGAGAATCTCTCCAGGATGAAACGTCGTGGGGGTAATCTGGACTCTATCGAACGTATCGCGACGGTACTGGGATATTCCATAGCGGCTGTCAAACAGTCACCTTTCCCTCGCCTGGATCACGGATTGTCCGTGTGGTCAGCGCCTTCGAAAAAAAATGATAGAGCGATGCTTTACGCCAGGTTGGTGAATGCCTCATTCAAGGATCTCCTGATGTTGGCAGATTTGCACGGCATCAATACGGTCGAGGAGTCCTTGGAGAGGATTCGCCCCGAAATCAAGGACGCACGTTACCGTTTACAGAAAGACATGCTGAACAATATCAAGGCAGCTTATGCGTAAGGACACCAAGCATCTGCTGGATGAAATATGCAAATTGGAAAGCATTGAAGACTTCCTGTTCGTGGGCGGTACTGCGATGGCTTACCATGTCACGCACAGGGTATCTGAAGACCTGGATTTTGGGTTTCTGGGGTTTAAATTACCGACAACCAGCATCAAAGACATAATCTCCAGATTATCGCAATCTCATTCAGTCAGCATGCAGACGGATGTGACGGCAATCCAGGAGGCGGAAAACGAAGGGATCAATTTACTGGATCACCATCAGGACTGGCTTGTGGGGGAAGTGAAAGTCACTTTTTTCACGCTCGGTGAAGATGTGAAAGAACGTGAAGCGATCCAGGCATTCTCCACTTCAAAATATGGGCATGTGAATGTGCTGGATCTGGACGGACTGTTTTTCACAAAATGCATGGTCTTGACCAGACGGGTGAAGTCCAGGGATATTTTTGATCTCTGGTGGTTTACTGAGCATGGCAATAAAACCATTCAGGATATCTTCAATACGATCCAGCATGTCATGCCCTATATGACCTACGAAATGATCAGGCATAGATTGCTTGACTGGCCAATATCCTTAACAGACGAAGGACTTGAGCCTGTGGGTATCAATCTTGGAATAGAGGGCGTCAGAAACCTGCTGCGAGAGAAAGTCAATCAGCTGGAAGTCAATATGGCAAAAGCATACCTGTCTGATTCAAATCACTAGATCCAAGTGGTCAGGTAGAAGCCAGAATCCTATCCCGCTCTCTGATTTTAGGCTTGTGGCGCATGTTGACTAAGCCACCAACCGCTCCACCTCGGCAGCCTCAGGCACGATATTTACCCGTTGCCTCAACTCCAGCCCCGGTTTGAAATGCGGTACCACCTTGGGCGGCACCATCACCTGCTGACCGTTCTTCGGATTCCTGCCCCTACGGGCAGGACGATGATTGATCATAAAACTCCCAAACCCGCGAATCTCGATACGCTCCTGATTCGCCAACGTCTTGCTCATGGCCCCCAGCATCAGATCCAGCGCCATGCGCACATCCTGTAGCTTCAACGACTCGAATCGCCTGGCCAGCCTTTGCTCCAGCTCCGACTTCACCATCCCCCATCCCCTTGATATCCACTCATCACACCATGATCACAAGCGCGTCATCTATCGGCGGATTATAACAGGGCCACCCCAATGAACAGATGCGCAGAAGACGCCAGCTGAACGCCTGACATCCCCATGGTGTACCACCACATAACGCAGTAACATGTACACAAGCCAAGCAATAATCGACATATTCTGTGGCGATGTCTAACCCACCCATGCCCTGATTGACGCGCTAGAAAGGCCCCACATGCACTGGCACCCCGACAAACCCTACAACCACCTGCCCCTGCTGCCACCGGCACACGCCCAGATCGAAACCCGGCCCATCCTCAAAGCCTGCATCCAGGCACGAGTCGCACTGGCAGAACTGAAACAGGCAGGGGAGTGCATGCCCAACCGCGAACTCCTCATCCACCTGCTTCCCCTCCTGGAAGCCCGCGACAGCTCAGACATAGAAAACATCGTCACCACCACCGACCGACTGTTCCAATATGTGCATCAAGCCCAGGCAGCAGACCAGGCCACCCAGGACGCACTGCGCTACCACACCGCCCTGCAGCAGGGATTCCTGCAACTCCAGCACCGCCCCCTATGCAGCAACACCGCCGTTGACCTGTGCAGCCACCTCAAGGGCACCATCATGGACATCCGCAAAGTCCCCGGCACCAATATCAAAAACCAACACGGCGACATCCTTTATACCCCGCCCGCAGGCGAACCCATCATTCGCGACCTGCTGGGCAACTGGGAACAATACCTCCACCGCCAAGACGACACCGACCCCCTGATCAAACTCGCCATCAGCCACTACCAATTCGAAGCCATCCACCCATTCCATGACGGCAACGGCCGTACCGGACGCATCCTCAACCTCCTATATCTCGTGGACCAAGGACTACTGACCCTGCCCATCCTCTGCCTCAGCCGCTACATCCTCCAACACAAGGACCACTACTACCGCCTACTCAACCACATCACCGCCACAGACCGCTGGGAAGACTGGATACACTTCATCCTCGACGGCATCACACAAAGCGCACACTGGACCTGCGCTAAGATTGCCGCCATCCGAGCACTCATCACCACCACCGAACAGCACATCCAGACCCAGCTGCCGCACCTCTACAGTCCTGAACTGATGCAACTCCTCTTTGCACATCCTTACTGTCGCATCAGCACCCTGGTCGAACACCACATCGCCCAGCGTCAAACCGCCTCCATCTACCTGAAACAACTCACCAGTCCCGAAGTAGGCGTATTGAGGGAAATACAGATCGGGCGGGAGAAGCTGTTTGTGCATGGCAAGCTAATGGCTGTGTTGGTGGAGGATAGCCATCACCTGGATTCTGATGCCTGATGCATGGCTTGACTCACTGCAATGGGCTGGGTATCCGCAAAGGAATATTGCTAAACTTATGCTGGAGAGTAATGCTCATCAGGCAAATAGTGCAAAGACAACGGTGAAATGACAAATATGACATCAGTAAGGGCAGCGCATCAGCATGTGACATTTCATCGCATGGCGATTGAAGCGAGCACGCTATGCGTATGTGGCCATTGTCACGAACGCTATCCACCCACAGCCATTCATCAATGGACGGATTGGCTGGCCAATGTGCCAACCCAGGAGCGATCGAACCTGAACGGACAAACCGCCATTTGCCCGCACTGTTCCATTGACGCCGTCCTGCCTGACACTGTCGGGCTGGATCTCAGCACGGAATTCCTGATCGCTTTCTACAAGGAATGGTTTTAGCGACCAACAAATCAGTCTTGCATGGGTGCCCAAGACCCCGGTTGGCGGGTATGGTTGTGGGGGCATTTCACAACGGTAGCGGTATTGGGTCATCTGTTCCCGTATTCACCAATGTCCATCGCATACCCGCATACCCGAGCAGGGCATCGATTGGTCACGCAAGAAATGATTGGCATCGTGGAAAAATAACTGGCATCACTTACAAAATGCCGGGGCCACAAAATTCATAACACCCATATCCTTAAGTAACAGGGTATATACAAGAATTACCATTACAATTTCCTGATAATAAATTCTTCTGAAAAGTTTTTTTAAGGACTTAAGCTCCTTGCTTAAGGTGGTAGTCTCTTCCTTGATGGTCTCCATGCTGAACCCTTGCTCTAACAATCATGTAAACGACTATACATGACTGAGCGATACCAGTAATCAAATCATGCAATGTCCAAGCAGCACGCGGCATGTGCAGGGGGAGGATCCAGTATCGCAGCTCCCATCACCTCCATGGCCCTGTATCGGAGATGGGTGATTACACCTGGCTGTGGCCATGAATATAAAATACAGAAGCAAGGCCTATCGATGTGCGGGTCACCATCTTGTACAAACTTGCGCTACTGAACATGGGGGGTGTTGAATGAGGTTTATATTGACGCGTACGGACATGTGGCGTACATTAAAAGGCGGAATTTGAACCAACTTCCTGTGAGGTCAACCATGATACAAACACCTGAAACTCAAGGCAAGCCGCGCAATGCGCGGCTGGAAGCGCGCGTGTCCAGCGATCAGAAGGACCTTTTCCAGCGTGCAGCCAACCTGACTGGGCGCACCCTGAGCGAACTCGTTATCGACAGCACGCAAGAGGCCGCCGCGAAGATTGTGCAGGAGCACGAGGTCATTCGACTGAGCCGCGAAGAACAGGTAGCGTTCGTGAGCGCGCTACTCACGCCTTCTGAACCGGGGCCACGCCTGCAAAAGGCTGTCCAAAGCTACCGTCAGAAGGCGGGGTTGTGATTGACGCTTATTCTTGCCCCGGAGCACATCAGTCCGCTGACCAAGACCCATGAGCGCAAGTCATTCGATTGTGGTCATGAAGACCTGAATCGTTATCTGCGCGAGCAGGCACGGCAGGACGCTGAAAAGCGGGTGGCCGCACCTTTTGTGCTAACACAGCCGAACGATCCGAAGGTGATCGGGTTTTATACCCTTTCGTCATCGATCATCCCTGTTGACGAACTGCCATCAGACCTCATGAAGCGGCTGCCACGCTACGGTCAGTTGCCCGTCACGCTGTTGGGACGGCTGGCGGTAGATCGCGCAGCGCGCGGTCAGGGTGTCGGGGAGTTCCTGCTGGTCGATGCCCTGCGCCGCAGCTTGGAGGCTGCACAGCAGATTGCGGCCATGGCGGTGATCGTAGACGCGAAAAACGAGCGGGCCGAAAGCTTTTACCGGCATTTTGACTTTCAGCCGTTCCAGCAAACGCCGCTTCGGCTGTTCCTGCCCATGGCGCAGATTGCAAAGCTGTTTTCATAGCCACTTCTCGGTAAATAATTGATTGCCTCTCGGAAACATGGGAAACAATAAGGAGGAGAGGAATCGGTTTCCAACTCTCCCTGTAGTGGTCCAATGAAACCAGACGCCCTGTATTATTCCCAGGGGGGTAGTATGTTTTCCTGCTTTGACTTCAGTAGTGTTTGCGTGGGGATAAACCAAACGGATGGTGAGTGAAGTCAGTGATGCTTGTTCATCTTGAAGCGAATGCTTTCCGCCTTGGATGGTCTGCCGCGTTTGCGGGGTAAGTGTGGTAATTCATTAGCAGATGAACATTGAGTATCAATCCATATTTGGACATCCTCAATGGGAAATTTGACCAGTCTGTTTAATTTGATATGGCGCGGTAATGATCCCCCAGTGCTGATTCTGTTATAAATGGTTTGAACTGCCAAGCCGATGATTGAAGACAGTTCGGCGGGGGAAAGTAACTTTGTCATGACATTGCACTCCATTGAATGTAGAGTCATGTATAGATACCAATGATGAATATAAACTGACTGCATCAAAATTATTTGGATGCTACTGCCTTTGTATTTCACATAATGAAGATGAGATAATAGGACTCGATATTGGGCGATGGTTGAGGCTGTTTTTATGCCGCAATTTTGCCGCAATTCAAGGGTAATTTGAGGTAAACTCAAGTAAAGACAGGTAGGCTAATAGTCGAATTTTAAAGTGATTCCATTCTAACATATTGATATTATGGCGGATTTTATCCACTCATAATCCGTTGGTCGCAGGTTCAAGTCCTGCTGGGCCCACCAAAGTACCAAGGGGTTACGTTCATTCGTAACCCCTTTCTATTATTCAATGTCCATAAAGTGTCCAGTTTAATTTAAAGGATTGAGCGTTTTGGCGTCTCTCAAGTGCTCAGGTGATAAATGGGCATATCTCATTGTCATCATGATTGAGCTATGGCCAAGGATGCGTTGTAGATTTAGTGATGTTGTGTTGCCGCCGTTCATCATGAAAAGGCTCGCAAATGTATGGCGTAAAACGTGGGTAAGTTGGCCTTCTGGTACCCAAATATTGCATCAGCCTTCACTAGTGGGCTTTCTCCTGAGCTTGTTCTGTTTATGTACCGCCGAATATTGGCGTACATTGTCGCCGATGTGTTCCTCACCACGCTGGCGGGCTAGTTCGATCTGTTTTTGGCGTTCTACAATGCTGGCGCGTTTTTCTGGTGATAATTTGTCATAGCAGTGTGGGCAGGAAATGCCTTTGGCGTATTTCTCGGAGGCCATATCTGCTGCTGACACAGGGTGGCGGCAGGCGAAGCATTGGTCGTAATCGCCAACTTCCAGGCCGTGTTTGACTGCCACACGCTGGTCAAACACAAAGCATTCACCTTCCCATAAACTTTCTTCCTCAGGCACGGTTTCCAGATATTTCAGGATGCCGCCTTGCAAGTGATATACCTCTTCAAAGCCTTGTTGGAGCATATAAGCGCTGGCTTTCTCGCAGCGAATGCCACCAGTACAGAACATGGCGACTTTCTTATTTTTGGCTGGATTCAGATTGTTTTTCACATAGTCTGGAAATTGACGGAATGTAGTTGTCGCCGGGTCGATCGCGCCCTTAAAGGTGCCGATGTCATATTCATAATCATTGCGCGTATCAATGACGATTACGTCCGGATCGGAAATGATCGCATTCCAATCTTCTGGTTTGACGTAAGTGCCCACTGTCTTGTTTGGGTCTATGCCGGCTACGCCCAGGGTCACGATTTCTTTCTTGAGCCGCACCTTCATGCGGTAGAACGGCATCTCATCGGTGAACGATTCCTTGTGCTCGATATCGCTCAGGCGGGCATCCTGGCGCAGATAGGTCAGCAACGTATCAATAGCCATGCGGCTGCCTGCAACAGTGCCGTTAATGCCTTCTTCAGCGAGCAGCAAAGTGCCTTTGATGTGCTGGGCATTGCATAAGGCCAGCAAACCCGGCTGCAGGTCTTTGTAATCGGGCAGGCTGGCAAATTTATATAAAGCGGCAACGACGATCTGTGACACGGCAAAACTCTCGCAATGATGTGATAGCAAAAAATCAAGGAAGTGAAGAGGTTAAATCCAATTCCCTATGCATGGCAAACGTAACTGAGGGGCAATATTGTAAATAAAATTCCATAATTTTTATATGGATATTGTGTTGTTTGTTTGCAACAAATTGCCATATATGGCAATAAAATTGCAAAATATACTTGAAATAATAACTATTGTTATTTAGATTCGTCGCCTTGTTAATGAAGTTGTCAGGAGATGGGATTTTGAAGTCCAAGCAAGAGTTTTATTTGAAGACAGTGACCACATCAGTTGCAGTGGCCCTGTCGGGCATGGCGAGTGCGGCGGAAGAAGGGGCGTTACCGGAAGTCAGTGTTTCAGCCAAGAAAGAAGCAAGCTATAAGGTTGATCGTGCTTCTTCACCTAAATTCACGGAACCGCTGTTGAACACGCCTAAGTCCATCACCATCATCAATGAAGAGTTGATTCAGGCGCGTGGCTTGGTGTCGCTGACCGAAGTATTGCGCACCACACCGGGCGTAACCTTGGGCGCAGGCGAAGGCGGCACACCGCTAGGTGATCGCCCGTTCATTCGTGGATATGAGGCCAGTACCGATATCATGGTGGATGGTATTCGTCAGGTAGGCCGTTTCTCGCACGAAATTTTCAACCTTGAGTCTGTGGAAATTATTAAGGGGCCAGGCTCCATGCAAAGTGGCCGTGGTTCTACTGGCGGCGTTATCAATATGGTGACCAAGAAACCCAAAGCAGAAGATTTCACTACTGCTGGCGTGACTTGGGGTACCGATCAGACCAAGCGTCTGACTTTGGATACTAACTGGGCGATCACTGATGAAGTTGCTTTGCGCGTTAATCTGATGCATCACGATGCCAACGTCGCAGGCCGCCAGTCTGTAGAGTTGGAGCGCAAGGGGATTGCAGCAGCATTGGCGATTGGCCTGAATACAGCCACTCGTGCCAATGTCAGCTTTTACCACTTTGAATCGGATGATATTCCCGATCAAGGACTTCCTTTTGATACTGGTGGTACATTGAAAAAGCCACCGCGTGTTGATCGTGACAATTTCTACGGTTTCAAGGATCGTGACTTCCGCGAGCAGAATGTCGATCAGATTACGTTAAGGCTGGAACATGATTTCGATCATGGTTTTACCTTGCGCAATACTTCAACATACACTCGCTCTACCAATGAATACATTTTTACCCGGCCAACATTTGGTGGATGCGGTAATAGTGTGAGTAATGCTCAAAAGCAAACTGCTTATGCCAATGGTGTGGTAAGCCAATGCTATCGTGGTGGCCGTAGATTGTCCGAAGGTTATCTCAACCAGACCGATTATTTCGGTAGTTTGGATTTGTGGGGCATGAAGCATAATGTTGCGACAGGGTTTGAAATCAGTAAGGAAGAGCTGTCTGATGGGGGCTACACAGCCACTGGAGCCACTGAGGGCACAACGGGCTTGTACAATCCTAGCCCTGTAGGTGCGCCTGGTGCGCCATTCAGTCGTACAGGATATGGTGATCCTTTTAAATTCAATACTCGTGCTTGGTATGTGAGCGATACCATTCATTTCAATGAGCAATGGCAGGCAAATGTAGGTGTCCGCCTGGATTATTATCGTGTTGTCGATACAGGTAATCCAACTGTTCACCGTAGCGATCGGATGTTCAACTATGCGGCGGGATTGTTATATAAACCCGCACCTAACGGCAGTGTGTACTTTAATATCGGAACATCCACCAACCCCACAGGTGAGACCGCAGGACAAAGTGGAGGGGCAGACGGTGTGGCTGGTGGGCGCTTGTTTGCTGGTAATATGAATGTGGCACCTGAGAGGACAAGAGCGATTGAGCTTGGTACCAAGTGGGATATTCTGGATAACAGGCTTTCGTTGACTGCTGCAATCTTCAAAACCAAAAAGACTGACGCGCGAGCATATGATGCAGCCACTAACTCAAATGCTTTGGTTGGAGATAATAGTGTCGAGGGGATTGATCTGGGCGCTGCAGGCAACATTACCGATAAATGGTCGGTATGGGGCGGTATAGTGTTTATGGATCCAGTTCTGGATAGTTTCAAGTCTAGTGCAACTGCTGACTATTCTGGCAATCAATCCAAGTTCATTGCCAAGCGCTCTGGTTCGTTGTGGACTATGTATAAGGTAACGCCAGAACTCTCTGTTGGTGGTGGAGCTACCTATACTGGCAAGCGCTATGTCAATGATGCCAACACCATGTATTTTGATCCTACATGGCGTTGGGATGCCTCAGCGACATACCAGGTTAACCAAAAGCTATCCTTGCGCTTGAATGTGTTGAACCTGACCAATGAGCGCATTTACGATGCATCGCACGTTGGTATTTTCGCTGTCATGGCGCCAGGCCGTTCCGCGCTGTTGAATGCTACTTACCACTTCTAAACCTGAATCATTTTGATTTAAGTAGGAATCCCTGCCAGAATTCTGGCAGGGATTTTTTTGTTTAAAGGTATCAAGAGACATGCTGATCGAGATTCCAGCAGTATTGACCAAGGAGCAGGTCGCACAGTGCAGGCAGTTGATGGATGTGGCGGAGTGGGTGGATGGCAATGTGACATCCGGCAGTCAGTCTGCATTGGCCAAGAATAATATGCAGTTGCCGGAAGGCTCCCAGGTGGCGCGGCAGGTAGGCGACCTGATCCAGGATGCCTTGGGTATGAATCCGCTGTTTATTTCCGCCGCTTTGCCGCTTAAAGTATTTCCCCCCTTATTCAACCGTTATGCGGGCGGGCAGTCGTTCGGCACGCATGTGGATAATGCTATCCGCCAGTTGCGTGGTACCAATTTCCGTATCCGCAGCGATTTGTCGGCCACTTTATTTTTCTCCGAACCGGAAGATTACGATGGCGGTGTGCTGACGATCGAGGATACATTTGGTAAGCAGGAAGTGAAGCTGCCTGCGGGCCATATGGTGTTATACCCTTCCAGCAGTTTGCATCATGTGACGCCGGTCACGCGCGGCGCGCGGGTGTCTTCCTTTTTCTGGATGCAAAGCATGGTGCGCGACGATGCGCAGCGGACTTTGTTGTTCCATCTCGACCAAAGCATCCAAGCGATTGTTGCCGAGCGCGGCGGCAAGGATCCGGAAGTGATTCGCCTGACCGGGGTGTATCACAATCTGCTAAGGATGTGGGCGGATAGCTAGCGCACGCTCCCATGCTTATATATCTGGTTTTACAGTATTGTTTTCTGTCTGGTAGATATTGGCAGCACGCCGGGCTTAACCCGGCATGGATATGGAAACAGATCAGGCGGATCCGGGCACATGATTGTTTTGCAGGCGGATGGCCATTTGCCTGAGGAAATTCATGGTGATGCGCGGCTCGCCCATGAACAGGGTTTCGATATTTTCCGCGCTGATAACCACGACCTTGGCTTCGTCGGATACCACGATGGCGTTCGCTACTCTCGGGGTTTGGGTGAGGAAGGCCATTTCACCGAAGTAATCGCCGCTTTCAAGTTCGCGCAGCAGGCGGTTTTCCAGCATGAGTTTGATGCGGCCTGATACCAGGTAATACAGGTCGTGGCTGCTGTCGTTGATCCTAAATATATAGTCTCCCTTGCGGAATGTCCGGCCGTAACGCTCCATCAGCTCTTCCAGGTAGGTAGCCTTGTCTTCCGGCATCTGGTCAAACAACCCCTGTAGTAGCAGCACATCTTTTTTGCGCAAAGTGGCAATGAGGGTGGTGCCGAGCATGAAAACGACAAAGGTGTAATACAGCCAGGCAATGGAGATGAACAGATTTTTCATGCCGCCGAAGACTGCGCCATAGGCCGGGTTGACAGAGAGGAACAGGCTGAAAGCCGGGCGCATGGCGAGCCAGAGGATGGCGGTGACGATAGCGCCGATCATGATGTATGAGAGGCGCAGGCGCACCGGAAAATAGACGCGGTAGAACACTGCGGTCAGCAGGGTGGTGAGTATGATCGAGGTGGCGGAGTTGATGTATCTGGCGCTGGAACGCGCCATGTGCGGCTCCACGATGCCGATGATTTTTTCCACGCCCAGACCCAGGATGGTGAACAGGAAGAACATGAGCAAGATGCCGAGCACGCCGAGGATATCCTTGAACTGACGCCGCAGAAAGGAAGGCGCTTCATGGACGCTGGCGATGGTATGGAACGCCGAGCGCAACGCGCCTGCGAGCGGCACGGCCAGCCAGAACATGGCGATAAAGCCGAACACGCCCCAGGCGGCCTTGTGCTGCGAGGCATTGTAGACCTCGACCATGATGCGGTTGCTGAGGTTGGGCATCAGGTTGCTGACGATGATGGCCAGCTTGACGGTGGCGTAATTGGAGGACACCACTAAATGACTCAGCAGAAAGAACATCAGCACAATCAGCGGAATCAATGCGAACGTGGCATAGAAGGACAGCGAAGCCGAAATACCGAAACCGTTGTATGCCTGGAAGCTGCTCAATGTTTCGCGTAGCACGAAGAACGGCGTGCTGTAGCGCTGCCGCGCATAGGCACGTCGTGATTTGTGCAGGGTGGGATGGCTGCCTAAATCCCTGACTCTGAAAAATTTGAATGCCAACTATTGCTCCCGCAGGCTTGCTGAATAGGAAGCTTGCTTGAATTTTTCTGTCGCGGCAATCAGTGCGCTTCTGGTGCCGGGCTCCATGCCGGAATGCCCTGCATCTGGAACCATGTGGAATTCCGCATGCGGCATAGCCTGATGCAATTCATGGGCAGTAAGAGGTGGGCATACCATGTCGTAACGTCCCTGCACAATGATGGTGGGGATATTTTGCAGGCGCGAGGCAGCTTCGGCCAGCAAGTCGCGATGCCCGACAAAGCATTGGTTTTCTATGTAATGAATCTGCACGCGTGCACGCGCTAGTTCGATTTTAGGGACGGTGGACTGATTCTCCGGGCTGTAGGGCTGGAGCGTCATGATGCTGGATTCGAACGCATTCCAGTGAATGGCGGCCGGTTCGCTAACAGCGGGATCGTCGGCAAATACGCGCTTGGCAAATGCCCGGAGAGGATCATGCTGCTCTGCTTGCGGCAGGTAGCTGAGCAATTTCTCCCAGGCCTCAGGGAAAAATTGCCGTACATCCCGCAAGAACCAATCCAGTTCGCTTGAGCGGCTCAGGAAAATACCACGCAGTATCAGGCCTGTTATATGTTGTGGATATGCCAAGGCATAGTTGAGGGCAAGCGTGCTGCCCCAGGAGCCGCCAAATACCAGCCAACGATCAATGCTCAGATGCTGGCGTAGCTTGTTCAGGTCCTCTACCAGGTCGGCAGTAGTATTTTCCCGAATTTCCCCTTGCGGCGTGCTGCGCCCGCAGCCGCGCTGATCCAACAGGATGATGCGATAGTGGGCAGGATCAAAATAGCGACGATGGCCTGGATTGCAGCCGCTGCCAGGGCCGCCATGCAGAAATACTACTGGTTGGCCGTCCGGATTTCCTGACTGTTCGTAATAAATGGAATGCAGGGACGTAACGGCCAGCATGGCGTGTTGGTAAGGCTGGATTTCGGGGAAAAGGGCATGGCTCATTAGTGTTTCCTTGGTCATTCCGGGATGATGTTTGGGATTTTTTGGGAAATTGTCTCAGAGAGTTTAGGAATTATTTAATTGTAAGTAAAATGTAAATGGAGTATTGCAAAACATTTTTTCCTGCACTAAGATGCAATCTACTCACGGAAAAGGTGAGTGAGGGACAAAGTCTCAACTATGCTGCGGAAGACCATAATTATAAATGGGATCAGGTATATGCGGGGCTGGGTCTTGTTAAACCCTTAGTAGTATCACTATGGAGATTTATAAAAATGGAGATGAGCAAAATCAAGCTGGCGCTTGGTATGGCATTCGGTATGACCTTGGCACTGCCAATGGTCGCTTCTGCTGCCGCTGACCAAGAAGCTGCGATGAAGGACCCTAATAACTGGGTTCACCCACGGGGTCAACACAACAACCAGGGTTACAGCACGTTGAATCAGATCAACAAGGGTAACGTCAAGAACCTGAAGGCTGCCTGGCAATTTGCAACTGGTGTGAACCGTGGTCACGAAGGTTCCCCCATTGTGCTTGGGAACATGATGTATGTTCACACAGCATTCCCTAATAACGTATACGCACTTGACCTGAACAATAATCAAAAGATTGTTTGGGCATATTTCCCTAAGCAAGATCCATCCGTACAAGCCGTTTTGTGCTGTGATAACGTTAGCCGCGGTCTGGGTTATGGCGATGGCAAGATCTTCCTGCAACAGAACGACGGTACATTGGTTGCTCTGGACGCGAAGACTGGCGCCAAGGTTTGGGATGTGAAGGTAAACGATCCCAAGGTTGGCGCGACCAACACTAACGCTCCGCACGTGATCAAGGACAAGGTTCTGACAGGTTGTTCCGGTGCTGAATTCGGTGTTCGCTGCTTCCTGGTTGCCTACAATATCAAGGACGGTTCCCTGGCATGGAAGGCATGGAGTACCGGCCCTGACAGCGACGTACTGATCGGCGCTGACTTCAACAAGGACAATCCTCAGTACAGCGCTCTGTCTGTTTATGAAGACGTGAACGGTGGTAACAAGGAAGGCGGTTCCTTCAAGCCACTGCCTATCGACAAGCTGAAATTCCCTGAAAAAGACCTGGGCGTGAAGACATGGCTCAAGCCACAAGCTGTCAAGGACGGCTGGCAGCACGGTGGTGGCTCCACATGGGGCTGGTGGCCATATGATCCTAAGACCAACCTGGTCTACTACGGTACTGGTAACCCATCTGTTTGGAACCCGGACGTTCGTCCTGGCGACAACAAGTGGTCCATGACTGTGTTCGCTCGTGACCTGGATACTGGTATGGCGAAGTGGGGTATGCAAAAGACTCCTCACGACGAGTGGGATTATGACGGTATTAACGAAGTGATCCTGTTCGACAAGGGTGGCAAGACTTATGCATGGCACCATGACCGCAACGGCTTTGCCTACACATGGGAAGCTGGCACCGGTACGCTGATTGCTGCGCAAAAGGTACACCCATTCGTCAACTGGGCAACAGGTGTTGATCTGAAGACTGGTGTGCCTGCTAAGGATGGCAAGTACTCTACTCACCAGGATTACAACGCCAAGGGCATTTGCCCTTCCGCTCTGGGTACCAAGGACCAGCAGCCTGCTGCTTACTCCCCACGTACTGGCCTGATGTACTCCCCACTCAACCACGTATGTATGACATACGAGCCAGTTGAGTCCAAGTACATTGCTGGTCAACCATGGGTTGGCGCTACATTGACCATGTTCCCTGGTCCTGATGGCGTAATGGGTGGCTTCGCTGCTTACGATCCAATGACCAACAAGGCCAAGTGGTACAACAAGGAGAAATTCTCTGCTTGGGGTGGCGCACTGACAACAGCCTCTGATCTCGTGTTCTACGGCACACTGGATCGTTGGTTCAAGGCGCTGGACGCACAATCCGGTAAGGAATTGTGGAAATTCCAGGTTGGTTCTGGTGTGATCGGTAACGCATTCACCTACAGCCACAAGGGTAAGCAATACGTTGGCGTACTGTCCGGTATCGGCGGTTGGGCTGGCGTAGCGATGAACCTGGGTCTTGAGAACGAAACAGACGCACTGGGTGCAGCTGGTGGTTACAAGGAACTGAAAGAGTGGAATGCTGCTCCTGGCGGCGGCGCACTGAACATTTTCAGCCTGTAATCCTCTGTGTTGATGCAGAAGATTCAAGCTTGATGTCAAGTTAGTGCCATAAGCACCCTGCCGATCGGTAGGGTGCTTTTTATGTTTGATAAGTAAGTAGTTAGTTGGCTTATCAATTTTGAAGGAAGCAAGCAATGCTGAAAACACTGAAAAAGGTTTCACTAGTGCTGTCGCTGGTAAGTATCAGCCAATTGGCCATGGCAGGTGCTGCCACCAATACATTGGAAGTGGATAGCGAAGTAGGGCGTGGCGGTTTGCCCGTGCGTCAAGACAATCCTGATGAATTAAAAGTCTGTGCAGACTATGACAACTTGCCTTATTCCAACGGCAAGCAAGAAGGGTTTGAGAACAAGATCGCAGAGTTGCTGGCCAAGGATCTTGGCAAGACTCTGTCTTATCAGTTCTGGTATGACCGCATGGGTTTTATCAGAAATACATTGAACGCGCGACGTTGCGACGTGATCATTGGCACGGTTACCGGTAATGATATGGTGATGACATCCAAGCCGTATTACCGTTCTGGCTATGTATTCGTTTACCGCAAGGATAGCGGTTATGACATCAAGGACTGGGACTCCCCAGACCTGCGTAAAGGCATCATCGGCGTAGTGGGGCAGACTCCTCCTTCCCGTCCGCTTGATGATAAGGGCTTGCTGGGTAATTCGCGCCCTTATCGTATTCAACGCGATCTCAATCTGCCACCCAGTTTTGTGATTGATGACTTGATCAAGGGTGATATTGACGTTGCCATCTTGTGGGGGCCGATTGCAGGCTATTACGCCAAGAAGGCTTCCATTCCTTTGGTGGTGGTGCCAGCGCCAGAGTACGAACAGGAAAATATCCATGGCAAGGAATACTGGAATATTTCCTTGGCTGTGCGCAAGCGTGACAAGGAACGCCTGGCGATGTTGCAAGGCGCGCTCGACCGCCAGCATGACAACATCATCAAGATTCTCGATGAGTATGGTATTCCGCATGTACCAGTGATTGAAGGCGACGATATCGAGAAAAAATCCAAAAATAGGGGTGATGCTGTTCCTAAATTTGAATAGTATTTTTCATGGACGGCGTCAACGAGTGTATCGATAACGCGTTAAAGCAATACAGGCTGAGAATCTTTTATAACAGCCGGATCTAGATTTAAGTAGTTTATATAAAAAGCAAGGAGAAAGTATGTTGAACCGTGGAGTGATCAAAGCAACCCTGGCAGCTTCCGTCCTGGCCTTGGCCGGACTGACATTGCCCATGCAGGCAAACGCAGCCTGCAACCTGGTATCCACCAAGGATAATAGTCCTTTGAATATCAAGGTGACAGATGACGATACCCCTGAAGCCAAGCAGTTCCTGGAAACCTGTGTGAACCCTTACACCAAGATTTACGCGGCTGATCCAGAAAAGGCCAAGGCAGGCAAAAAGAAGTTCGCTCTGTATTCCTGTGTTGCCTGTCACGGCCCAAATGGTGATGGCCTGGTAGCAGTTTCCATTACTGATGACCGCTGGCAATATAACAAGCACAGCACTGACAAGGGTATGTTCGAGACGATCGCTGGTGGTACCAATGGTGGTATGGCAACTTGGCATAAGCAACTCGCTGGCAACCCAGATATGGTGTCCACTGATGAAATCCTGAAAATCATCGCTTTCCTGCGTACGCAATACAAGGGTGGCGGAGACAAGCCATGGCTGGATGAAAAGCCACAGTAATAAAATGTGATGCAATGCGTAAGCATTGCCAGCACAAAGAAAACGGTCATTGTGTATATAGCAATGACCGTTTTTTATGCGCGAAACATTGGCTTTAGAGTAAAATCAACGACATTTCGTGCAATGTGTATTGGATATAAAAATAGACTGTGACAACGTCATACTGAGTATAAGCATTGCACGCGCTGGTTTGGATTGATTAGTCTTTGGAAAGTGAAGTGGCACAATTGAAAACGCAAACAGATTTGCATCGTGTCGTGATCGTAGGCGGCGGCGCAGGCGGGTTGGTGTTGGCAACACGTTTGGGCAAAAGCCTGGGGCGCAAGAAGAAAGCGCATATTACCTTGATCGATTGCACGCGCACTCATGTCTGGAAGCCATTGTTGCATGAAATTGCAGCTGGCAGCATGAATCCGGACAAGCATGAGCTTGAATATATTGCCCAGGCGCACTGGAATCATTTTCACTTCCGGCTGGGCCGTATGGATGGCCTGGATCGTGCCAAGCAGGAAGTCTATGTCGCGCCTTATTTTGATGATGGCGTGGAAGTTATTCCGCGGCGTACCTTCAAGTACGACACCTTATTGATTGCGGTAGGTAGCACTACCAACGATTTTGGTATTGCCGGTGCACGAGAACACTGTATTGCGCTGGATACGCAAAATCAGGCTGAATACTTCCATAAACAACTGACCAATGCTTTGCTCAAGGCACAGACACAGGCTGAGCCGGTGCAGGCAGGCCAGCTTGAGGTGGTGATTGTGGGGGCCGGTGCGACAGGTGTGGAGCTGGCAGCAGAATTGCATAACACCACGCGTGAAGTTGCTGCCTATGGCTTGGATAAAATTGACCCCGACAAAGATATTAAGATTTCCATTATCGAAGCGAGTGATCGGGTGTTGCCTGCATTGCCGCCCAAGCTTTCGCTGGCGGTGGATGTGGAACTGCGCAAACTGCGCGTGCATGTCTATGCAGGAGAGCGGGTAACCGAGGTGACGAGCAAAGGTGTGCATACACACAGCGGGCGGTTCATTCCGTCAGCACTTGTTGTCTGGGCAGCCGGGATTAAGGCACCTGATTTTCTGCGCAATCTGGACGGGTTGGAAGTCAACCGCATCAACCAATTAGTGGTCAAGCGTACCCTGCAAACCACCTTGGATGAAAATATATTCGCCTTTGGCGATTGTGCAGCCTGTCCATGGCCAGGGCACGACGAGAATGTGCCGCCACGTGCGCAATCTGCGCACCAGCAGGCTTCCATGCTGGTCGATACCATCAAGGCAAGGATAGCTGGCAAGGAGAAGCTGCCTGAATATACTTACCGCGATTATGGCTCTTTGGTCAATCTGGGGCGATATTCCACGGTAGGCAGCCTGATGGGCGCGATTGCGGGCGGCAGTATGTATATTGAGGGACTGTTTGCGCGCTTGATGTATCAATCATTGTATCAAATGCATTTAATGGCGCTGCATGGCTTCTGGGCAGTGATGTTGCAAGGTATGGCACGCTTGATTACACGCAGAACAGAGGCCAGGGTGAAGTTGCATTAATCTTATTATTTAGCCCTTGGAATAAAAAAGCCCGGACGGATCATCCGGGCTTTTTTATTGGTGATGCTTTCCGGGATACCGTCAGGATGATGGGCCTTGTTTGCCTTGCAGGTTATATATTTGATAGAGCTTATAAATGCCGCCCATGCTTAAGCTGACGAGCAATCCGAAAGCAACAATGATCAGGTTGATATGGATATCGGCCTTGACCATGAGTGTGTAGAGGCTGATTAACAGGGCAATGCCCAGGTTTTCATTGAAGTTCTGCACAGCAATGGAGTGGCCAGCACCGATCAGCAGGTGGCCGCGGTGCTGTAGCAAGGCGTTGAGCGGTACCACCAGATAGCCACTAAAGGCGCCGATCAGCAGCAGCAGGATGCAAGCCACAATCCAGTTGCTGACGAATGACATGCAAACCACCAGCAGGCCGACGGCAATGCCAACTGGCAGCACCCGTGCGGTTTGCTCAAGCTTGATCATGCGTGCTGCTGCAATGGAGCCGATGGCGATGCCGATGGCAACCACGACCATAAGATAAGTGGAATGCTCCTGGCTGAAATCGAGTGCGAAGCCAGCCCAGGCCAGCACGACAAAGCGTAGCGTGGCTGCGACTCCCCAGAACAAGGTGGTGACTGCCAGGGAAACCTGGCCCTGGGCATCCTTCCAAAGCACCTTGGTGGCATGCCAGAAATCCTTGATGAGAAAGATCGGGGTCTTCTTGGGTGGTTTGTGGTCAACCGGGACTTTGGGGATGTAGATATTGAAGATGGCTGCCGAGAGATACAGGATGGTGATGACGACCATGGCAAGCGTGATATTGATGCTGGGCAGGATGGCGCCAATGACGGTGCCCAGCACGATGGCCATGACGGTGGAGCCTTCCATCCAGCCATTGGCCTTGACCAGCATGTTAGGAGGCAGGTATTCGGTCAGGATACCGTATTTTGCCGGCGAATAAGCGGCTGCCCCAATGCCGACAATGCCATAGGCATATAAAGGCGGCATGCCGATCACCATGGCCGTGCTGCCGACAAACTTGATGGCATTGGAAACGAACATTACCCGGCCCTTGGGAAAGGCATCGGCAAAGGCGCCGACAAAAGGCGCCAGGATGATATAGGAAATGACAAAGAACCATTGCAGCAAGGGGTCGTGCCAGCTAGGTGCCTGCATATCCCTCAGGAGGGCGATGGCGGTGAACAGCAGTGCGTTGTCAGCGAGCGCGGATAAGAACTGCGCCAGCAGTATGATATAAAAACCCCAGTTCATCGCTGCTGTATCGCACCTTGTTTGGATGGTATTGCCGGAATGGCTATGTCTGATGGAGTCATTGTATGAATCAATTGTTACAAAACATCTGCTGCAAAATCAGCAAGCCTTGAGCGCTCGCCACGCACCAGGGTGACATGCCCATTGTGCTGCCACCCCTTGAAGCGATCGACGACATAAGTCAGGCCGGAGCTGCCTTCGGTCAGGTAAGGCGTATCAATTTGCGCAATATTACCTAAACAAACGACTTTAGTCCCAGGACCTGCACGGGTAATCAGTGTTTTCATTTGCTTCGGGGTCAAGTTCTGGGCTTCGTCGATAATCAGGAACTTGTGTAAGAAGGTTCTGCCCCGCATGAAGTTCAATGATTTTACCTTGATGCGGGTGCGTATCAGGTCCTGGGTTGCAGCGCGACCCCATTCACCAGCATCCTCATCTGATTTGTTGAGGACATCCAGGTTATCTTCCAGTGCGCCCATCCAGGGCGCCATTTTTTCTTCCTCTGTACCGGGGAGAAAGCCAATGTCCTCGCCGACAGGCACGGTCACCCGCGTCATGATGATCTCGCTGTAGATTTTCTTGTCTAGGGTTTGCGCCAGGGCGGAAGCCAGTGTCAGCAAGGTTTTGCCTGTGCCGGCCTGGCCCAGCAGGGTAACGAAGTCTATCTCGGGGTCCATGAGCAGATTGAGCGCCAGGTTCTGCTCTCGATTGCGGGCAGTGATGCCCCAGATGCTGTTTTTGGGCTGAGTGTAATCCTTGACAACTTCAAGGACGGCGCTGTTGCCATCAATAGAGCGTACGATGGCGTGAAATGGTTTCTCGTATTCGTAATAAACAAACTCATTGACCAGGAAATCCTTGCATAGCGGCCCGGTGATGCGGTAGAACATTCTGCCCGCATCCTGCCAGGATTCCATGGCTTTGCTGTGTTTTTCCCAGAAATTTGCTGGTAGTTCTTTCATGCCGGTGTATAGAAGGTCAGTATCTTCCAGCACCTTGTCATTGAAGTAATCTTCAGCCACGACGCCAATGGCGCGCGCCTTGATGCGGATATTGATATCTTTGCTGACCAGTACTACCTCGCGGTCAGGATGCACGTTCTGTAGTCCCAACACCACGTTGAGAATCTGGTTGTCGGCCTTGCTGCCAGCCAGCATGGGCAGTTCTGCAGTTACGGCTTCTGTTTGCAGGAACAATTTACCGCTGACCAGCTTGTTGCCATTGATCGAGAGCGAGCAGCCTTGCTCCAGGCCGCATAGGCTCCTGCCGATGATTTCTTCCAGATTGCGGCTGGCCTGGCGTGCGTTGCGGGCAACCTCTGTCATCCCTTTCTTGTTATTGTCGAGCTCTTCCAGCGTCACCATCGGCAAATAGATGTCATGCTCCTCGAAGCGGAACAGGCTGGAAGGGTCGTGCATCAACACATTGGTATCGAGTACGAACAGTTTGTGGCTTGCGGTGCGCTTTCTGGTCATCTGACAGCCTTTAAAGGGATTGAATGAATTCGAGCACTTGCTGGACGTGGCCTTCTACCTTTACCTTGCGCCATTCGTTGATCAGGATGCCCTGCTCGTCAATGATAAAAGTGCTGCGTTCTATGCCGCGCACGTCTTTACCATATAGCTTCTTCATCTTGATCACATCGAACAGTTTGCAAGCCAGCTCTTCGGTATCAGCCAGCAATTCAAAGGGAAAACTGAATTTGGCCTTGAAGTTTTCATGAGATTTCAGGCTGTCGCGCGATATTCCCACAACTTCTGCATTGCAGGCCTGAAAGGCGGCGTAATGGTCGCGGAAGCCCTGCCCTTGATTAGTGCAGCCCGGCGTATTGTCTTTGGGGTAAAAATAAATGACCAGCTTTTTGCCAGTGAAATCAGATAACTTGAAGGTTTTTCCACTGGTGGAGGGGAGTTCAAAATCGGGAATTGCTTGGTTCAGCATGGCAGGTAATCAACTTTAGACATGCCATTGTTGATAAAAATGTCCGATAAGGCAAGCTGGTTCTTACATCAATCAGCAGGATTGCAGCTTAATCGGACTGGTAGTTGCGAGGAATGGTGATTTCAGTGCTGGTGCCTCCCTTGACCCTGGCATTGAAGTGGATGTGTCCGGAGAGTGCTTCCATGACCTTGAAAGCAAAAGGAATCCCCAACCCAGTGCCAAAGCGCTTGGTGGTGGGGCCGGGGCTGGCAGCGTGCGGGTCAGGAGTGAAAGGCATACCTGGGCCTTCATCATTGATTATGATATGCAGGCTATCAGTAAAAGCATGGCAGATGATGAGCAGTTCCCCTGCTTGTGGCGATGCTTCCGCAGCATTCAACAGCACATTGTATAAAGCCTGTTCCAGCAGGTTTTCATCGGTGAACAGTTGATCATTAATACTTTCCCAATCAGGCAAGTACAGCTTGAGCTGTTTTTCCTGGATTTTCTGTTGTAGCGGAGTGAGCGCTCCCTGCAATATCTGGCGCAATGTGGTGTGGCCGGCATGTGGTTTCAATGGATGCAGGTAGGCCAACAACGCGCGCGTCCAGCGATCCAGGCGATCTACCGTACTGATGATGGCAGCCAGAGAGTCGCGGGTTTCCTGATCCAGTTGCTCATGATCAGTTACCTGTGCGGTGGCGCGAATGCTGGCAAGCGGGTTGCGGATATTGTGGGCGAGCATGGGAACGAGGAGGCCGAGGGCAGCCTGTTTCTCCGAGCGAACCAGCGCTTCCTGGCTGTGGGCTAGTTTTTCCGCCATGATGTTGATAGCGGCTGATAGTTCGGCGAGTTCGGCGACCCCTTCTTCCGGTGCATGATAATCCAGGTTGCCTGTGCTGATCTCGCGTGTGGCATCCAGAACATGTCGGATAGGATGCACGATGGCCCGGTTCAGGAAAATCCGTGAAAACACCAGCAACAGCAAGGCGAGGCCAATCGGGATCAGCAGCAGGGTAAAAGCTGTATGTCTGACTTCTTCTAGCCTGGAGGAAAGCTCGCCATGCTTCATGAGCAGCAATTTTTCAGCGCGAGCCGAGATGAGTTCATAGCGATGGAAAATATTGGATTCAAGATGGGTATTTAATACCTGCTCCAGATCTATGTGATTATCGTTATTCGCCAATGTGAAGATGAGCTGGGTTTCCCGCGTCAAGCTCCGGTAGCCGTCATTCAATTCCGTGATGGCGGCTTTTTCCTCGCTGTCCGCGGTCAAATCCAATAGATTATGGAAGTGGGCGTCTATGGAAAGGGTATAGGCGTTGTATTCTTCCTGCGCATTGGGGTCTTTCAGAAAATACAGATCAAACAACTCTTTCATTTGGCGATACAAATCGCCGCGGGTCTGTTGGATTTCCTGCACCATCAGGTGAATGCGCTGGGATTCCTGGGACGACTTGTCCCAGATGCGCATGCCGATGACTCCCGCCGTGCCGGCCAGGATGACCAGCAGGAAAAAGGCCAGCTCATGGATAAGCAAAACATGCTTGAGGGATTTGGCTTTAGGGTGCGCGCTCATGATTCATCCAGCGTAAAGGGAACCGGCACCAGGATGACCAGTTGCTTGCTGCTGCGCAATATGTCCGGCGGCTGGGGCAAGGGCGCTGCTTTTTTTACCATGGTAATCGCCTGCTCATCCAGCACTTTATGTCCGCTGGATTTTCGGACAACGGTGGCAGTGATCTGACCTTTATCATCACAGTGCACTTCCAGCAGCACTTCGCCTTCCCAGCCGCGCATCTGGGCGATCTTGGGGTATTGCTTGTATTTGGCAATAGCGCGCGCCAGCTGACTGCCATACAGACTGCGGGCTGCTTCCAAGTCCTGCTGGCTAGGGCCGGCAGGCTCGGGCGGAGGCGTTGGCGCAGGAGGTGGTGGAGCCGGAGCGGGGGCTACAGGGGCAGGATCCGCATTGGCTGGCGCTGTCATGACATCTGGAGCATGGGGAGCGGCGTGTTCGGTTTCTACAGCGGGCGCTGATGTTTCTACTGGTGGCGGCGTGACTTGCTCTACAGGTTTGGATTGCGGCTTGATGACAGGTTGCGGAATGGGTTTGGGTTCCGGTTTGGGCACAAGAACAGGCTTGGGTTCCACTGGTTTGGGCTCAATGGGGGGCTTGACCGGTTCGGGTTCTGGCTGTGGTGTTACGATAGGAGCAGGCGGGGCTGGTGGAGCAGGTTTTGGAGCGGGAGCCGGTGCCAGCTCAACCTGCAATATACTCGGCTTGGGTTCTGCGGGTTCCGTGAAGCTCAGCATGGGCAATTGCAATGCAATGGCGAGATGCAGGACCAGCGAGATCAGGATGAACCAACCCAGGCTGTAATTGTTTTCTGTCGATAGTATGGGTTGGGCGGTAGCAGCCAAAATTATGAACGCAACAAAGGTATCAAGTTAACGGGAAGAGCTGATTATAGGCTGTCGATGACCTTTGATACAGGCTTATTCCCACTCCAATTGCGGATAGATTAGATTGACATTGCGGCGGTTGACCGGGGTGAATAATTGCCATTTTTCCGCCTCGCTGGACGCGGCAGTGTCCATGGTCTGCTCCATGGATTTGCCTTGCTGGATCGCATTGCGCACATCCGTCAGCAGCACATTGAGATAGGCGGCCTCGCGTTGCAGCGCCCCGGCAAGATCCTGTGTGGCCGGGCCATGGCCAGGGATGACGTAGTGAATCCCCTTGAGTTGCTCAAGCTGGGAAATGGCGGACAGCCAGCCCTTGATATCGCCATCAATGGATGGCGCGCGCTCAATAAACAACAGGTCGCCTGTCCACAAGGTGCCGGTTTTCTGGTCCAGCACGGTCAGGTCCGTATTGGTATGCGCGTTGGGGTAGGGGGTCAGGAGTAGTTTTCTGTCGCCCAGGTCCAGCTCCTGGCTGGATTGCACCAGGACGGAAGGCTGCACGATTTCGCTACCGTCAAAATTGTCTCCCAGGAGGTCATGGCCCTGCCGCAAGTAGGCATCCTTGCGCAAGGTCATGGCGTTGGCAAGTTTTGCATGGCCGACAAAGGTGGCGCCCTCTTGCTTGAATGCTGCATTGCCAAAAATATGGTCGGGGTGGATGTGCGTGTTGATGACATACAGCACAGGCAGCTTGGTATGCTGGCGTAACGCATTGAGCAAGGCCATGCCCACTTTCTGGCTGCCCCCGGTGTCGATCACGGCCACGCCCTTGTTGCCGATAATGAAGCCGATGTTACTGATATCGCCGTGATAGCCTTCATCCAGGTCTTCATGCGCTCCCTGGTGCATGAACACGCCAGGGGCTACTTCCTGCATTGCAAACTCCTGCGCCAGGCAGGCGGAGGTTGGGAAGCAGAATAACAAGGCGAGGCAAAGTGAGCGTATCATGACGGCACAACTTCCATTGGGCTGAATGGGAACATGTTAAATGCCTATATACAGCCCTGTAAATACCGGATGGAACTTGAGAAGCATTGAAACGTCTGAAACAATGCGTCATAAACGACAAAAAATAAAATTCTAATACACTACCGGAGAATGTATATGCAATCCAAGTTTGAGTTGAAGCTCGCCGTGGCTGCGGCTGCGCTGGCGTTTTCGGGGACTCTTCTCGCTGCCCCATTTGCTTATTCCACCAATGAAAAGTCTGGAACGATTTCCGTCATCGATACCAAGACCGATACCGTAGTAGAGACTTTTAATGCCGGAAAAAAGCCGCGTGGCGCGGCGATCACCAAAGACGGCAAGTATATTTTCGTCAGCGACCAGAAACAGAACTCACTGCTGGTGATCGACCTCAAGACCAAGAAGGTGACTGACAAGATCAAGCTGGAAGAATCACCTGAAGGCGTGGGCATTTCGCATGACGGCAAGTGGATTTCCGCTGCCAATGAAGAGGACAACACGGTTTCCGTGATTGATACCGGCACTCACAAGATCAGTTTCACGGTCGACATGCAGGGCAAGAACCCGGAACATGCCGAGTTCAGCCCGGATGGCAAATGGATGTACGTCAGCGCGGAAGAGGCCAAATATGTGGATATTGTCGATTTGGCGCAGCGCAAGTCCATCAAGCTGGTGGAAGTAGGTGAGCGCCCGCGCGGCATTGGTTTCCTGCCGGATAGCTCCCGCGCCTATGTCGCCAATGAGGCGGCTGGCAATGTATCCGTGTTTGATACCAGCAAGCATGAAGTGATCGCCACCATTCCTGTCGGCCAGCGTTCCAATGGCGTGCTGGTGCTGCCCAATGGCAAGAAGGTTTATATTTCCAATGGTGGCGACGGCACACTTTCCGTCATTGATACAGCCACCAACAAGGTGACAGCGACCATCCCGGTCGGCAAGCGCCCCTGGAACATGGATATCACACCGGATGGCAAGAAGCTCTATGTGGCCAATGGCAAATCCAACTCTGTGACCGTGGTGGATACCGAGCACGACAAGGCGCTGAAGGAGATTCCTGTGGGTGACACCCCATGGGGTGTTTTCGTACACTAATCACTCGCGTCGAAATCACGGCATCGCATGCTGATTTACACGGCGTGCGATGCCCTTGTTGGCTGGAACCATCATGCATAACCCGGATTCAAGATACACCAAGGTCGCCATATGGCTGCACTGGCTGGTCGCAATCGGCATAGTCGCGCTGCTTGCGCTGGGCTGGTACATGAACGAATTGCCCAAGGGAGGGGCCAAGGTAGCCAGTTTTGATTTGTTCGACCTGGGCGTGTACACCATCACCCTGTCTGAAGCTGTTTCCCCGCGCACCTTTTATTTCAACCTGCATAAATCAATAGGTTTGACAGTATTCTTCCTGATTGCTTTACGCGTCTATTGGCGGTTCACGCATCGTCCTCCGGCATTGACTTCGGTCAAGCCGTGGGAGCGGATATTGGCGCACGGCACCCATCACCTGCTCTATGTGCTGATGATTGTCATGCCGCTCACCGGCCTGCTGACCACGCTGTACAGCAAATATGGCTTGAGCTGGTTCTCCATTCCAGTATTGCCGGGCCTGGATGAGCCAGCGTTGCGGGATATTTTTGTCGAAGCGCATGAAGTAACGGCGATTTTGCTGATCATCTTGATCAGCCTGCATATCCTTGGCGCGTTGAAACATCAATGGATTGATAGAAAGGACATCATGAAGCGCATGTCCTTGTTCAAATGACGTGAGCTTGCCCCAATAAAAAAGGACGCCATGGCGTCCTTTTTTATTGGGTGGGTTATTTAGAAAGCATATGTCGCATTCAAGCCCAACAGCCAGTTGCGGCCTGCGGCAGGTTCGTAGAAACGGCTATTGCCATCGTTGACGCGGATGGAACCGATGTAATCCTTGTCAAAGATATTCTCTACACGAACATATTCGCTGAAGCGCCAGTTTTGCAGCTTTTGCTGGAAGCCGGCGCGGATGTTGAAGATCGTGTAGGAGGTAGCAGACTCCGTATTTCGGTCGTCAGTGTAGACCTTGCTATTGTGGCGAGCTTCGAAGGCAGTATTGAAGCCGCTGGCTTGGTGTTTCCAGGCAACTTCGCCATAAATCTGTGAACGATAAGTACCGGGAATATAGTTGCCTGAATTTACTGTATATGGGCGAGTTATGCCGCCACTGGTGATGGTATAAGAATAGGTATCATCAAACTTTGCATTGAGTAGAGTATAGGAGCCAAACAGCGAGATATTGTTGTCGAGTTTGGACTCTATTGAGAACTCAGCCCCAGTACGTTTAGTTTTGCTGGCATTCATGTAGGCTACATTGTTATTGACGTTCTGCTGCACCACTATTTCGTCGTTAGTACGCACGTTGAACAATGTCAGGTTTGCAATGGTATTGTTACCAACAAATGCCTTCGTACCGATTTCAAAGTTGCGGCTTTCACTTGGCTTTAGACCAAGATTGGGACCAGTAACAGGATTGGCGGTAGCATATGCTGCTTCAACAAAAGTTGGGGTTTCAAACCCTTTACCGTAGTTGGTGTAGATATTCCAAGTTGGTGTGACTTTCCATACTGTACCAATTACAGGAGTGGTTTTTTCATAGGTCACACTACCGCTTTTATCTATACCACCAGATCTTAAATTATCATCCACTTCCAACTTGACCTTGGTACGACGTATACCAAGATGCAAGTCCAAGTCGTCTAGAATTGACCATTGTGCTTGCAGGTACTTATCGGAATTTGTCGCAATATTTTCCTCATCGCGATTTAAACGGTTTGCATCTGTACGTTTCACCCCATTGTAGGCATTAATGTCCATGCGGTCGTCATTCATTTTGCCGTACGTCAAGCCAGCACTAATCGAATATGGGCGACTCAGCAATTGGCCAGTGTGTGTCCATCGTAAGTCTGTACCCCAGAATTCACGATCAATTGAACTAGCCCGCCCAGCCCAGCGACCTTGAGCATCTGCCGCTTGGCTTGTAGAAAGGTATTGTTCATTTCTTCGGTTACCAACATAAGAAATCAGGTTGATGGAATTGTTTTCGTTGAGCTTATGTTCCAAGTTAAAGCCAACTTGAGTCTGGCTGCGGGAGACTCGGGTATCTGCCCCGTAAGCACTGGCAATCGCTTGCTTGCGGTCAGCACGTACATTGGCCTTGCTTAGGCCTAATGGGTCGTCGGCATCCTGATCAAACCAGTTGATTAGGGTAGTAAGCTTGGTGTCTTCATTCAGATTGAAGCGGAATTTGGCGGTCCCTTGTTCTTTTGTGTTCCTGCTGTGGTCGCGGTAGCCGTCGGAGGAGTAATTGCTGTAGTTGATCATGTATTCAAGACCATCTGCAGTACCGGCAGCACGAACATTCTCACGGCGGGTGTTGTAGCTGCCAAACAATACACCAGCAGAGAGTTCATGGCCTTGTGGCGCGTTTTCGGTGAGTAGTTGTACCACGCCGCCGGATGAGTTTCCGTAGAGGGCTGAGAATGGTCCGCGCATGACTTCAATACCCTGCATGACGCCCAAGTCTACGCTGCCTGGTTGGCCGCTGCCGTCAGGGTAAGTCAGTGGAATGCCGTCGACATATAGACGGACGCCGCGTACACCAAACGCGGAACGGGCACCAAAGCCACGTGTGGAAATCTGTGGGTCCTGCGACATTTGCGTGCGGTTTTGTGCGGTGATGCCGGGCACACGAATCAGGCTTTCCGAGAGCGTCATCTGCGCCTGGCCATCCTGAATATTGTCCTTGCTGACAACATCAATGGCGACTGGCAAGTCAAAACTTTTTTGCGCGCCACGGGTAGCAGTGACGACGATCGGGGAAACCACCTGCGTATTATCCCTGGCTTCTGTATCGGTTTCTTCTGCGAATGCCGGGCTGTTGCTGCACACACTCAATACGGCGAGCGGGATAAGTTTGAGGTGAAACCTGGATTGAAACATGATGACTCCCTGATGATGCGTTTTGACTAGTTTTCGATGAGGGAAAGCTTAGGTGAAAAGCCGACTCTTGACCATCAGGATAATCATGAATTTGTATCGAAACCTTGCCTGTCCAGGAAAGATTGCAGGGTTTCCATGGTTGGCAGGTGAGGTAGCAGGCCATGTTGGCGGATAGCCAGGCTGGCGCTGGCGCAGCCATTCTGCAAGGCAGCATCGATTGCATTACCGCGCAACATGCTTGCCAGGAATGCGCTGGCGAAGGCGTCCCCTGCGCCTACGCTGTCGATGACATTTGTTTTTAACCCTGCTTGCTGGCAGGTGCGACCATCTTCCAGCATGGCGACGGCTCCCTGGCCGCCTAGAGTCATGACCAGGGATTTTCCCGGAAATCGTTGATTGAAATGGCTGGAATGTAGCCAGTTGAGCGCGGCATCCCTGCTGGTGAAATATTCTGCCGGGCTCTGTAGCCAGGTTTGTGCCTCGGTCTGGTTGACGATGAGTACATCGGTGAGGGCAAGCAATTCCGGGCTGATTTCGCGGTAAGGCGAGGGGTTGAGCACGGTCATGCGGCCAGCGGCACGGGCTATCGAGAAAGCGGTGCAGATGGCAGCATCCGGTAACTCAAAAGAGGCGTAAGAGAGGTCAGCTTGTTCAATGTCTGTGACATGCTGTTGGATATGGCTGGCATTCAGCACGGCATTGGCGCCAGGGTGCACAACGATCTGGTTTTGCCCCTGGGCATCAACCAGCGCGACGCCATGACCGTTGTATTCACTCGTCAGGGTAATGGCGATGTGGTCGAGCTGCCATTGCGCCAATATGTCCCTGCATTGCTGTTGCGAGAATGGGTGCTGGCCGCAGGGAATGATGCCACTGACCGGAGTGCCAAGTTTATGCAGCCCGACCAGGACATTGAGTCCCTTACCGCCGGTTTCGCAGTAGAAATGCTCTGCTTGCAGCGATTCGCCATTTTGCGGGAAGCGGCGCACGGAATAGATATGCGCGATCATGAGGCTCGCCAGCACATAGGCGGACGAGGCAACTGGTTTGAAATTGGCCAACATGAGATGTTAGCCTTTCATCTTGATTCGGTAGGCGTAAGCGTCGCCGCGGAAGGTGCCTTCTACATATTCCAGCAATATGCCGTCATGAGAATAGCTACGGCGCTTGATCAGCAGACAAGGTTGCGGGGAACTGAAACCGAAAGCACGGTTTTCCACATCGTTGGAAAGCACAGCCTCTACCGTCTGCTCGCACCAACTTAAGTGATGCTGGCATTGCTGGTTGATGGTTTGGTAGACGGAGGTATTGAGGTCGGCATCGCCTAGCTCCGGCAGCCGGGGCAGGTTGTACCAGGCGACTTCGTGCGAGAGCGGTTTCTCGTCCCCATAACGGATGCGCTCCAGTTTGAGGAGCTTGGCACTGGCGTCGAGGCCGAACATCGAGGCCATGCCGCGATCATTGATGATGCTTTTTTCCAGGATACGCGAAGATGGCGTCATGCCCAGTTCGTGCATTTCATCCGTGAAGCCGCGCAGCTTGAACATGTGTGTGTCAAGCCGCCCCGGTGTGAGCACGGTCGTGCCGCCTTTGCGGTTGCTGGTGATGAGCTTGCGGTTGCGCAGCTCCATATAGCTACGCTTGATGGTGATCTTGCTGATACCCAAGGCTTCAGAGAATGCGGTTTCCGTGGGTAGCTGCGTGCCTGGCTTGAGTTCTCCCTGCAATATCAGCGATTCAAGCTGCTGGAATAGCTGGGCATAGAGCGGCGCGGGAATGTTTTTGTCCAACGTGACCATGCTGGTAATAGGAGCTAAACCCGTTTGGGTATTTTTCAATGGAGACACGCGTAAACCTTACAAAGATTCCCTGCAGAAATATCCTGGCAGCTCAGTGTTCTCAACTGCGGCTAGGCGAGCAGAATGCTTTAGTACGCATACTGGCAAGGAGTCAAGGCAGGCTGCCGAGCGCATGACTAGATAATGCCCTCCATGACTTGCACGTGTACTTCTGTGCCAGCAGGCAGGTTGCCTATCGCTTCATCCAGCACAATGAAACAATTGGCCTCGGACATGGAGCGCAGGATGCCGGAGCCCTGGTTGCCGGTAGGGCGGACTTGCCATACACCTGTGGAGTCGGTGAACAGGATGCCACGCTGGAACTCGGTGCGGCCTGCCAGCTTGCGGATGGGCTCGGTGCAGGTGGCTTTCAGTAAGGGCAGGGTCGGGACTGGGTTTTGTCCCATTAAATGGAGCAAGGCGTCCCGCACGAATTGGTAGAAAGTGACCATGACTGCGACCGGATTGCCCGGCAGGCCGAAATAATGCGCTTTACCGACCTTGCCATAAGCAAGCGGACGCCCAGGCTTCATGGCGATTTTCCAAAAAACGACCTGCCCAAGTTTTTCCAGCAATTGCTTCATGAAATCTGCTTCACCGACGGAAACGCCGCCGCTGGTCAGAACGACATCCGCCTGGGTGGATGCCTGGATCAAGGTTTGTTCCAGGGTTGCCGGGTCGTCATGCACTATGCCCATGTCGATGATATCGACGCCGAGCTTTTCCAGCATGCCATATAGGGTATAGCGGTTGCTGTCATAAATCTGCCCTTCGCCCAGGGGGGAGCCAATGCTCACCAGCTCGTCACCTGTGGAGAAGAAGGCTACCTTAAGCCTGCGATAGACCGATACTTCACCGATACCCAGCGATGCGATCAGGCCCAACTCTGCCGGGCGCAATTGACGCCCGGTTTCCAGCACGGCCTGCCCTGCTTTGAGGTCTTCGCCTGCATAACGCACGTTGGCGTACGGTTTTGGCGCTTCCAGGATGGTCATGATGTCGCCGCTGACCTGGGCTCGCTCCTGCATGATGACAGTGTCAGCACCAGACGGAATGACAGCGCCAGTCATGATGCGAATGCATTCGCCAGCTTGGAGCGTGCCCTTGAAGGGCTTGCCTGCAAAAGCAGTGCCGATGATGTTCAGGCTGCTGCTGGTAATATCGCGGCTGTGGAAGGCAAAACCGTCCATGGCTGAGTTGTCGTGGCTGGGTACATTCAGTGGCGAGATAATGCTGGTCGCTAGCACGCGCCCGAGCGCGGCTTTCAAGGGTAAGGTTTCCGTGGCTGTGACAGGGCTGAGGAAATCGCGGATGAAGGTCTTGGCCTGGGCAACCGGCATGGAGTTTGGATCGTAATCGTCCTGGCAACTGATGAGCTGGCTTAATGAGGGAGGCATAGTCATGGCGTCGGGTTTTGCATCCATTGCATGATAAAGTCGGCGATGGAGTCGGGATTGTTCAAATCCAGCGTTGGTGCCGCGGCATCGGTGAGCGGACTATCGGTAGCGACGGCGATGATGCTATCGTCGCTCGCGGCCAGTAATGGATAGTTCAGGCTGGGGCGGTGAATCTCGATCTTGCAGATGTCTGCCTGCTTGAAGCCTTCTACCAGAACGAGGTCGATGGTAGCGGGTTCAAGCCGGGGCAGCACTTCCGCCAATGTGACGGGGTCATCCTGCAGTTCCGGTATGCGTTGGCGTTCTGTCATCAATACCCAACGGATATCCGAGGCGACCAAGGTCTGGACGGCGCCTGCCTCACGCAGACGGTAACTATCCTTGCCCGGCGTGTCGACATCGAACCTGTGATGTGCGTGCTTGATGACAGAAAGCCTGAGTCCGCGCCCCACCAGTACTGGAATCAGGCTGGTGAGCAAGGTGGTTTTCCCGGCACCGCTGCCATAGGC
>NZ_DAIUFW010000012.1:0-35850 GCF_036844465.1 Methylobacillus sp.
TCATCGCTTTCCGCAAGGTGCCATTGAGCGTCAACATAATTTACGGATAAGCTCTAAGTCCGATGCCCGTGCGTCTTATCGCGAGATCGAGGCTTATGGTGCGGCCGGAATGTATTTTGTCCCCGGAAAGGGCTGGGGTATGAGCTTCAAGGAACGCCCCAAAACGGCCAAGGTTGAGGGACTTGGGAAGTTCACCTTTTTCGAAAAGGAAGAAGCCTGGGTGGCAATTCCTGACAAGAGAACCGCCGCCGGCAAAAAGCTCGAGGATCTGCTTCAGAACACTGCTGAGTTGCAGGAAATCTGGCAGTGGTCACTCGAAAAAAGCCTCGGCATCTACGGCGTTGTTGCGTGCGGGTTTCCGACGACCTTTCACTACTGTTGCGCCAAACCGCTTTTCGATGGGCGGGTGATCGTCTCCACGCCTGACGCGAAGAACAGGCCTACTGGAAGCGGTTACTCGCGCAACTTTGAGGACCCCGTTATTCCGGGGTGGGCAGTGGAAATCTCAGCTGACGCATACGAGGCTCTCAATGCGTTGCCTGAGTTTGGCAGGGAAAACGCCGAGGCTGCATGAGGTGTGCGCGTGACTGAGACGACAAGCGAAACGATTGACAGGCTACAGTAAGAGCTCGCCCGGGCAAGACAAACAATCGAGGCACAGCAGTTGGCGTACCGGGCCATGGTTGCCGACTACCAGCACTGCGCGAACACGCTGCAGGACGTATCAGCTCAGCTGGAAGGAGCAAAACAGGCGGCGTCAAGTGGCTGGCTTCGCGCGATCGATGACGAGCTGGTTTGCTCTTTCCTTGGAATTGCAAAGCCCGAAGAGAGCTGCGAGCAGGCAAAGCTCAAATTGAGCCGGCTCATCACCTGGCACGTGGGGGTCGCTTGCGATCCTGCTGTCAATGGAGGCTGGGTGCTGATGCCCCAGGTGCTTGACGATCGAATGCAGGAGATTTTGGATCGTGATGGCTATCGGTCGCTCGTTCAGTCCGCGCGAAAGGATTGTTCCGATGTTTGACGAAGAGTTGGAAGGAGATGGATTGGTCGATCTCATTGGCCGCCTTCGCGCCATGCAGGGCATGGGGGATGAACAGCTTAAATCGCTGATGGACGGCGTTGGTCCACAGGCTGCCGATGAGATCGAGCGTCTGCGTGATCTCATCGAGTCAGAGAGGGACGAAGCACTTGAACAGGCTCGTCTGCTTGGCATGGGTAGCGAACGAGAAGCCGCGCTAATGGCGAAGCTGGATATCGCCTCCGCAAGTAATGGTCGGCTCCGGTGGTTGCTACGGCAGATCATGGACGCACTTCCTGCGAACAGGGATTGGCTCGATCCGCAGTTGGAAAGCGAGGCAATTATTGCGGCGGACCAGGAGAGCAGCGCATGAGCGTTAAACAAGAGCATCGCTACTACAAGTGGGTGCTTGAGACTGGCCGTGCAGTGACCGATCGGCAGCGCGAGATCGAGGCAGCGACGATGGAGCGCAAGCCGCGCCCCTGCGTGATACCGCCCAAACCGAATGCCAATCGCAGACAAGTCCGGTCGTGGATGCGCAACAACGCGGACGGGTTCGGTAGTGCAACGCAGCTCGCGGAGGCTGCAAATGCTGCCCTCGAACTCCCACCTGGTGCGATGGATGACGAGACGCACTGGGTGTGGGAGGAGGCGCTTGCGGCGCTTTATTCTGATGAAACGGAGAAAATAAGTGCCTGAAACGCTGGAAAAAAGACGACCGCACGACCTTTGCCTGCATGTCCGCAGGAGCGGCACTGGAAGCTGTATGTCGTTCATGCCGCTGGATGCTCGAGCCCAAGATAATTTGCTCAACGATGTTCGAGGGCTGATTGCCGAATACGCTCAGAGCGTAAACGCGCCGTTAGACCCTGCCGCCCTCGCCGATTCGGGCGTGGAAATCGTCTCCGAGCAGACACTTCAGTACATCGCCAGTCTCGAAAGCCTTCTTGAAGAAGCCGCTGCCGATACAGACGACGATGCATTCGCAGAACGGGTCGAGAGGGCATTACGATGAGCGAAATGGATCGTGCAACCGTGCCTGGTCATGTCGAACTGGTCCGCGAAATCGCCAAGCTGCTTACCTCCCGAGTGGAGGCTGCGATGCAGCACACTTTCCGCCTTGAGTTGGCCGATGCAGCGAGTGGTAAGCCCTTCGCTCCGGAACAGCGCCGCGAACACCTGATGATCTTGTTTGCTGAAATCATCAAGGGCATGGGCGCTGATCGATTCTCGGAAACGCCGGTAGAGCTTCTCGACCAGTTTGCCGTCATGTCGGTGATCAAGAACCATGATACGGGCGGACTGTTGCGTAGCCTTGTTAACTCCTTCCTGATCGCCTACAGCACGCCGGAAACCGCAGATCGCGCCTACTTGGCGCTCATGCAGCTCGAGGCCCTGCGCGTAGAAGTGGGGGAGGCTCGGAAGGCAGTTTCAGCTAATGTTTTGATGCATTGATGGCAGGGCAGGAGAGGAAGATGGACCACGAGCAGATGGTATTGGCGCTGGGAGCCACCGGACAGTACCGGGTGCTGCGCCGCTTCGTGCCGGCAGAGTCGTATCAGCTCGATGATGAGAAGATTGAGGTGAGCCGAGTTCGTTCGGTCTTGGTGGTGGACGTCGAAACGACCGGTCTCAAGAAGGATTCGGACAAGATCATCGATATTGGCCTCGTCCTGGCTGAGTTCGACAGGGTTTCCGGCCAAGTGCTTCGCGTGCTTGAGCGCTACAGCGGCTTCGAAGACCCCGGTCGGCCGATCCCGGAGGAAATCACCCGATTGACCGGCATCCGGGATGAGGATGTCTTGGAGCAAACGTTCGATGATGCGCGGGTCGAAGCGCTCATTGCCCGAGCAGACTTGGTGGTGGCCCACAACGCGCCCTTTGACCGTGGCTTCCTCGAATTGCGCTTCCCTTCTTTTCAGAAAAAGTGGTGGGCTTGTTCGCAGCGTGAGGCACCCTGGTCGCAGATGATGACTGGCTCTACCAAGCTCGAGTGGCTAGCGTTCCAGATAGGAGGCTGCTTTTACGAAGCACACAGGGCTTTGGTGGATGCGGAGGTGACCTTGTTCATCCTCGCGCAGATGGGGCCGGGCGGCCGCCCCATCCTCTCTCACCTGCTGGAGGTTAGTGGGCGCAAGACGTATTGCGTCTGGGCTGAAGGGGCGCCCTTCGAGGCGAAGGACAAATTGAAGCTGGAAATGGGCTACTCCTGGAGCGACGGGGCGAGCCCGGACAAGCCGATCAAGGCATGGTTCAAGCAAGGGGTGGTCGATCTCGAGGCTGAGCTCGAGACGCTGGCCAGGACGGTCTATCTGCGGCCCGCTCATCTGACGATCGATTCGATGACCGGCTACGAGCGATTCACAGATCGATACCATTCTCGGGATAAGCGTCCGTTGCCCGGGCTTCAGGTTGAGGTGCCGGAACCCGTGGCAGCGCCTCCTGTGGAGCCCAGTCGTACGAGCACGCCGACACATGGCCTGCCGCTGTAGAGATCGGTCTGCACCGATCTGCGCCCGTGGGATTGAGGCTGAAATATTTTTCGTCTTGAGGGCCAATCATTTTGGAAGTGGGTTGGATACTGGTTTTGAGGGGTGCATGGTGTGCCCCTAGACCAGGAGGTTTTCATGAAGCCAGATAATGCAAGCAATGAGAAACGGGCGAGTCTTCGCGGACCCTTGGTCCGGCTTTCAATCGTGATCTTGATCGCCTTTTACATTGGGGTGCTGTTCGGTAAGTCAGAGGCGTTGCGAGTTTTTGCACAGGCCGGATGCCAGCTTGGTTTTTGATGGTTGCATATCATGATCGATCAAACCGCATGGGCCGCCCGATTCAAGGCCGGCGCACCGTATCAGCTCAAAGAAGCCCTTGATATCGCCGAGCGGCTGAACTGGGTAGTGATTGAGCACAGGGATGATCACAGCGCCAAGGGTGACTGCCTGTGGGCGATCTTGCCTGACGTCAATCCCGAGTTCTGGCTTGATGCCACGCCGACAAAGGACGAAGCGATCGCGATCTGTGAGTCGATGGGTTGGCCGATCAGGAAGGCCTGAGCGTGAACGCAAAAAAGGCCTCTGACTGAAAGGATCAGTGAGAGGCCTGGAGTCGAGTCAGAGACTCAAGATCACTCTCCAGCGCGAGCGATCATCACCCGTTCCGGGGGAGGCGGGCCAGGTTGTTCGATTTGAACAACAATCGCATCCACAACAGGAGCAGGTGCCTGAGTGAGTTCAGGTGGTTCCGACGCTGCGATGTATCCGATCATGAATACGACATGAGCGAAAACTTGGTTCAGGATGTAGGCTTCCACGATATCTCCTTGGGTTAGAACTGCACCCTGGAAATGCCATAGCCGGGCTAGTAAAAGGACTTGCGGGTCGTTTGGCAAGGGATTCTAAGTGAATCAAAAAGGTTACTTGCAGCGTTTCTTGTAACCCATTATCCTGCCCTTGAAGTTCAGTTCCGGCAGCGACCGCACGCACTGCTCGTCGGGACTTTTCGAAGGCTGCGGTGCGCCGTGGAACGTGCGGTGAGGCGGGAGGTAACGCAGCAAGATCGTGGTGGGGAATCACGGCAGGCCGGTGAAAGTCCGGCGCTCAGAAGCAAGGTCGTTCTTTGAGGGCTTGGCCGACCCCGCGTAGCTGATTCGGCGACAGAGCGGCTTTGCTTCTGAGCCACCAACGACTTGGTGGACAAGGAATGCGACGGAGCGCGGGGTCGCAACCCGCATGCACAGCTACTTGAGTACAGCGTACCGGTCCCCCTCTTGCCGGGTAGAAGGTAGCGTTCCGAAGCATGCCGAGAACCGAAGGCGCATGCGGCAAGCCGGGGAAGGGCCGGCACCTACAAGAAAGGCGACTGCCGCACAGGGAGAAATCCCTCCACGTTGCGGAATCTGGGCGCGCAGATCAGTCGCCTTCCTTGTGGGTTGGACTGTTGGCTTAGAAGCAGCCATCAGCTAAGGAGTCGGGCAAGGGCATGTAGTGACAGGGTAGCGCGGCCGAAGGGCATCAAGCCGCGTGAAAGGTCGATAGGTTGCTTGCGGGAATCCGCTTGCGACACAGCAAGGCGGCGTCGCTCGTCGCTGAAGCAATGGGGTTGCTCCCCTGAGACCGAGTTGCGCATGGGCCACCTGGTAAGCGCAGAGGCACCCCGGAGACGGTAAGGCCGAAGCCCCGTTTGGCGTAGCAGCACACCTCCACACCCTCCGCACTGGCGAGGCTAAAGGCCAGTATCAACAGGAAAGAGGGCGTCCCGTGAAAAAAGCTGAACAGGGCTGCCGAGTAATGCGAACGGACGGACGCAGGTTGCTAACGCTGTCAGGCTCCCTCTTTCCTGTTGAAGTGGTTTTTACGGCTGGGCTGACAACCTTCTGTCATTAAAACCGTAATCCGTGGCGAGTCAGCTTAGCTACGGCGGGGATCGCCCCTGTAATGGAAGTGCCAACGCACAGCACGAGATAGGCGATTGCTCGGTAGATCGGTCTCGGCTGGTCTATTCGGCGGCGAGACAGCCTGGAGAGACAGGCCTCACACGCATGGCCACTGGCAGATCGCCATCTTTTGCCGAGGGTGGATTAACGACTGTCGGAGGTGCGGCAACACCCGGCCCGATGCGGGCGCAGTGGTCAGTCGTGTGGGACGCTTCTGTCTGTCGGCGCCGGTCCAATATTGACCAGGTGTACCGGTTGAATTTTGACCAGGGGCGATAGCTGCTCGTCATTGCTGCAGCTGTGGATAAGTGTATCGGATTCGCGGTCCTGTTTGCCCTCCTGTGTGCTTGCTGTCGAGCGAGGGAGAGGCGACGCGGGGGAATCTGCGAAGGGCGTAGCCCGAAGCAGATTCCCCCGCGTCGCGCCGGCTCAGAACGGGTCAGCCCCGTCGCTTTCAGACGCTACAGCCCGCTTGCTCTTCTCCCTTGACTGGATGCGGGACTTGGCGGCCGCGCTGCTGTGCTGGAAGCGCCACGACTCGTTACCGGTCTCCACGATGTGGCAGTGATGCGTCAGCCGGTCCAGCAGCGCCGTCGTCATCTTGGCGTCGCCGAACACGCTGGCCCATTCCCCGAAGGTCAGGTTGGTCGTGATCATCACGCTGGTGTGTTCGTAGAGCTTGGAGAGCAGGTGGAAGAGCAAGGCGCCGCCGGCTTGGCTGAAGGGGAGATAGCCCAGCTCATCGAGGATGACCAGGTCCATGCTGCGCAGCGACAGCGCAAGCCGCCCGGCTTTGCCAGCGGCCTTCTCCTGTTCGAGCGCATTGACCAGATCGACCGTCGAGTAAAAGCGCACTCGCCGGCCATGACGCGTAATCCCTGAGACGCCCAGCGCCGTTGCCAGATGGGTCTTGCCCGTGCCCGGCCCGCCGATGAAGACGACGTTGTGCGCCTGGTCGGTAAACGACAGATCGGCCAGTGCTGTGATGAGCTTGCGCTCAACGCACGACTGCCCGAAGTCGAAACCCGCCAGATCCCGATGAACGGGGAAGCGGGCGGCCGACATCTGGTAGCGGACCGAGCGCATGGCGCGGTCGGTGGATTCGGCCTCCAACAGGCGCTCGATGAGCCAGCGCGCGCTCTGGAGCCCGACGTCACCGCCATTGGCGCTCAACTCGGCCCAGGTGCTGGCCATGCCATACAGACGCAAGGCTTTCAGTTCGGCGCCGAGCTCACGCATGATCAGCCTCCTGGGTACGCAGGCGGTCGTAGCGACCGGTGTCGGCCACCGGCGCCTCCTTGACCTGCAGCGTGGTCGGCACCGATTCGGGCAACGGCGCCTGGTTGAGCCGGGCAATGACATTAAGCACATGCTCCACACTGACCACGCCCGATTCGAGCACCAACTCGACGGCGACGAGCACCGTGTCGAGCCCGGCCTTGGGCACAACCGCGAGCATCTGGCTCATCACCCGGTCACCGCCTTCGCGCCGCAGCAGCAGGCGTTGCAGCCGCACCAGCGGCTCGGGCATCTCGGCAAACGGCGCCCCGTTCCTCAACACCCCGGGCTTGCGCTCCACCAGCGGCAGGTAGTGGCGCCAGTCGTAGCGGGTTTGCCCCCGCTCGAACAGGCGCGGGTGACTTGCCATCACGACCTCGTCGAACACGATCTCGATGCGCTCCGGATAGAACCGCTTGCTGATCAGCTTGCCCGCCAGCTCGCACGGCACCGAGTAGTGGTTGCGGGCGGCCGTCACCAGACAGGTGCTCGACACGCGGCCCGGCTCTTCGACATACCCATCGAAGGCAGACACCATCGGCATCAGGTGCGGTTGCTCGTGTTCGAGCATCTCGGCCACCGACAACGCGTACTCGGGATGACGCACTTCCTGCCACAGGGCCTGGCAACGGGCCAGCAGCCAGGCGTTCAGCTCAGCAAAGCTGCCAAAGCGCAACGTGCCGGCCTCCTGCCAGATCCGCCGCCGGCTGTCCTGCACGTTCTTCTCGACGACACCTTTCTCCCATCCCGAGGCGACGTTGCAGAAGTCCGGATCGAACAGATAGTGCGAGCACAGCGCCGAGAAGCGTGCATTGACCACCCGGCCCTTACCCTTCTTGACCTTGTCGACCGCCGTCTTCATGTTGTCGTAGATGCCGCGCCGGGGAATCCCGCCCAGCGCCTGGAAACTGCGTGTGTGGGCGTCGAACAGCATCTCGTGACTTTGGCTCGGGTAGGCGATCAGCACGAAGGCTCGGCTCGCACACAACTTCAGGTGCGCCACCAGAAGCTTCCGCCAGACCCCGCCGATCACCAGCCGCTCTTCGCTCCAGTCGAACTGGAACGCTTCGCCCAGCTCGAACCTCAGCGGCACAAAGGCGCGCGTCGGCGCGTTCGCGCCCGCCTGCTCACGCCAGTGGCGGATGAAATCGGTCAGGACCGTGTAACCGCCAGCATAGCCCTGCGATTTCAGTTCCGCGTAAAGCGCCTTCGCCGTACGCCGGTCGCGCTTCGGGCGCCGCGCATCGGCTTCCAGCGCCTGCAACAGCGCACCGTGGAAGGGATCCAACTTGCCCGGTGCTTGCAAGCGCCGGTAACGCGGCTCGACGGCCTCAGGGGCCGTCAGCCACTTCTTCACCGTGTTGCGCGACAGCCCCGTGCGCCGCGCAATCTCCGAACGGGACAGCCCGTCCCGGTAATGCATCCGTCTGACCTTCCCCAACAGTTCCATGGTGATCACCTCATGTCCTCTGCCTCAAAATGAGGCAGAGAGGTTAAACACCCTGGTCAGTCTTCAACCGGAATTCACCCCGTTAGATGGTCAGTTTTCGGCCGGCGCCAACACTTCTGTCGTCACTGAGGAAGTGCCAGTTCGATTCTGGCTCGTTTGCCGAGGCTTGGTAGGACGGGGGGCGGTTCGAGTCCGTGAAAGGTCGCAGGGCGACAAATGGCATGGCGGCCCGGAAAGACGGGCGCCACAGGTCGGTCGATTGCGCGAGATGCGAGGCCAGTCAAACGACCTCTGGCTAAGAAAAAAGAAAGAACGGAAATAGAAAGCCCGGACAACCATCTTGATGGATGGCTCCGGGCTTTCTGCATGGCTCAGGTCAGGCAGGTACGGTCGCTACAGACACGAAGCAGTGCCTCCTTGATTTCCTTCCAGGCGGCTTGACGCTCTGCCGCGCTTTCGAATCTGGCACGCCCCCACCAGAAGTCCATCCAGGTCCGAAGCAGCGCGATGTTTTCTTCATCCTCCTTCGTGGCAGCGCGAAACCGCTCACGAACCTTCAGACCATCCCTGTAAATGACCAATCCTGGCTCGGAAGCGGTCTTGCTCTCCGAGTAAATCCGGATGCGCTCGAGAACGTCGAGCAGTTCGTCACGTAATGTGCCATCCATTGCAGATTCTCCTTGGTTAGTGCTGCGTCAAGGAGATGCTTTGGGATGAGTGCGAAAGCTCAGCCCCTTATGCGACAAACTCGTTGAGTGGTGGCAGCTCTTGGACGATTCTGCAGCTTTCCAAGCTAACTCTCACAACCCGTTTGAGCAGATCGACGATATACCGCGGGTCATCCGACCACTGGTTCGGATCGTTCTTGATGCCTGAAGCCTTGTCGACCGTGACCTGGTAGCGCTCCATGATCCACTCGATCGCCGGCTTGCCGTTGACCACGTACGCGTAGGCCTCGAGCGGAATGTCACGCAGCACTAGGTGTGGGTTGTAGACGATGACGCTCTTGTCAGGCTTGCCGTCCTTCTTCCCGAAGGTCATCTTCGTCACCAGGTAGTCATCCGGCTCCATAACCAGGCGCTTCGCCTCTTCGGTTAGCGGGAACGGTTCGACCGTCTCATAGTTCAGGTGCCAGTCGCCCAGCCGGCGGCCGGCATCCGAGAATGCGTTGAAGTCCTCGGCGAAGGGAATGCGCGGGAGCATCTTCTTGAGGTCGGCCGCGAAGCGCTGCTTGTACTCGGGCGAGTGCAGAATCCCGTAGACGTACCAGAAGATGCCTTCCTTGGTGATCGTTGCGTCGCCGTAGTGGCCGCGGAAGGCGCCCAGCGCCCAGTCTGTAATCGCGTCACGGCGGACGTAACCATCGGTGTCGGGAGCCCCTACAGAAGAAAACATCTCGCCTTGGGGCTCAGCACCATCCTCAACCTTCTCATACCAGTAGAGAGGGAAGCACTGGCCACTGTCGGTCAAGTGCATGTTCGGTACGTGATTCGTGACTAGGGCTGAATAGCCCTTTCGATCAGCAACACCAGTGCTCGAGATCACGAAATTTGGATGTTTAGGCGTTGGGAAGAGCTTAGGGAGCTGATAAACACGCTCATTCAAGCGACGGCTGAAGTAAAGCCATTGCTTGTTGAACGGACGGTACATGCTCACGACTTGTGCTGCGCCCTCGTAAGCCAGTGGCTTCCGGCGTCTAACATCCTCTTTTAGGGCTCCCGTCCAGCCGATTGTTTTGGGATCGGTGTTCAGGATGCTATCGATGTCAGGAATCCGACCGTCCAAGTTTTCTGCACATACGCTTGCATACCGTTCGAGCTCTGCCTGATACACATTTATCATGCTCTGAACAGTCGACGATAGCGCCTCGCGGCTTGCGTTATAGACCCAAGGATCGCGGTTCGTCTTGACCCCCAGCGAATAGGGCTTAAAGATAGGCAAGATCGATGAGTCGCCGCCGTCGCCCACAGGAATGAACTTATCGAAGGCAGGGTCGCGCTGGTTGGCCCAGTCTCCTTGTGCATTAGGGGTAACTTTCTCCCAGGGCAGCGCATCGATGCTCCCGAAAGTCTCAATGATCTCGAGCTTCTCCTCCCGAGTCAGATAGTCACCGATGTCGTGGTAGTAGAGCTCACTGGGGCCAATGTGAGTCGGGTCCTTCAACATGAAGGTGATAGCAACGGGAGTTCTGGACCCTGCGTCGAAGATGCCACCACCTTCTTTGCGTCTCTCTTCGCCCTGAGTTCTCGCATCACCCCGGAGGTTGAACACATAAAGGTGGCTGAAATCCTCAGTCAAGCACTTGCGCAAGCCATCCATATTGTTGCCGTCGAGGAAGGAGCCGTTGGTGACAAACGCCACGAGGCCGCGATCTGTCACTCGGTCTGAGGCCCAGCGAACCGCACGAATGTAGGAGTCGTACAGGCTGTTCTTGTTCGACGCTGAAGATTGTGCAGCGTAGGTGTCCCGGATTCGGGCATCCAAGGATGGATACGGCACAGGGTTGTCATTCACTGAATACGGCGGATTCCCGACGATCACCCGGATCGGCTGCGCCAACTGGCGCTCAGCACGGGCGTTGTTCTCCGGCAGTACAACCTTGTCGACGAGGTCGTTCTCCTCGGTCATCTGGAAGGTGTCGACCAGAATCATTCCATCGAATGGCCGGTAGTCGCCAGTCACCGCGTGGTAGGCGGTTTCGATGTTGATCGTGGCGATGTAGTAGGCCAGCAGCACGATCTCATTGGCGTGCAGTTCATGGTCGAACTTGTGCGGCAGGTGCTCAGGATCGATCAGGCCGGACTGGATGAGCCGTACCAGGAACGTCCCCGTGCCGGCGAAGGGATCGAGGATCTGCACACCGGAACTTGCGAGCGACTCCCCGAAATGCTTGCGCAGCGCCGCATCTGCGCTCCTCAGGATGAAGTCGACGACCTGAACGGGCGTATAGACGATGCCCAGGCGCTCGGCCATCCGCGGGAAGGCGTTATGGAAGAAGGTGTCGTAGAGATTGCGGATGATGTCCTGCTTGGACTTGTCGCTCTTGGCAAGGCTGACGCGTTCACGCACGTTCTCATAGAACTTGTCGAGGCCTTCGGTCTCGGAGGCGATCGCCGACTCGCCCAAGCGATCCACGATGCGCTGTAGCGCCTTGCCGACCGCGTTGTGCTCGGGGAAGTTGGTAGCCGCGAACAGCGCCTGGAACACTGGCAGGGTCAGGATGTGCTGGGCAAGCATCTCCACCGCTTCGCCCCGGGTCACCGCCGGATTGAGCGTGTCCTGCAGCCCTTTCAGGAAAACCTCGAACTCCGCGGCAAGCGCCGCATCGCGCGCAAGCAAATCCTCGATGCGGGCGATCAGGCGCTCGGCCACCTGGCCGATGCTCTTGGCCCACTCGCTCCAGTATTCGCGATCGCCGAGCTTCTTCGGGATCGCCGCATAGACGGCCTCGTTAATTGCATCGATGGGCAAATCCGGGAAGTCGAGCGGGAGCATCTCGCTCTCGCCGCTGCGTTCATCTCCCGACTTCTCACCCCCGCCGTCGATCACCGCAATCCGGCGCCGGAACTCCGCCTCGTCGACCAGGCTCTCGTCGTGCGCCCGCAGCGCCTTGATGACCTTCCAGATGCCTTTGAACTGCGGGTCGCTGTCGATGTAGGCGTTGTAGTCCTTCACCTTCTCCGAGGGCATGCACACTGGCAAGATGATGTAGCCGTACTTCTTGCGGCCGGTGCGATCCTTTCGCATGACGCGCCCGACCGACTGGACGATGTCGACGATCGACTCCCGGGTGTCGAAGAAGACCACCGCATCGAGGGTCGGGACATCGATCCCCTCAGAGAGGCAACGCGCGTTCGAAAGGATGCGGCAGTCGCCCGCCTCGAGGTCGGCCTTGAGCCAGTCGAGGGCGCGTTTGCGCGTGAGCGCGTTCATCGTGCCGTCGACGTGATCGAGGTCGCAGCGCACCATGCCGGTCGGCTCGGCGCCGTCGTGGGCCTGCTGATAGACGGCGACCAGGTCCTTGAAGATGTCCGTCGTCTGCTTCGAGAGCTTGATCGACTTGGAGAAGGCCACCGCCCGGCGCATCGGCTCGACATCTTCGGTGAGCGTCTCTTCCTGGCCGTCCTCGCCGACTGCCACCAGACCCCGCTTGGAGAGGCCCTTCCAACTCCCGATGATCTTGGTCGCGAAGTTGATGTCGATCGCCTTCTTCTCGTCCAGGCGGTAGGCGTTGTTGAAGTTGTTGGCGAGCTTGGCCATCTCGTTTTCACGGACGGCGACGATCAGCACCTTGTACTCGGAGAGCAGATCGAGCTCGACGGCCTTGCCAAAGCCGAGCCGGTAGAACGCGGGACCGAAGGTCTCCTCGTCATCCATCGAGAAGAGCACCGCATCGGAGTTGTTCGCCTTGGTTTTCGAGGCCTCGGCGTAGATCCGCGGCGTGGCCGTCATGTACAGCCGCTTGGCGCCGATGATGTTCTCGTTGTGATGGACCTTCACGAACTCCGACGGGCTCTCGCCCGGCAGCGTCAGGCCGGTCGTGCGGTGGGCCTCGTCACAGATGATCAGATCGAACGCCCCCAAACCTTGGCGCTGGGCGTCGGCCACCACCTGGATGGACTGGTAGGTGGAGAACACGACCGTACGCCGATCGGGCGAGAGTGCGCTCGCCGCTAGGGCGACTTTGCGGGCATCGGTGGTCGCGGGGTACGCCAGGTCGTGCGTGCTGATGTCCTCCTCGTCCTTGCCGACTTTCGTGTCCGAGCACACGACAAAGGCGTGGAACGGCTCGATCGCCTCCGACGACCACTCCCGAAGCGTCTGGCCGACCAGCGAGATCGATGGGGCCAAGAACAGTACCTGGCCCGTGGCCGGCGTCGCCTGCTCCATCAAGCGCAGCGAGGTGAAGGTTTTCCCGGTACCGCAGGCCATGATGAGCTTGCCGCGATCGACTTCCTTGAAGCCCTCGAGGATGTTGCCTACCGCTTCTTCCTGGTGGGGCATGAGCGTCTTCTTCTCGCGCAGCCGAATGTCCTGGATGCGCTCGAGGCTGAACTGACTCCAGTCGATCGGGCTCTCGGCCAGATCCTTGAACCACAGGCGCGAGACCGGAATGGTCTGGTTCTCGAGCGCTTTCTCGGCGTTGCTGCTCCACTTGTCGGTCGTGGAGACGATCACCCGGTGTGCAAAAGAGCGCTCGCCCTGGCTGGTCGCAAAGCGCTTCCCCGAGGCCGTGAAGAAGGAGTCGATGTCTGCCTTCTGCAGGGCGTAGTCCGGATCGTAGAACTTGCACTGGATCGCCCAGTAGTCGCCTGTTCCACGCTCACGGGCGACCAGATCGATGCCTACATCCATGCCGCTACGGTCCGGCCACTCAGACCACAGCCAGACCTCGGCGAGCCGGTCAGCGTACTGCGGGTCAATCAGCAGATAGTTGGCAATGAGGCGTTCGAACCTGTCGCCCATCTCACGGTTGGACCGGGCGGCTTCACGGAATTCGGTGAGAATTGATTCAAGTGTGGTCATCCGTTGCTCCGAAAATGGCATGCATGCATTATCCGGTGCGCCGTAAAACCTCGTCCAATTGGGCGTGCTTGCGCAGCAAGCGGTCGTCGTGGCCGACAGGATTTGGCGGGATAAGGCGCAGCCGTGACTAGATTGTCAGGCCGATGCGCTGAGAGGGCATCTAATCATCTGCACGCCCCGGAAGGCTTCCGGGAACTGAACGAATCGCGGCCGCGATTCCCGCCGCTTCACCCCCGCCCAAGCCGGTTGAGTCCGCGTGGAGGTCGCTGCACGACAGGCCGGCTATGGATGGAGCACTGCGCCGGAACGCTGGTAGAGAGGATCTCAGCCCTTCGGCTTGCACTCCATGTGCTGGTACATGCCATGAGACCAAGTGGGGTTGCCGTTGTGATTCTTGCGTGTTTCAAGGATGGTATTTTCGATGTAGGCCTTCGCATCCTCGCACGCTGCGCTCGTCCCGAACTCCTGCATCGACACGATCGGGGTTCGTGTGAGCATGGTGCTTCCCGCATAGTTGGGAAGGTGACTGATAACAATCAGGATAAATGCAGTTGAGTTCACAGTGATGTCCTAAAGTGGGTTGGAGGTCGTTGCTGCCGACGATAGCGCGCGAATCTGACGAACCGCCGCAGTTTGCACCATGCGCGAGAACGAGATGCCTTTTCTCGCCTTTGTCCTAGAGGCTGCGTCCTTGAGCCAGGCACGCGCTTCCTCCCGGCTGCCAAGTTGATCAGCCAGTATCGAAATCACCATTGGATCGAGCGAGATCGTCGTCCTCTTCCCTTCGCGGTTGCGTACGTGAAGGCGTGCGATGTGTGCGACGCTCTTGCGAGGCTTAGGCACCCCTTCAGAGGGCTTGGGGCTGACGACTTCCATCTGACTGAAATCCTTTGGGTTCCGGTTGAATTAATGATAAGACAAAAGGCGAAAAAAAACGCCCCTTGAGAAAGGGGCGCATGGGTCAGTCGGTCAGAACCAAAGTTCGGTGCTCGTACAGGATGAACGTCCGGTCGACAAAGCCTCTCCGTATCGCCGCTGGTGACGGATGGCCTGCTGCATCTTCTTGGGAAGACTCGCCATCAGGCTGGACTTTGCCTTCGCAAAGGTCGTGCTGGGCTCAACCTTGCTCATCATGTGGCCGCAGCCTGCATGAATCTCATGACCGTCATCCATCAGTGCTGCGATCAACATCTCCTCGAGATGCTGTGCCTGCTTCCAGGCAATGCTGCGGTACTTTTCCGGACTTATCCCGTACTCTGCGTGAAACTCCTTGTCGTCGTAGCGCCAGATCGCGTGATCCGAATCCAGCGTGTAGATCGGAGTAACCACAAAGCACAGATCCCGCCCCATGAACGGCTCCTGCTGGTAGAACAGACCCGCCTTGTCAATCTCGAATCGGGACCTCAGAAACTGGTAGCGGTCTCCGTGACTCTTGTACCAGCCCTCACGCTCATCGACCTCAATATCAAAGGCCGCGGCGATCGAGTCGGCTGCTGCGAGCATGTCTTCTTCATCACACTGCCTGACGAAGTCCACCTCATCCTCGTCCGATTCGTCCTCGGCTTTTGCGTACGCAACGTGAAGTGCCCGCGAGTCATCTTCCAGCAGTGATGGATTCCAAACCCCGTACCCCATGATTCATTCTCCTTGAAGGTTGTTGCTGCCTTCATGAGATGGTGGGCTGCCGGTGATAAAAGACGGCTTCGGGTGCGTGGGCTGTTCCGCTCACATCGGGGTCGGGTCTGCCTCACCTAAACCAAGACGAACAAGCCGGGACTTGATCGCGCCAAGCGAACGACGATGGTCCTGCGCAAGCTGGTGGGGGCTCATCTTTTCTGCATACCCAATACGGAGCCGTTCGTCTTCCGCCTCACTCCATGGCTTCCCCTGATTGGACGCCTCGCCCGTCTCAGAACATGCCGCGACCTTTTGTTGCAGGGCTTCTGCGCCCAGAAACAGCGCTCGAACAACTGTAAGCTCAGAGAGGATGCCGCCAGATGGCAGCGCCTCACCCGTGATCGGATTAAACCCTTGAGCGAGCAACTTCAGGGTTTTTGCAGCTTCATTGCGAATCACAGCCGCTTCTCCTCCAGCATCCATTCATCATCGAAAAAGTCATCATCCACGCCAAGCCGTTTGCACAAGTCAGGCATCGATGAGCATGTTTTCGGTGGGCGAACACCGCCGGAGCGTCCGATCCCGGCGTAAAAATAGCGAGCCACGAACTGCTGGGGTGGTGAATCGATCCCGCTTACCTCCACGGTTGCGGCATACAGCGTCTCGGAGGCGCCTCTTGCCGCAGCGGGCACCACGTAGCCGTGAGCGTAGTTGATGGTCATGAACTCATTGGCGGCTTCTTCCTGGCTAGAAGCTGTGATCGACGTGACGTCTTTTGCCGACTCAGGCTTCACGAAGCGCACACGGTAGGTTTTCACTGCTGTATCTCTTGAAGAATTTTGCAGGCGGGGCAGTCCGAGTCACGGGAATCGAATCCTGTGACAGCGTCGGGGCAGAGGCCTCGATAAACATGGACCACCTGGCCGGTAGCGATCTTTACGAGGCCATCGGTTGCGGCATTCAGACAGGCCGCAAGGCCATCGCAGTTCTCGGGCATTTCCGTGATGCCGGTCGCCTCACGGAGGAGCTTCGCAGCGGCCTCAAGCGAGTAGCGCATTTTCGTTGATCCTTTCGTGACGCCAGTGTGTGACTTGGCCGCAGCCCACGCTTTCGGCCATAAAACTCCCGGAGGGCAGGGCAGAAAAGCGAGTTGTACGAACGATGTGGTAACCGACGGCAAAGGCGGGGTGTGCGGGGTTTGTAACCTCGGAGAGCCTGCAAAGCGCCTGCACCTCTCGACCCACAGGTGGGAGGCCGTCATCTACAGCGACCCATTGCTCGTTCACGGAGAATGCACGACCAGGCCGTGTTTCGACCCCCTCGTAAGCGAGCTTGCGTCGATACAGCGACTCGAGTGCGATTCCGACAAGGTGCTGAATGCGCTGCCGAGCACTCCCCTTCTCTGCAAAGAAGGGCGAGGCGGGTTGGTTTGCTTGGAGGAGCCGTTCAACGAGTTGATCGATGAGCGTGTCGATCTTGCCGGGGACTGCCTCAATCACAAGATCACCCCATCGCACCTCGCCCTCATGAGTCTTGGTGAAGGGCTCAAACGCTTCGATTTGGTTGTGATCGCAATAGAGGCAGCGCCACCCTGACAAGGTTGCGATCAGGAGCCCTCGATTGCCGTCGATGGTTCCGTGGTGACCTTCGTCATTCTTTCCACAGAGGAAAGGGTGTCCGGGGCCATGATCACTGACGCCAAATTGGTACTCGTTGAGGGTTTGCATCTGAGCGGGCGTGAATGGCGCTTCGATCCACATTTTCGTCTCTCTGGAAGCGATCACCCGCCTCCGGGGTGATCGCTGTGCTTCAATTTACTCGATCGGCAGTGCGTTGGCCGACGCCGGCTCGTCCGAGCCTAGCAGTGATGCAATGTCGGTTGCCGTGGAAGACGCCTCAACAGCATTCTCGCTGGAGTGTGCCGCAGCGCTCGCAATGGCCTGAGCGGCTTGCGCTTCCGCACTCGGTGTTTCAGGCGCACTCTCAGCCGCCGGCTCTTGCGACACCTCTGCTTGCGCGGCTTCCGCCTGGGCTTTGGCGAGCAAGGCCTCATCCTTTTCTCGCTTCTCGATGGCTCGAGCGTACTTGACGAGATCCTTGATGGAGAGCTTCGTGACCTCAAGGCCTTCAGCAATCCAGCCGGCGACTAACGCTGCGACAGCGGCACGGTCTGCGATGGCCATCGAAACCGTCCGGACAAGCTCGCCATCCTCATTGAGGGCGCCGTAAAACGCTGCGCCGTTCGGTTTGGTGATGGCACCTTCCGCGAGGTGGCGGCTTGCAAAAGCCGCTGCAGGGGGAGTCTTCTCAACTTCCCTGGGGTTCATGCTGACGAGCACGCGGCCGGGCTCGACGGCGACTTCGTATTCGTTGGTCTGCAAATTTTGCATCTGATCTTTCTCCTGAGGTGTTACTGGTCTTCGGTGGATTTACGAAGCATGTTAACAATCGCTTCGGCTTGCTTCTGAGTGCCATAGGCTATTGTCAGAAGCATTTTTGTTGCATTAGGGATATTCCGGCCGCTTTCGTAGCGGGAGCCACCCGACTGAGTGGTTCCAACGCGTCCCCAGAACTCGGTTTGATTTAATCCTTTCTTTGCCCGGTAGTGAATGACGTCCTCGGGCGTTGTGAATGCCAACTTAAATTTTGGGGTGGCCATCTACCTTCTCTCCTAGTGTTTTCGAATAATCGTTTCGCTTATTAATTCTCATCCTAACAGCGCTGAAATCCTTGTCAAATGTGGTTTCTACCTTCAAGCTAAAGGGCGAAATAGCCTGCGATAGGAATCAACAGGGGCCACGACCTAAGCGCAATCTTGATATCACTGGTAGATGGCCACGCGCTCATGGAGACTTGTGCAAGAACATACCAAGCGAGTAGATCCCACCATGAGAAAAACCATCCGTATCGTGTGCGCCAGTGAATGAAGATAGCGACGCCAACGAATCCAAGCAGGGGCGCAAATCCGACGAAAACGGCGTTGAACCATCGGATGTTGTTGAGTCGAACATGCCCGAGCTCGTAATAGCCCTTGTCGATATGGCGCGGGATGATGCTCATCGCCACCGGCTTTGCGTAGGTTAGAACACCAACGAGCAGATGCAGGAGCTCGTGGATGAATACGCCGGCGAGCAGGGAAAGGCTCTTGGTGTAGAGGCCGGACCGCGCATGGAGCGCTTGGAGCCAGGCGCAGATGAGAAAGACCGGGATGAGGTAGAGAATGGCGTTAGTGTGTGCGTCGAATACAAGGCGCGCATCGCGTAGAAGCTGAAGGAGTCCGAGGTAGGTCTCAGTGAGAGGAGGGGCCATGGGCGTGGTGTGGAAAAAAAGAACCCGATCGAGCGCGAGGCAAGATCGGGTTCTGTGGGTCACGCAGCAGGAGGACGCAGCAATGCGCACACCTGCTTTGTCGGCTTTTCAGCCTTCTTCTGGAGGTTCCAGGAATGTTTCGGCATCAGCAGTGCGGGCATGCTCATCTCCTTGAGTTAGGTCTGCAAGGAAGGTATGCGGCAAGTTCGATATGAAAAGCTCAGCACGAGACAACGGCCATCAACGAGGTGGGCACCCCTTGCACCTTGTCGCCGACCGCGCGGAACCGAACCTCCAGGGCGTGACCACGGGTTGCGGTCCGGACGAACTCGACGAACTCTGCACGAGTCGGCTCCCACTTGTGATCCTGATGCCGAAACCCTTTTTCAATCCGGTAGTGCGGATTGAACTCCCGGTTTGGGGCGGTGATCACGAAGAGCCTTGGGCGCTGCCGACTGACCGCCTGAACCAGCTCGATCGCCTTCGAGTAAGGGATGTGCTCAACGACCTCGGTGAGCAAGACGTCGGCGTGCTCCGGTAGAAGCTGCTTTCCGAACGCGCCTTCGAGGCTCACGTGCTCAATCCCGTCGGCCGCCATCGCTTGCGCCGCCCGCTCACGTTCCATCCCCTGGGCTTCGAAGCCAATGACGTGCTTGTAGCGCGAGGCGAGGCGCAGAAGGTAGAAACCTTTCCCGCATCCGACGTCGACCAGGGCGCTGCCTTCGCCTGTGAAGTAAGTCTCGATTGCCCAAAAGCGCTGATCCTGAGTGCCTCCGTAGCAGAGCTCGATACCAAGCCCCTGAACTCGCTTCGACCACTTCGCGAAGTATTCTGGGACTACGAGAATGTCGCGGGAAACAATGTACCGAATGAAATACGGTGCTTCGGCTTCGTCCAGCAGATCGCACAGCATCTCCATCTCAGCATCGAATGCATCCTCAGTTGAGGCCCACCCGTATCGAAGGTGGCTCATGTGATCGATGTGAGCGCAAAGGCGTGCTATCGGATGCTGCTCGCCAGCGGCGGTTGGATCGAACGCAGGGAAGAAGCGGAGCAACGCGTCACGTAACGGCAGCGGCTTATCGGGGTTACGCATCCGACAAGGCCTTGAAGCGAACGCTGTAGAAGAGGGGGTGCCGGGTACCGTCGTCCTGCCCGGCGCAAGAGCAGTCAACCAAGGAGCGCATCGACGGCTGATGCAGTGTGTCTGTGTCGGGTGTCATCACCCCGCCCGACGCGGGAGCAGCAACCATCAAGGAGGGCGCCGATGACTGACGCCAAGAATTCGTGCCGGGAGTCGTCGCCCCGCCCGGCTCGGGGGCAGTTACCAACAAGGAGAGCATCGACGACTGATGCCGTGTGTAAGTGCTGGGGCGCCGCCACCTTGCCCAGCGCAAGGGCAGTACTACAAGGAGAACATCGGCGACTGATGTCGTGGAAATCGTATACCAGATGTCAGCACCCGATCTGGTCCGGGGCAGTTCCTTTTTCAAGGAGATGGCAGCGCTGACTGCTGCGGTATCTGTTGGAGATCTGGGAGCCTTCTCCTGGAGGCAGAGGAACAAGTAGGGCAACTCGTTCGACTTGGGTTGCAGATTACCAGACCTGAAGAAGTCGTCAAATCTCAAAACGCATACTCCTTAGTATGGGTTAGAGGAACGACTCGGCGGAGCACGGCGTCCCCAATAGGTTCGATGCTCAGGCTCGCTGCACTGTTCTTGCTTCCTGGGCCGCTGAACGGAACCCCTCTTGGCAGGGCAGGGAGGAGGGGTTATCCCTGCAAAAACCAGATCACGCTCTCACCGCTTACACCACGGACGATCGTTCCTTCCCGCTCAAGCTCAAAGAGGGCAGACCTCAGTGCTTTAGTTGGCTTCGCCAGTCGGAAGAGCCTCAGAAGTTTGCGCACGGGCATCGGGGATGGCGCATTCCGAAGGGCCACGAGCACTTCGTGGCGATAGTTCTTTGTATCAGTCAAGCACTCTCCGTCAGTGTTATCAATGTTCGCCTAGCTGCGTTATGAATAATTCGCTTAGAATCGCAACAGTTCCAAACAGTTTATATGCGATGGCTAGCCCAAGCCACCCCAAGCAAAGGAGCGATGACGACGACCGCGCCCGGATAGAGGCAGAGCTAGTCGAGCGGTACGGGATGATTCTTAAGACCAGTGAAGTCGCGGATGAGCTCAGACTTTCTTCGGCCTCTGTAAGAAGGATTTCGCGGGAGGAACTCCCAAGGGGGAGCGGGCGCGGCCCTCGTGCCCGTTGCCTCGCCTCGGATGTTGCCGCGTACATCAGCGCTTGGGTTAAGAAATCCTAGAGCGGAAAGTCTGTCACTCTTCAATCAAGAACATGATCTATCAATACGACACCGAAACTGTTCTCAATGAAACCGCGGGCTTGAGTTTGCTTGAGCAAGGTGTTTACCGCGTCATGATGGACAATTACATTGAGAGTAATGGTTTCGTACTTCCAGCTAAACACGGCGGCTTGACAGAAGGCGCAAACCTTCACCACTTGGCGCGCATCATCGGCGCCCAAAGTGAGCCGGAGCTGCTTGCGACAGGCAAGATCGCGATGAGCTTTTTCGTGCGAGAAGATGACGAACTCCATCACCCACGTCTCAAAAGCTTGATCAGCAAGCCCAAAGCCAAGCGCTCAGAACAGATCGAACAGGACTCCTTTTTTGCCAATTCCTCTCAGGATCATCTTCTATCGATCCCCTTCGGATCTTCAGACCATATCTTCTGGTGGGCTCCATCCGAGGAAGAAATCCAGTCATTTGCGAGTGAGTTCCGGTTATGCAACATCAAGGCCGAGATCGAGCAGGCGCGACAGGTCGCCATGCAGCCTACGGTTCGACCCCGGACCGACCCTCGGACTTTTCTGAGGAATCGTATTCGTGTTTCGAACAAACTTATCGAGGAGAAACTCTCCAACTCTGGTGTCACTATCCTCTCGCGCGAATCTCCCCGCTTTGTTGAGTTCATCACAGCCTACCCACGTCAAGCCGACATTCAAGCAGCATGGTCCGTCTGGGGTCTGATCGGTTTTGATGATGATGAAGCTCTGTTCAAGCAACTGACAGTCGGTCTCAAGAAATGGAAACTAAGCAATGAATGGGCAAGAAAGGAGGCCGGAACGATTCCGACTGCGGCTCAGTTTCTAAACGCGAGACAGTGGGAGACCGATCCGCGACTTGGGCGGGATGCAGCAACCAAGGTTGCTATCACAACTCTGTCGTTCAACGGGACAGATGAGTCGCCAAAGGGTGCGCTGTGAGCCGTAAAGACAACCCTCCGCCTGTTCAGCCTGGAGTATTACCCCCACACTCGATTCCTGCCGAACAAGGACTGATCGGGGGGCTGTTGCTCGATAACCAGTTCTTTGACAGGGTGATTGACGTCGTAAAAGTACAGCACTTCTACGACCAGGCTCACCGACTGATCTATCAGGCCATGTTCGACCTCTATGCGCAAAACAAGGCGGTTGACCTCATTACGGTTGCCGATTCTCTTGCCGCCAAAGGTACGCTTGAACAAGCAGGGGGCTTTGCCTACCTAGCGGAGGTCGCCAACGGTGCAATCTCAACGGCAGCCATTTCTTCGTACGCGAAAATCATACGAAGCAAGGCGGTGTTGCGGCACTTGGGCGCAGCCTGTAACCGAATTCTGCAGACTATTCACGACCCCGGAACCAAGAAAGCAGAAGAGATTCTTGATGAGGCCGAAGCACTGATGCTTCGCGTTACAGGGAAGATAATTGGCCAGGAGGATGGGCCGGTTCCTGCGAGAGACTTCGTAGGCGCTGTTTTCCGCGATGCAACGGCCGTCCCGTCGCCGAATGGACTTCAAGGGCTTTCTACCGGTTTATCTGGACTTGACCAAATCACCCTTGGTCTTTGTCCTGCCGACTTTATTGTGATTGGTGCGCGGCCGTCCCACGGCAAGACAACACTTGCACTGAATATTGCAGAGGAGGTTGGTCTTAGACGTGGCCTTCCTGTCCTTATCTTTTCACCCGAAATGCCCAAGGAGCAGCTGAGCCTGCGCATGCTCTCATCTATGTCGGGCATCAAGCACTCCACTCTACGGACCCGGAATATTTCTGCGGTTGAGAAAGATGTGTTTGCGAGCTCACTTGCAAAGTTGTCTGCAGCGCCAATCTACATTGACGACTCAGCCCGCCTGGACGCCAACGCACTGCGCGCTCGAGCCCGACGAACGGCCAAAAAAGCTGGATCACTGGCCTTGGTGATCGTTGACTACATTCAGTTAATGGCCACCGCAGATGAAGTCGACAACGCGACGCGTAACCTTGAGGTTCAAGGGATATCTCGGTCGATCAAGGCGCTCGCGAAGGAGCTCAATGTCCCGGTTATTGCCGTATCCCAACTCAACCGAAGCGTCGACCGCAGATCCAATCAGCGACCAATCTTGTCGGATCTACGGGACTCCGGTTCGATTGAGCAAGACGCCGACGTAATCATCTTCCTTTATCGCGAAGGCGCAACGAAATCCGAAGAACAATCAGCCGAAAGCGAAGCCGAATTGATTGTTGCAAAGCAACGAAACGGCCCTATCGGCTCAGTCAAGGTTCTCTTCAAGCCTGAAACCCTCTCCTTCAGAAACACACCGAGGAAAGAAAATTGAAAAATAACCGAAAGATTCCATACCTCATTCCGTTGCTCTCAGTATCGGCGGGCTTTGCGCTGGGCGCAATCGCGCTCACCCTTTTCAGCAATACTGACGCACCCCAACCGACTACCGTTGTGCAAGATTGCCCAGAGCCAACGCTGATTCAGGCGAAACAGCCGTCGCCTCACATCGTTATCGCGTCTCGACTCATGGCCGCTGTCGATAAGTCTCTACCGCCTGTGTGGTTTGAGCAGGAACTGATTACCAACGGTGTTCGCCGACACTTCTTCTTCTTCAAGAAGGAAGAGCCCTATTCTCTAGTGGACGTTGGCGCTCAGGTCGGTTTGGTTAGTTTTCGCATGGGCGAAGACGAACGCTGGGTTCCGGAGGTGGTGAATCCCAACCTTTTCACGAACGGTACGCGTGGGGAAGTCACGCCTCAGACCTCTTTCCAGTTTGAAAGGGTTTCTGCAGACCAACTCCTCATGATCGTCCGTAATCGTATCGACAACTTCGAGGGGGCCGATCACTTCCTTGACCTCTTCATGGTTGCTGACGGGACCTTTTCGCCGGCTGGTCGTATCTTTGCTGGCGCGCACAACAAGGAAATGAAGTGCGATGGGCCGACAGCGAAGTTCGAAGCATTCAACCGGGCCTGCATGGATTTCAGCGGCACGTTGAGCATCGTCACCGTTCCGGGGCAACCTGTGGCGAATCTTGAGATGACATACGAAGGCCTCAAGGGCGACAAGTATTCCACCCTTGAAAAGGCCACCTATCGCTTCACGCGAGGACAGTATGTCCAGGACGTTGCGGAGGCAGCCGTAAGGCCCTGATAGACCAGTTCAGCTCAGTTCAATAGGCGATAGCCGTGCTGCTTACGAACTTTCGCGAGCACTTCCATCGCCTGCTGCGCTTCATCGACTGTCCCATAAGGATCACTAGCCATTCCGCCCATCCGATTTTTTTTCCCGCCCCAACAGCGCCTCAAGACAACCTGTCCGAAAAGGTCAGTATCCACCATGGCGCAGTAGTACCGGGTATCGGTTTCCCATTGGCGGATGCTTTCATTGAGCATCTTCATCCGAGAACCCCGCATTGTTCCGCTATTAGCGGCTCAATTCTAGTTCTTTCTTCTCGTTTGAAGTGAAGTTTCCTGATTGCCGTTTAGAGGAATTTATTGTGCAAAATTCAAATGACCTTCAGTACGCTGGCTTCTGGGTTCGATTCGGTGCTTTTTTGATCGACTCTTTGCTCTGGCTAATGATCTCGCTGCCGCTTCTCTACGCAGTTTACGGCGACCAGTACTTTGTCTCAGAGCAGTTGTCGCAGGGATTCTTCGACATTCTGATCTCCTGGATCGCTCCTGTGGCTGCGGTACTCTGGTTCTGGATTGCGAAGCAGGCTACGCCTGGAAAAATGGCATTGAGGCTGAGAATTGTTGATGCCTCATCTGGTGAGGCAGCGACACCAGGTCAGTACGTGGGTAGGTATTTCGGGTACTTGCTTGCGTGCATTCCCCTTGGCCTGGGGCTAATCTGGTGCGCTTTTGATTCCCGCAAACAGGGCTGGCACGACAAGTTGGCAAAGACAGTAGTCGTGCGCAGAAACACACCGACAGAGGTCGTTTTCGAAAAAGCTGCCTGATTTAGTCCAATGCTTGATGCCAAATCGCCCGTCTATAGGCTAGACGGGCGATTCTTCTTCTGAGCGTGGCGACAGTTAGATGTTGTGCCGAGGAGCGAAATATCGCTTTGCCCGATCCCAGAAGCTGGGCGGATCGGCATCGAACTCTTTCCAGGCCTTACCGTTAAAAAACATCGCCCGGCCGTCGTCGTAGAACCGCAGGGTCTGCATGCCAAAGGTGTCGCAATGCTCACAGTAGCACCCGGCGTCGACAACCGCGACATGCACCGTCGGCCGCTGCACCCGACCTCGGACAAGGACGTCCGGGACGGTGCGATCGCACTCTGGGCAGCGCATGACGATGCCGTCGATCTTCTCGCTGTTGTCGAAGACGACAGGCAGTGATGAGGAAAGCGTAGGGCCTTTCATCAGCTCTACCTGGTCATGATTTAGACCGTATCCCATTTTTCTATCCTTTGCTGCTTAGGCGCGTCCAGCCTAGCAAACTTGCGTGACCCGAGATCCACCGAAGATCAACAAGGTCGTACGTACTTGGCACCTCACGGTCTCGATAGGATACGGCGCAATAGTGCTCGATAAAAACAAGCTGCGTCTCCTGTCCGCCCAAAAGCTTGAACAGGTGATCTGCCAAGTCGGGCCAGCTGTTTGTGATGCTCCGTCCCTGGTTGCAAGCAAGCTCAGTGCAGACCAGGATTCGACGCTTGTCTGATATCTCGAAGATGTCCAGCGCGAGCGTGGTGGGTGGCTGGAAAGGCACTTCCACTTCGATGATCTCCCGAGGCCATGCGCCAAGCACATAGGCACCGGTGAGCAACTGACCCGGGAGTTCTACCGTGAAGGTTTCGATGTCCATCAGAATCAGTCCGCGAACAGATCTTCCGCATCATTAGGGATGCCTGAAGCGGCTTCATCGTTTTGCCTTGGCTCGGAAGCGCCCTCTGCCTCTTCCTCGGCATCAGCTTCATTCTTTCGCGCCTGCTCGAAAGCCTCAAGAACTTTTTCGACCTGAGCCTTAACCTCGTCCCCGAGGGCCGCATACCCTGGATCGCGACGCAGATCCTCGATCGCCTTTGCCATTACAGGGGCATTTTTCGTAATAGCCTTCTTAAAGGCGCGGCCGGGGGCGAACTTGTTTGTCACGCGTCGTTGGCCACGAGCGTTCGCAAGTTTCTCAGCCCGCAGCAAGAAGGCGAGGGCCTTGTCCCCATGATCACGCATAGCATCAATCGCCATGCGCGCCGCGATCCGCTCTTCCATGACCATCTTCCTGATCTCGAGAGGCGCAGAGGCAAGCTGAAGAAGGCCTGCGACGTAACGCTGGGTAATGCCAAGCTTCGCGGCTATCTCCTGCGTTTCCCATCCGAACTTGACCAGCCTTCGAACAACCATGCTGATCTCATAGGGCGTGAGTTCCTTGCCACTATTCGAACTGACCAAGGAGACGGTGAGGTCTTCCATGGTGGTTCCCGGGGGGCTCACCACCACAGGCAAACGTGAGATCTCTGCCCCGCGAGAGATTGCTATGCGGACCGCCTCGAGACGGCAATGCCCATCAACGACACTGATGACGTTGACGCCATCCTCTTGAGAGACATAACCGGCCAGCGGCTTGTCTGGCTTGAAGCCTTCGCGGAGGATCGATTCTGCCAAATCCTCAATATGTTGGTCATACGAGGTGTTCTTGACTCGGACGTTAAAGCCGGGGATCACCCGTATCGCTTCGATAGGTACTTGCCAGAGATCCCGCGACTTCGCGTCAACCGCGCTCATGGCTGTCTTGACGGAGCCAGGGGTCAGCTGGACCTCGAAGTCGGATTCCAACGAGTCAAAGTTCTCGATCATGAATTTCTCCCATTTCGATCATCGTTGCGGCGAAAGCTCGCCTGCGATGCGTCGAACTCTACACGTTTATATAAACGGATCAACCCTCGGAAATAATTCTTTGGGATTTGTTTTGAAGGGAGGTTAGTGGACGATGCGGCCACTGGAGCCGCTCGCGCCCTGACTCTTCATGAGCGCAGCGATAAGCTGATGTGCATCTTGGCTGAGTCGCTCTTCGTTTGGGTAGAAGCGCTTGATCTGCGAGATGATGCGCTCACGGCAACGCGCCTCTTCTGAGGACGTGCGCTCCCCATTTTGGGTCTCAAACCACTTCATGAACGCCTCAGCGACCATTTCATAAGAGAAGGCTGGGGTCATCCTGGGGCTCCTTGTTTCTGCCGCACCGACGCGGGGTCTTCTGCCTCAGCAGCGAGTGCATCCCAAGCAGACATGAACTTGAATGCTGCATCGGGGTGATTCTTGACGATCATGATCGTCTCATAATTCCGACGAAACGAGGTGCTTGCATAATCGACACTTCCTGCGAGGGAATTAGATTCATCTGTGACAATGAAATTCGAGTTCAGTGTTTGTCGTGTCGATGCATAGGCGGCGAAAACCCCTGCGTTTTTTAGAAACGCAATAACAAAGGACTTCTGGTCTTTATTTGCACCAGAGAAGAGGACGCGAACATCGACCCCACGACTTTTGGCCAACAAGAGTTCGTCGGCGAGATCTCTGTTGACCAAAGAGGTCGTCAGTATCCGAATGCTCTTGTTAGCTTTACGCACGAGGTCGAAGACTTCGGCTTCTGCTTCTCCCGGCGAGAACGCGACACGTATCGAGGGTGCAAACGGGCTGACTGCGGCCGGGCGAACAATGCCATCTCCGATCTCTGTTTCATTGGCGATGGCCACTTGTGTCGTGGCTAAGAAGCCTGTCGCAAGAAGTGAGAGCAGTCTTTTCATCGAGGGGCAGACCTACGTGCAGTTAAGTATGGTGACCACATTCCCTGTTTTCTTATAATTCCTGTCAGGATTGCTTTGTATCCTACCACGTCGGGCTGTAACATCCCAAGACTGGCAGTTTTCGGCAATCGCTATGAATGACATAGTCAAGGTTTATCAAGAAGATGCGGTGACGCAAGACGCTGCTGGAGGGGTGCGTGGCACGGGCGCGTGGACTGCGTTCAGAAAGGCAGTCCTGACGGCGAACCGCCGAACCCGGATCGAGTTGATTCGCAAGAGCCTCCCGGCCAGCGCAATCGGGGAGGTGTCCCGGGAGTTTCGCTGTACATACGATGACATCTGCGCAATGGCGATGATCTCGTCAGCCAGCGTGCGTAGACTAAGCGCTGAAGCAGCGATGCTCAGCCCCTCTGTGACTGAACGACTGGCCAGGCTCGTAAGAATCGACCACCTTGCGACGCAAGCATTGGGATCAAGCGATGCAGCACGAGCTTGGCTCAAGGTTTCTCAAGGGTGGCTTGGCGGACATACACCACTTTCCATGCTTGCTACAGAAGACGGCGGGGCGCTCATCGAAGAGGTGCTGGCGGCATTGCTATATGGCGATCCAGTGTGAGCACAAATCGCTGCTTTCTTCTCTCGCCGCACAAGCGCCTGTCCGCAGCCAGTTTCCAGCAAGCCAGGCGCCACCACGGTCGCTGGCACCGAACGGGGCAACAGGCTTGCTATGGATTCGAGCATCCGGCTCTGGCCATGCTTGAGCGCGAGGTGATCACCAACGGCCGTTGTCTCATGCCTCTGTACTTGCACGAGGCACGCCTTCCCGACACTCAATCCGCCCCGCTGGACTTGAGGCAGGTTCGGGCAGGGCAGGAGCAAGCAGTTGGTGGTCGATTCTTCGACAATCCACCTCAACTTCTTGCCGTGTCTTCGTCCTCGGTTTGTGCTGAGGGTACGATCTACCTTATCTCCCCCAAACACCCCGACTTTGAGCAGATCAAGTGGTCTTGCTTGCGCGCCGTTAACCGTATTTCCCCATGACATTCTTCGCCAACCTGCCTGCAGACTACTGGTGGATGCTTGCTGCTGGTGGACTTGCACTCATTGATCAGTTCATACCTCGCAAGGGGTTGCGCTGGGTTGCTGTTGCGGCCGCGCTCACCTCTGGACTGGTTCTCGTCGGACTGGTGATCAGCATCGAAATTCAGGCTCTGATCTTCGTGATATTTACGGTTGCTTTTGGCGCTTGTCGGTACCTGAAGCAGGTATTTTCAGGGAAGCCTCAAGTTCAAAGCTACGCCAACATTCTTGCTGTGAATGATGATGGTTCGCTCACTGCTGAGTTCGAAAAGGAACCCTGGCCTGCTGTCGTCCTCGAGGGCGAGGTTCAGCCTGGCGATCGAGTGGGCGTTACCGCAGTGAGTAACGGTGTGCTCTGGTGCACCAAGGCGTGAGATTGCGGGCCGATACCACGCGGTCCATCCGTTTCCGCAAGCCAATGCTCTCTGGTGTAGCGGTACCCCGGAAACTCAGTCTGGAGTGTGGTCTGCCCCAAGAGTAGCCGGCGGGCAAGTTGCGCAACGACTGCCAGTTCCGTTTCATTTCGCACCTCGAGCGGAACGATGAGTTCGACGCCTGTTGCCCAGCTCAGACGCTCGCGACTCCAGGATGTCCCGACTTCGAACTCGATCCCCTCGACGGTCATGCGCTGCTCGATCTCCCTGCACGAGTTGTAGTAGCGCTGCTGGGCCTCCGATGGCTTCCTGCTCGTGTAGCTCACGAGCTTCTTCCGCGAACGGCCCGCGCGCTTGTAGTTCTTCGTCCCGCCTTCGAAGAGCCAGTCGTCACTCGGGTCGTCTCCTGCAAGCGTTCGGGCACGTCGCCCAATCTCTTCCGAATAGAGGTGGCGAGGGTGTTGCCACCAGACGATGACGCGGCGCCTGTTGAGGATGAAGCCGACATCGTCCCACCAGGAGAGATCGGCGTTGGTTTTCTCCGTGTAGTCGTGCGGGATGTAAAGGCCGCCGCTGGCAAGTTGCCATGGATGGTTTCGGTGGTACTGCTTTTGCGCGCGTCCCAGCTTCTCAAACTTCTGGCTCTTCAACGTTCGCCTCCGTCAACGTAAAAACCCGCCACTGAAAGATTATCAGTGACGGGTTGATTGAAGTCTGCGGTGAGCGCCGATCAGATCGGCAAGCCGCTCGGTGCTGCACTCGTTGCTGCTGTTGCAGCCGCAGGCGAGGCGAGTTCCTTCTCCCGCGCTGCGAGTGCTTCCTGGTATCGCTCGAGCTCAGCCCCCTGGAACAGCATGGGAGCCATACGCTTCGCATTCGGCATCTCGGCCGCTTGCAACTTCCCAACCCGGGCGATTGCTGCAGCAAAGGTTGAGGATGTACCGTTACCACCTGCCTTCGACTGTGAAGAGGCCACGGGGACTTTCACTGTTTCCTTGATCTCTCCCGTCTCAGGATCAACCTCGGAAGCATGTGTCGGCATCCCGAAGGGCATGTCTTCGCCTGCGTAGATGTGAAGCCCAAGCCCAAAGAGCGCGAGGTTCTTCACTAAACACCGCATCAACGTGTTGTTGATGTCGAGGATGTCCGGGACCTGCTTTGCCTTGTTCCGGTGATCCATCACCGGCAAGTAGCACTCTTGGGTCATATTGGCGATGGTGACCCGAGTCCAGACCATGAACCCGATATCGGTTCGCTGGTATGGCAGCCCGCCCTCGGTTCTGATGCCGTTCGCGTCAAACGTCACCACGGTGAACGCGGCGTCTGGCTCCGCCTTCTTCACCAGTCCCCAGGCGTTTGCCCAGGACAGGTACGTCAGGTTCCCCTTCTTCTCTTCGAAGGGGAATGTCTGGATCTGCGACAGGTTGTCGAAGATCGCCTTTCTCACTTCATCCATTCTGAATCTCCTTTTGATCCTGCGACGCAAGGTTGCTGATACTGCAAGCAGGAGATGCATGCATCCGTAGGTGAAATCGCACCGCGAATACTGTACATATAACCAGCATCTTAGCGGGATGCGGAGAACGATTCCAATAACTCCGATAGAATCGGTGTCAATTCTTTCAGCGGATGCTTTCATGTTGCTCCGAAGTGCCTTCGTGTTCTCCTGCGACTGCCCTTACTCCCCTGAGGAGCTCGAAGAGGTGCTGGCAAGCCGCAAGTTCAGTGGCATCGGCCAGTTGGATGTAGATCATCTCGGGTGGATCAACCCCAAGGAGATAGAAAGTGCCCCTCTGGTTCATGTCGTCGACTCGATCTATCTTGTCGCCCTCCAGAAGGAAAGCAAGATCGTCCCGGCCTCGACGGTCAAGAAGAAGCTTGCGGCCGCGATGGCCGAGGCCGAGAAGCGGGAAGGACGCCCCGCGACGCGGAAGGAGCGTAAAGCGCTCAAGGATCAGGTCTACGAGTCGCTGCTGCCTGGAGCGCCAACCCGCATCAAGCACACGTTTGGCGTTCTGGTTCCTAGCAGAAAGCAGTTACTCGTACTGACCTCGTCGGCAAAGTGCGTCGAAGATTTTCATGGAGCATTCACCGACAGCTTCATGAAGCGTGGCATGAGGCCTTCATTTCGTAAGCTAAGGACGGTCGAGCCGCCAAGCAGAAAGATGACCGAATGGCTCTTGAACAATGAGTGCGAGGGCGGATTCATGCTTGGCGAGCATTGCGAACTCACCCACGAAAAAAGCAAGGTTCGGTACACCGCACACGAGCTCGACAGGCCGGAAATTCGTGAGCACCTTCTTGAGGGGAAATCGCCCGTCAAGCTTGGCCTTCGACACGAATCAACGACGACATTCATCATTACGTGCAGCAGTGCAGACGACGATTTGGGGTTCTCGAAAATTCACTATGGCGACAACGACGGAAAGTCCGAAGGTGATGCCTCGGCTGACGAAATCTTTGACGCAGACCTCGTTTTCTCCGTCACGGAGTTCTTGGGGATCGCTAACGAGTTGTTCGAGGTCTTCGGCGGCATCGCGGCTGATGCTGATTCGCTCGCATCAGAGGTGGAGTCGCTGTGATGCACAACTTCAAGCCTGATCTTGTTCTGGTTTCCGAGCACGAAGGGGTCCGGGAGGGGTGGCGCCTGCCGACGATGGAAGAGTTGCTCAGCATTGTCGATGAGACACAGTCCTGCCCGACCATCGATCCAATAGCATTTCCTGATACGCCTAAAGGGACCTTTTGGACAGCCTCGCCGTGCGAAGACGATCCCAATCAGGCATGGGTGGTGGATTTCTCCATCGGAGAACCTGACACGGAGATGACCGAATGCCGTCATTTCGTCCGCCTGTGCAGGCGCACCGGGGTGATGGAGAAGTGGCCACCCGGCACGATCTACGATTCACGGACAAGCCTTCTTTGGCAGCGCTTCATCATTGCTGAAGAGTGGGATGAAAAGCGGGAGGAGGGCGTCGGACGGGCAGTCCGCATGAGTTGGGATGAAGCAGTGCGACGGTTTGGAGGCGCAGAAAAAGCGAAGAACAGAAGAAGGAGATTTGCTTGAGCCACGGCAAACACGCCTTTGAGCCCTGGCGCCACAATCTGCGTCGCCGAAATTTCTTCATTGGCGCCCTGGCCGCTGCGACCGCCAATGCGGCACTCCCGATTGTTGATCTTGGTCTCCAGGTGAATGTCATTTTGTGTGCGGCGTTGGCGTCATTGGCCGCACATCACCATCGACGTGCCTATGCGCGTCAGCACGGCCAAGCGGTGGAGGCGAAGTACGGCCAGCTGGCGAAAGACCGGCTGGAGTCAGACGGCTACAACGTCGTGCTGGGCCAACGCCTGCACAGCGGGGGCGACGTCGATCTCGTAGCAAGGAAGGACGGGATCGTGGCGGTGGTGGAGCTCAAGAGCTTCCGATACTGGGGCGCCCGGGGCCAGGACGGTAGGCGCGAGAAGAAGGCCGTGGAGCAGGTTATCCGGCAGCAGGAGGCGCTGTCCGCCAAGGCCGCCTTGATCTGGCTGCCGATGGCCACGCCGACGCTTTGGCAGCTCATTTGGGGATACAGCTTCGGGGGGCAGGGCGTAGGGGTCGTTCGGGGTGGCGCCCGCCATCTTTCTCGGGCCATCCGCAGGAAAACCTAAGGAGCCGAAACTTGATCCGTCCTCCGGTTGAGACTGAGCTTGCTGCCGCACTGAAGGCGTACAAGGCCGGCTAGTGCGACAACCTTGAGCATGCTCAGGCCACATGATTCCTAGCGTCGCTGAGGCATCTCATACGCACATCAACTGAGAGGCTACACCGATGCGATCAATGACCTATGCCGGAATCGGCTCACGCAACACCCCTGAGCCGGTCTTGGGGCTCATGCAGCGCTGCGCCACCCGCCTCGAGGCGCTGGGCTACACGCTGCGCAGTGGCGGCGCCAACGGAGCGGATTCTTCTTTCGAGGCCGGATGCACCCGCAAGGAAATCTACCTGCCCTGGCCTGGCTTCAATGGTAGGCAGTCTGAGTTCCAGGCCGTTTGCGACAAGGCGCTCACCCTGGCCGCGACGATCCACCCTCGATGGGATCGGCTTGGTCGCGCAGCTCGCAACCTGATGGGGCGCAACTGCTACCAGGTTCTCGGTCGAGGCCTTTCTAGCCCTGTCGACTTCGTTCTGTGCTGGACGCCCGATGGCGTCGAGGACGAGCAAAGTCGCACGCAAGCCACAGGTGGCACCGGGCAAGCAATCGCCCTTGCATCACGACACGGCATCCCCGTGTTCAACCTCGCAAGAGGGGACGCTTTGGTCCGTTTGCGCGGTTTCTTGGAAATTTCACCGCAATAAAGCGCCTTCATCACACAGACCCGGCTATGCCGGGTTCTTTTTTGGACTGATCCGTTTCTTTTCTCTTCGCCTGAACCGCATTGCTGAGTGCCGTCCAACCATATCCCAAGGAGGGAAGAAGTCGATGAGTACTCAATCAGTGATGTCAGGAATGTACCTGTCTGAGGACACCGAAGCAGCCCTTAGGGCAGCTCAAGGTGAACCGTGTAGAAGCTGTCAGCGTTTTGTCGTCACGCAGAGCGCGATCGTTGACGATGTTCTTCGATCGTGCAGCGCAGCAGGCAACAACGATGTGCTGGGCAGAGTGCTGTTGCGCCTGGCCGAATCGGGGCACTGCACCGAGGCCGAGCCTTTCGCATGTTTGTCTCGAAACGATCCCCGGACTCTAGGGGCTCTGATGCGAACCATGCCGTTCTTTGCCGAGGTGCCCATTGAGCCAGAGATTGCCGAGCTGGATCTTGAGTGCCACGTCGGTTTGGAGTGCGCCAAGCTGTTGGAGCGTGCATCCGATCTCATCGAGATCGCTGGCGATGTTCGTGAAGAGGTGACTGCGGCCACCGTGCGGCAGATGAACATCTTCTACTTTGGCTAACCCTGGAGGAAAACGTCATGCACCAGACCACAAGCAACACCACCGAGGTCTTCGAAAAATTCGTCCGGGCGCTTCCGCTTGAGAAAGTCACCTTGACCGAACCTGAAGGCCTTCACCTCTACGGCGTCAGGCACCGGGTTCCGGATCGCAAGGCGCTGCAAGCAGCCATTTTCAAAAGTGGCTGGATGGGCGATCTCAACCATGCCGAGTCGATCATCGAGGAGCGGATTCGCCACCTCAATGAGCAACACGGCCTCACACGGTAGGAGTCAAAAATGGTGAGCGTTAAAGATTTGCCTGCAATCGCCCAAGACGCGATCCGCGCGAACTTCGCAATCCGGAATGCGCGGGTTTTCGATACCCCATCCAGGCATCTTCGGCGACGGGCCACCCAGCGTCAGAAGATCCGGGAGTGGGTTGCCGTTTTGCGCATCGTTCGCAATCCATCCATGGCCGAATACGTGCAGCAGGAGCTCAAGGAAGCTGGGCCGCTGATGGCGCATGACCTGCGTAGTCGAGTCATCTACGCCGGCCTGGAAAGCAAGCTCGCCAGTCTCGGTCGCTAACCGCAGAAAAATCCAACCACCAACACCCCGCGGGTCTCACGTACCCGCAAGCGGATCGTGTGGCGCAAGGGGCTTCATCAAGGAGTCATTGTGAAACTGGGTAGCAACTTTGAGGAAATTTTCGAGGCCTTCCAGCGTGTCGACCGCGAAAACTGCGGTCATCGCATCACGGAAGCTTCGATCGTCGGGAGCAACCTGCGGTTTCGGTTGCAGGGCAGCGGCAAGCTTGGCGTCGTCGTCGGCGCAATCGGTCTTCGTGATGCTACGAAGGCCGAGCTGGTCGAGTTCGAGGAGTCGGTGGAGCTTGGTCAAGTCGAGATTTACACGACTCCACTCTATGTCTCTGGTCGATCGATGCCCCGGGCAGTGCTGCACCAGGCGACAGGGTATCCCTTGAATCCTGCAAGCGCAGCAGCACGTCGGCAACGCGAGCGGTGGGCACAAGCCGAAGCTCGTGCGGCAAGGAGAAGCACGTGAAGACCTACGATTATCGCTTCGATGTAAACGGGATCGAACTCACCTCCGCAGTCAGCCCGTGCGTGTGGATGTACCCAGACTATCCCCTGCAGATCAGTGTCCAGTTCAAAGGCGGGGGTGTGGCGTATCTCAAGAATCCGCAAAAGACGTGGAGCACCACGACCGAGCAGGACGTGATCGACTTGGCCTCAACCGTCAAGTTGCAGCCCTGTTCGCGTTGCAGCAAACCTGCATACGATCCGGCGACGGTTGAAACGAACCGTGGCGGCTTGTGCGAGTCTTGCTTCATATCTGACCTGGACGCCAAGTTCCAGAAACTTGTTAAGCAGGAAGAAGAAGCTGTTCGTCGGCGCGATCGGAGTATGCGCAAGAAGGGCTACACCCACCGAGTCTCCGGCTGGGTTCATCCTGCTATGGGCGAAGACATGAACATGGACTGGTATTTCGAGGGGCTTCCGTCCAAGGCGCAGATCGAAAAAGCACTCAGGGAGGCGGGCAGTCAAGTGTTGAACGACTACCAGGAACCGATCGAAATCTAGGCTCACCCCTCGCGGGTTGAAGCCTGAGCACAACCGGAGCCCGGCTCTCTCTTCAAAGAGAGGCCGGGTTTTTTTTCGTCTTCTGCCGTCGTGTTTGTCACTCAATGACGGACAACATGGATCGGTTGTTAACGGCGGTCGATTCCCGCACAAATCCGGCGTCCACCGCCGGCACGGCACA
>NZ_DAIUFW010000013.1:0-34739 GCF_036844465.1 Methylobacillus sp.
CACGATTGTCGGCACATGCTTCATGCCTGCCATGTGCTGGATAGAACCGGAAATAGGCGCGCGGTATGGGCGCTCCCAGTCTGGCCTGTCCATACGGTGTATCCAGCCGGAGTTCAGATTGAGGAAGTTGAAGATAATGTAGCTGACGTTGGCTGCAGCAAGCAGGAACACATAGTCAGACAGCAGCAACAGCACCAGGTTGACCACCAGGTTGGCGCGCATGGCGTTGACAGGCGCGCCGTGAGCGTTCACACCTGAGAGGAACTTGGGCAGCAGGCCATCCTCGGAACCCTGGTACAGGGTGCGGGAAGCGCCGGACAAGGTTGTCATGATGGACAGCATCAATGCCAGTACCAGCATCACTACCAGCAAATTGGCAATCATCGCGCCGCCGCCAAGAATCCCGGCCAGCGCATTGGCCACACCCATGCCGCTGTAGATATCCGGTGCCAGCATGCCGCTATAGACCGCAGCAGCGGTTTCCACTCCATTGGCATCCACTACGGCAGGAGAAATCAACTCTCCCAGGCCGAGGTGACCCTGGAATGCCAGTGGCACCAGTGTGTAAGTAGCCACACAGAGCAGACCAGAATAGAAGATAGCCTTGAAGGTATCGGTCTTGGGATCCTTGAATTCGCGGGTATAGCAGACTGCGGTTTCAAAACCATAGGTTGACCAGGCTGCGATGAACAGGGCCCCAGCCATCAATACCCAGCCATTGAGATCCCACAGGCCATCAACCACGTTGCCCACACTATCGTAGGCCAATGGCGAGAGCGGGAAGAAATGGTTGACGGGCATGTCGCCAGTCAGGATAGGCACCAGGCCCACCAGGATGAGTGGCATTAAACCTGCCAGGCTCAGGATCATGGTAGTTTTGGCGGAACGCAGGATACCGCCATACTGGATGATATAAGCCAGCACCAGCAATATCGCTCCCAGCACAAAGGTCGCATTGATGCGCAACTCTAGACCACTCTTGAGCAAGCTCAAATCCATCAGGGTCAGGGACCAGGTATTGATTGCCGCATCCGGGGCGAACATGGCGGTCAGCACATAGCCTGCCGCAAGCCCGGAACCGATGGAAAGCACCGGCGTCCATGCTACCCAGTTACACCATATCGATAGCGGCGCGACGAACTTGAAGTACTTGACCCATGCCACGGCGCCATAGACTGACGCCCCCCCGGTCTTGTTCGGGAACAAGCCGGCGATTTCAGCATAGGTAAATGCCTGTATAAACCCGAAACCGATGGACAACATCGATTCTTGAATTCCCGCGTATAGCACACAGCCGTTTCGAAACCATAAGTGGACCAGGCCGCCATGAACAAGCCGCCCGCCATCAATGTCCAGCCAGAAATATCCCATCTGCCGTTCGCCACATTGCCCATTTCGTCATAGGCAAGCGGCAGCAGCGGCACAAAATTGGAAACCGGCGTATCCCCTGTCAATAAAGGTACCAGGCCCACCAGTATCAGAGGAACCAAGGCGATAAAGCCGATAATGGCGGTGATTCTGGCGGATCGGCGAATACCCCCATGTTGTATGGAAAATACGCCCAGCAAAATGGTGGCGCCGAGGATGAAGGTGGCATTTACCCGCAAAACCAGGCCGCTCTTGATCATCCCCAGGTCAAGCAAGGTGATCTGCCAGCGGTTGATCACCGCATCTGGCTCAAACAGCTCGCTGAGGATATAACCCGCCGCCAGCCCCGAGCCGATAGCCAGACCGGCGACCAGGCAAACCAGTTGCACCAGACCGAAATCGGGGCGAGAAACTTGCTGTACCGCACCCAGGCCATGGCGCCATGAATGGATACGCCACCGGATTTGTGCGGAAACAAGCCGGCAATTTCCGCATAAGTAAATGCCTGCAGCAAGGCAAAGGTAATGGAAATGACCCAGACAATCCAGGCGGGCTTGCCGACCGTGGCAGTCACCGCCCCCATGGAAAACAACACCAGCGCCGGAACGCCGCTGGCGACCCAGAATGCGCCATGCCAACTTATCGAGCGATGCAAGACAGCGTTCTGGCTGCCGTTTTCCTCATAGGTATCGGCGGTCGCAATCTCCCCGCCGCGCAAACCGGTCAGCACCGGATACTCCTGGCATAAAGGCATATCCTCTGCATGTCGCCAGTTTTATACCCCAGCATCAGGTCATGCATGTTCAGGCGGAAGCCAATTGCAGATGGTGCTCTACCCTGACAGATATCTTTGCCGCCGCCATTGGCATGAGGCTGCCAAGATCAGGCTGATGGTCAGAAAATATGGCATCCGTGCTCATCCCTCGCGCCATGGCGGCTTTCCAACCATCATGCACCATGTCTGGATGACCGCTGAAATATACCTTCCAGTCGGCCGACAGTGATGTTGACGCCATGGCTATATCCAGTGCCCGGCCTTGCTGGCAATGCGGGATCATCCCGCTGCCAGAGATACAAGGAATGTAATGCAGATTGGGGTAAAGCTTTTCCAGCGCGCGCAATTGCTCCATCAGGTATAACTCCTTGCCGTGACGCACGCCATGATACAGCCTGATAGGAGCCTCATGACCATGAAACAACGCTTCCCGCACAATGCCGTAAAACGAGGCCAACCCCGAGCCTGTCGCCACCAGCAACATGGGAGTATCCGGCTGTGGCTGATAGGTGCTGGCCCCGGCAGGCTGTCCGACGAATACCTTGTGCCCCGGCTTGAGGTTGTGATGCACCCACCAGCCGCTGGAACCCTCTTCGCCTTTTTTGACATGCAAATGGTAGGCCATGTCCACCGAAGGCGCGCTCGCCAAGGAGTAATAGCGCATCATCTGGTCATTGATACATACCGGCAAATATTGCCCTGCCTGATACTGATAGTCATGCGCGCTACGCAAGCGTATCTCCAGCGTGGTTTCATTGAGCGGGATCATGCGCTCCACGACTGCCGGTGAGAATTTGGGCGCCCGCGCCCCTTGCCTGGATAGTGTCATTGCCGAATTCCAATCCTGTATAAAACTAACTCACTCGCTGATGAAATCCATGATTTCCAGGCCGAACCCTGCCATGCTGGGCATTTTGCGTGGCTGCGCCAACAAGCTCATCTTGCCGACGCCGACATCGCGGAGGATCTGTGCGCCTATGCCGTAATCCAGTAACGTGTGCCCAGGTCTTTTACTGATCTCCGGCTGGCACGGCTCATTCAGCATTTCGTCGCCATCCAGCTTGCGGCACAGCATGACCAGCACACCGCTTTCCGCATGCTGTATATATTCCAGCGCGTGCGGAATGCTCCAGCTATGCTGCTTGCTGTCGCTATCCAGGATATCCAGTACAGATACCGGCTCATGCACCCGCACCACTGTTTCGCTTGTACGGTCGGGCGCGCCTTTCACCAGCGCGATATGGGTTTCCTGTGTTGTCTTGTCCAGATAGGCCAATAGCCTGAACTGTCCCCAGGCAGTATTGATCCGTTTTTCTGCCGTGCGCGTAATCAAGGTTTCAGTCTGGCTGCGATACTCGATGAGGTCAGCAATAGTGCCTATGCGCAAACCATGCTCGGCGGCAAATTGCAGCAGGTCAGGCAGGCGCGCCATATTGCCGTCGTCATTCAATATTTCGCAGATCACGGCAGCAGGTTCCAGCCCTGCCAGCCGCGCGAGGTCGCACCCTGCCTCGGTATGTCCGGCCCTGACCAGCACGCCGTCGTTTTGCGCGATTAGGGGGAAAATATGCCCCGGGCTCACGATATCGCCAGCGCTGGCATTGGGCTGCACGGCAGTCTTGATGGTCCAGGCGCGGTCAGCCGTCGAGATGCCGGTGGTCACGCCGTGCGCCGCTTCGATGGAAGCCGTGAAATTCGTCCCCATGCTGGCGCCGTTATGCTCCACCATGGGCGCCAGCCCCAGTTGCTGGCAACGCGCCTGTGTCAGGGTCAGGCAAATTAGCCCGCGGCCATAGGTAGCCATGAAGTTGATATGCTCGGGCGTGACGTATTCTGCCGCAAACAACAGGTCGCCTTCGTTCTCCCTATCCTCTTCATCGACAATCACCACCATCCGGCCAGCGCGGATATCTTCAATAATGTCCTCGATGGGGCTGATTCTGGCTTGTTGCAGAAAGGAAGTATTCAGGTCATTCATGCCTGCCCCCCCCTTCGATGACAGCAAAGGCGGAGTGATTGTGAATGGATTCAAAATTCTCGCACTCCACGGTATAACGCCCGATACGCGCATCATTGGCAATCGCGGCGGCAACGTCACGCACCATGTCCTCGACAAACTTGGGGTGGTCATAAGCATATTCAGTGACATATTTCTCGTCAGGCCGCTTCAGCAAACCATATAGTTGGCAACTGGCCTGCTGCTCCACCAGCTCGATCAAGTCCTCGACCGGGAGCATTTCCTTGAGTTGCGCGGTGACAGTGACATGCGAGCGCTGATTATGCGCGCCATAACTGGAGATTTTCTTGGAACAGGGGCAAAGACTGGTGACCGGCACCAGCACGCGCAGCGTGATCTGGCAATCACCATCCCGGATTTCCCCCAGCACGGTGACCTCATAATCCATCAGGCTCTGCACGCCAGAAACCGGGGCCTGCTTTTGCATGAAGAACGGAAATGCCACTTCAATGTATCCAGTGGTTGCTTCCAGCTGCTGCGCCATGCGCTGGAGCACTTGCTGAAAATGAGCGGTATCAATTTGAAATGCCCCGCCGCCCAACTCCTCGATAAAGCGCGACATATGCGTGCCTTTCAAGTGGTGCGCCAGGTTCACATACATGCTGAAAGTGGCAATGGAGTGCTGCATGCCACCTGCCCGCTCGCGCACCTGGACAGGATGGCGGATATCCTTGATGCCAACCTTGTTGATCGCAATCCTACGCTTGTCCAACGCGTTCTGGACATCTTCAGTGGCCAACTCAACCGGGAGATTCATGACTAAATGACCTTTCCGCTTCCATGCGACTGATCCATCCCGTCACCGCGGCGCGACCCTAAAAAAGAAGGGAGCCGGAAATGGACGAAACAACCTGGATCAGATCAATGCGCAATTCACTTACGACTCCCTTCAACCACGTGGGGGATGCAATGGAGATAAGCTGAAAACCTTCAACTTGCGTGCATTATCGGAATCACCGCCTTGGGCGGCAATTCCAACTAGTGATTACTCCAAAAGAAGTATATGAAGGGAAGCCGCCATCGCAGGCGGCCATCATGGAAGGTGTTGGATTACATCTTGCCGAATGTGTCGCACGTTTCCACTTTGCCGCTCTTGTAGCCAGTGGTAAACCATTGCATGCGCTGCGCGCTGGTACCATGGGTAAAGCTTTCCGGCACCACATAGCCCTGGCCGCGTTTCTGCAGGTAGTCGTCGCCTATCCGCGATGCCGCATTCAATGCGGATTCGATATCGCCGGATTCCACCATGCTGTATTGGCTATCGGCATGATGCGCCCAGACGCCCGCAAGGCAATCCGCCTGCAACTCCTGCAGGACGGAAAGCCGATTGGCATCCGTCTGGCTCATGCGCGAGCGGGCCTGGTCCACCTTGGGTAATACGCCCAGCAGGTTCTGCACATGGTGCCCGACTTCATGCGCGATCACATAGGCACGGGCGAATTCTCCCGGTGCGCCCAGCTCTTTTTCCAGCGTGTCATAAAACCCCAGGTCGATATACACCGTTTGGTCAGCCGGGCAATAGAACGGTCCCATGGCGCTCTGGCCCAGGCCGCATCCCGTCTGAGTCGTATTGGAACCGCCGCCGAACAGCACCAGCCTGGGCTCTGCGTATTGCCTGCCAGCCGCGCCGAACAGTTTTGCCCAGACATCTTCGGTACTGGCCAGCACCGTGGAGACGAACATCGCCTGCCGGTCGCCTGCAGGGGGTGCCGCGCCCTGTTGCGTTATCGGCGCATTGGCGCCATCGAGTAAACCGAGGATAGTCAGCGGGTTCACGCCGAATATCCAGCCAGCCACCACCGCCACCACTATCGTTCCCAGGCCCAGCTTGCCCGCGCCGCCCCTGCCGCGCCTGTCTTCCACGTTGCTCGAACGCCTTAATCCATCCCACTTCATTTTCGCTCTCCCGTTGAACGCTTACAGCAGCAATGCCAGAGTATTTGCATAGCGATAGAGTAGCACTGCCGCCTTCTTCATTTATTGCTCTTCACACTTGGTATTTCATATTTCCCATCCACAACTCGCGCTACATATCTGGCTTGGCGGATGCTATTGACGCAGAAAATCCAGAAACACCGCATCAAAATCAGTATCGTGGAGATAATTCTTGCAATTGCTCACAGATCAACGCTTCCGACTCCCTGAACCTGAGCGCGTGACGTAGCGCTGCCTTAAATCTTCGTTTATTCAGCGTGTTGTTTCCACTATAATAGTCGGTCTTGTTTTCTCACAATTTGGCTAGCCATGCAAAGAACTATGCTCAAATCCAAGCTGCATCGCGTGCGAGTCACGCATTCGGAGCTGGACTATGAGGGCTCCTGCGCCATTGATGAAACGCTGCTGGAAGCAGCCGACATCAAGGAATATCAACAGATCGACATCTATAATGTCAATAACGGCGAACGCTTCACCACCTACGCGATCCGCGCCGAGCGCAACTCCGGCACCATCTCGGTGAATGGTGCCGCTGCGCGCCGCGCAAGCCCTGGCGACCTGTTGATCATTGCCACCTATGCGAGCTACTCTGAAGACGAACTCGTTCAATTCAAACCCCAACTGGTGTATGTCGATGCGCAAAACCGTATCAAGGACCAACGCCAGCATATTCCTGTACAAGCTGCCTGATGCTAGACCTAGAACAAATGAAACTGGCCGTCGTTGACGCGCTGGAAGATATCAAAGCCTTCGATATTACTGTCATGGACGTGCGCAAGCTCACCTCCCTGACCAGCTACATGATTGTCGCCAGCGCAAACTCCACGCGCCAGGCCAAGGCCATTGCCGACAATGTACGCGAAAAACTCAAGGAAAAAGGTGCCCATATTCAGGGCACCGAAGGCGAGAAAGAAGGTGAATGGGTACTGGTTGACCTGGGCGATATCGTGGTGCATGTCATGATTCCCGCCACCCGCGCCTATTACAACCTGGAGCAACTCTGGGGCGAAACCGAAAACCGTCGCGGCCACATCACGGCCACAGAGTAACCGTTCTTCCTTGAAGCTGCGGATTATTTCTGTCGGTCATAAAATGCCGGGATGGGTGCAATCCGCATGCACTGAATACACCAAGCGCATGCCGCGCGAGATGAGCGTGGAAATCGTCGAAATCAAGCCCGACAAGCGTGCTGCCGGCAAAAATTCTGAAGTCGTGCAGGAAGCCGAAGCCAAGCGCATCCTGGAAGCCGCTGGACAGGATTATCTTGTGGTACTTGATGAGCGCGGCCAGGAAGTCACGACCCTGCAACTGGCCGACAAGATGCGCCTATGGATGGAAAGCGGCCGGGATGTGAGCCTGGTGATCGGCGGGGCCGACGGCTTGCATGACGGCCTGAAGCGCAAGGCCGACTGGCTGTGGAGTCTATCCAGGCTCACCATGCCGCACGGCATGGTGCGCGTGATGCTGAGCGAGCAACTCTATCGCGGATTAAGTGTCATCAACAATCATCCTTACCACCGCGAATAACCCATGACCAAATCTCTGGTGTGGTTCCGCCGCGACCTGCGCGACTACGACCATGCCGCGCTCTACCATGCCCTGAAGGATTCCGAAAAGGTCGTGTGCGCCTTCGTCTTCGACACCGATATCCTCGATGGCCTGCCCAAGCAAGACCGTCGAGTGGAATTCATCTGGGAAAGCGTGCTTGAACTCAAGCTTGCCCTGCAGCACCGCGGCGGCGACCTGCTGGTGCGCCACGGCAAGGCGATTAACGAAATCCCTGCGCTCGCAAGCGCATTGGGCGCAGAATGCGTCTACTGCAACCGCGATTACGAACCGGCAGCAGTGAAAAGGGACGACACCGTCAGGCAGCGGCTAGAAGAGCAAGGCATCGCGTTCAAGAGCTGCAAGGACCAGGTAATCTTCGAGCGCGACGAAATCATGACCAAGTCGGGCACCCCGTTCAGCGTCTTCACGCCGTACAAGAACGCCTGCCTGAGGAAATTGGACGACTTCTACCTCAAGGCCTACCCGGTGGACCGCTACATGCGCCAGCTGGCGCAATCCGCACCGCAGCCGATGCCGTCCCTGGAGTCGTTAGGCTTTGCGCGCAGTAACCTCAAGCAGCTCAAGCTGCCTACCGGCATGTTGGGCGGCATGGCCTTGTTCGAGAACTTCAGCGAACGCATGCCGCGCTACCGCGATGCGCGCGACTTCCCCGCATTGAAAGGCCCGTCCTACCTTTCGGTGCACCTGCGCTTCGGCACCGTGTCCATCCGCCATTTGGCAAGGACGGCGTGGCAGCAAGGTGGCGCGGGCGCGGAAACCTGGCTCAACGAACTGCTGTGGCGCGATTTTTATTTCCAAATCCTGCACCATCATCCGCAGGTAGCCGCAGGACATAGCTTCAAGCCGGAATTCGAGCATATCCCGTTTCCCAATGACGAAAGCCTGTTCCAGGCTTGGTGCGAAGGGCGTACCGGCTATCCGCTGGTCGACGCCGCTATGCGCCAGATCAACCAGACCGGCTACATGCACAACCGCTTGCGCATGGTCGCGGCGAGCTTCCTGGTCAAGGACTTGCTGATCGACTGGCGCTGGGGCGAACACTACTTCGCGGAGAAACTGATCGACTTCGACCTCGCCGCGAACAACGGCGGCTGGCAATGGGCGGCATCGACCGGCTGCGACGCGCAGCCGTGGTTCCGCATCTTCAACCCGGTGACGCAATCGGAAAAATTCGACCCCGAGGGCAAGTTCATCCGCAAATACGTGCCCGAACTCCAGCCATGCAACAACAAGGAAATCCACGCCCCATGGCTGATCCCGCTATTGCGGCAGCAGGCGCTAGGGCTGGTGATCGGCAAGGACTACCCCGCTCCCGTGGTAGATCACGCCATGCGCCGGGAGCAGGCGCTGGCGCTGGCGCTATACAAACGGGCTGGCAGCAAAGAAAAAACTCAGGAGTAGCCGGTCATGAAACTCCGATAGCGGCAAGCTACGCTGTCGGGTCGGTGAAGGAATGATACTCCTGCAAGCGCTCGACCTCTTCCCGCGCACCCATGATAACTGCCACGCGCTGATGCAGGCTGCCCGGCTCTATTTCCAGAATATTCCTGTGCCCGGTACTGGCAAGCCCGCCAGCCTGCTCCATCAGCCACCCCATGGGATTGGCCTCATACAACAGCCGGAGCCGACCGCCTCGCCCCACGCTACGGCTATCCAGCGGATAGAGGAACACCCCGCCTCGCATCAGTACTCTGTGCACATCAGCCACCATGGCCGCTGACCAGCGCATGTTGAAATCCTTCGCGCGCGAACCGCTGCTGCCTGCAATGCATTCCTCGATATAACGCTGCACCGCAGGCTGCCAGAAACGCTGGTTGGACATATTGATGGAAAATTCCTGCGTTGCCGGTGCAACCGTCAGCGCAGGATGGGTCAGATAAAATTCACCGCTATCCGTATCCAGCGTGAATCCGTGCACCCCTTGCCCCAAGGTCAGCACCAGCATGGTAGAAGAGCCATACAACGCATAGCCAGCTGCCAGTTGCCGATTGCCGGGCTGTATGAATGAAGCCTCACTCACGTTGCCGGGTGGCGCGGGCAGTACCGAAAAAATACTGCCGACAGCCAGGTTCAGATCGACATTCGACGATCCATCCAGCGGATCAAATGCCAGCAGATAGTCGGCAGACGACTTGCCTGCGAACAGTTGCGCATGCTCCATTTCCTCGGAAGCAATCGCCGCCACATGCGGGTGCCGTTGCGCCATTTGCGCAAACAACTCATTACTGATCAGGTCCAAGGTCTTCTGCTGCTCGCCCTGTATGTTTTCCTGACCAGCGCTGCCCAGATTGCCTTGCAACGCACCATGACCAATAGCATGGGCAACCGCCTTGCATGTAGAGGCAAGCTCCTCCACCAGTGACAGCAACCCGTCTGCCAATCCATGTTGCCTGCCCTGCTCGGACAGGAAATCCGAAAGTTTCTGTATTACCATTTCCTTCCTCCATAAAACTGTATCAATATCCCGCATGGCCAGATACATCACCACCCAGCCACCAGGTGTTTCATTTTTACAACGATGCCCCTCAGATAGGCCACAGATGTGTCAAATTCCATGGACAACGAAAAACTGCTCGGTTAAAGTGGATTCCGTTTGTGTCAAATTAGAGACACCCAATAATAATTAGGACAATTGTATGCGCGTTAAAATTTCAGGGATTGCAATCAGCGTTGCGCTTGCATTCAGCGTGTCTGGCTGTGCCACCCACGCCAATAAAGACCCACTGGAAAGTATGAACCGCGGGATTTACAAATTCAATGATACCGCCGATAAAGCCGTCATCAAGCCTATCGCTGGCGCCTACAAGGCCGTTCTGCCCAGCCCGATTCGCACAGGCATCCATAACTTCTTCAGCAACCTGGGGACTGTAACCTCCCTGATCAACAACCTGCTGCAATTTGAATTCGGCAAGGCGATGGACAATGCCGGACGCCTTGTCATCAACTCCACTGTCGGCCTGGGTGGCTTGGTGGACGTCGCCTCCATGGACAATGTGCCCAAGCACAACGCCGATTTCGGCCAGACACTGGGCAAATGGGGCGTAGGCAGTGGCGCCTATATCGTTTTGCCCTTCATCGGCCCGAGCACCCTGCGCGATACGGCAGGCCTGGCAGTGGATACCGTTTACCTCGACCCTATCCAGCTTGTGGATGAGGCTCGCGCACGCAACCAGTTACGCTTGGTCAAGTTCATCGACCTGCGCGCGCAATACCTGCCCGCCAGCGACCTGATTGATGACGCAGCGCTGGACCCATACATCTTCATGCGCGAGGCATACCTGCAACGCCGTGCCATCGCTATCCATGGCGACGTACCCACTCATGACGATAATTTCGATGACGACGACGAAGAGCAACCAGCTCAATAACACCGATTGTTATTCAGTAAAAAGCCACGCAATGCGTGGCTTTTTATTTTCTCACCTCTTCAACTCGACATTATTCCCCACTTGCCACCGTCATGCGCTCAATCAGAATGGAGCCGGTTTGCTTGGAGCCTTGCACCAAAACATCATTGCCCACAGCCACGATGTTCATGAACATTTCAGCCAGGTTGCCAGCAATCGTAATCTCTTCCACTGGATAAGCAATCACACCATTTTCTACCCAAAAACCAGCCGCGCCGCGTGAGTAATCGCCAGTCACCATATTGATGCCATGTCCCAGCAGCTCAGTCACCAGCAGGCCTGTGCCCATGGTCTTGAACAAACCTGCCAGGTCGAGGTCACCATGCCGGACAATCAGGTTATGGTTGCCGCCTGCATTGCCTGTGCTTTGCATGCCGAGCTTGCGGGCAGAATAACTGCCCAGCATATATCCCTCCAACACACCGTTATTGATCAATGTCCGGGAGCGAGTGGCAACACCCTCATTATCAAATGGCGAACTGGCAAGGCCGCGCGGAATATGCGGCAACTCCTCTATGTTCATGAGGGAGGACATCACCTGTTTGCCCAGGCTATCAAGCAGGAAAGAAGACTTGCGGTACAGGCTGCCACCGGAAATGGCCGATACCAGATGAGAGATCAAGCCGGACGCCAGCGGCGCCTCGAACAATACCGGTACCTGGCAGGTTTTCACTCTTCCCGGATTCAATCGGCGTGCGGCACGCTCGCCCGCGCGCAACCCAACCGCGCGTGCAGAATCGAGGTCCTGGGCGCGGCGTGCACTGGTGTACCAATAGTCGCGCTGCATGCTGTCGCCAGCCTCGGCGATCACCGAACAACTCAGGCCATGGCGTGAACTGGGATATCCGGCATTGAATCCATGGCTATTCGCATAGGAAAACAAACCTTCGTAAGTCGATACCGAGGCCCCTTCGGAATTGCTGATGCGCGGATCAGCCGCTCTTGCCGCCTGCTCGCATTCCAGCGCCAACGCCAGGGCATCATCCACGCTGATTTCCCAGGGATGGTACAGGTCAAGGTCAGGGATTTCCCGCGCCAGCAAAGCAGGATCTGCCAAGCCGCAAAATTCATCCTGGGCAGTGTAGCGGGCAATATTGCAGGCAGCAGCGACAGTGTCGCCCAGCGCTTGCAAGCTGAGGTCGGAAGTGCTGGCATGTCCCTTCTGCTGTCCGAAGTAAACAGTGACAGACATACCCTTGTCGCGGTTGTATTCAATGGTCTCGGTCTCGCCCATGCGAATCGAGACATTCTGTCCGATTCCCAAGCTTACTTCAGCTTCTGCCGCGCTGGCGCCAGCAGCCTTAGCCAGGCGCAACACCTCTTCGCTTAAACCCTTGAGCTCATCCAGCGTGTATGAAAAGCGCGCACCATGCGCTATCTGGTCGTTCACAGGAGTCTCTTTACAAAAAACTGTTATCATACATCAGCATGAAACCGAACAAGACAGAAAACACCGCACACGACATTGATCCCATCAGCAAGACCAAACGCAAGGCCGAGGCAGATGCCCAGCAAGCGATTGGGGTGACGCTGGTCGGACTGCCCAAGGATAAGCTGGCCAAGCTGGATCTGCCAGAAGCCTTGCTGGATGCCATTCATGAGGCCAAACGCATCACCTCAAATGGTGCGTTGCGCCGACAGATGCAATATATTGGCCGCCTGATGCGTGACACCGACACCACTCCTATCATGGAACAATTGCAACGCTGGGAGGGTTCACACAATGAAGAGAATGCGCGCTTCCATCGTCTGGAGCAGTGGCGTAGCCGCCTGCTGGACGACGAAGCGGCGTTGGCAGAATTCATCAAGGAATATCCGCATACCGAGGCGCAACAGATCCGGAACCTGATTCGCAATGCGCGTCGTGAAATAGCCGCCTCCAAGCCACCCAAGAGCAGCAGGGAGTTATTCAAGCTCATCCGCAGCATCACGGAAAACGTTACTTCCGAGATAAACAACGAGGCAGAACTGGATACTGATTCCTCCATCAGCGCAACCTAATATCCATTGCCCCGCAGGCCATGCCTGCTAGAAACCCCCATTGGTTTTATAGCATTAAAATTACATCAATCGCCCAACACTGATTTATGATGCGGGCAAGCATATATTTTGACAACCATATATAGAACTTCATGGGCTTAGCATACTTAACCCTGCTACCCTTTCTGGGAGCCGTCTTTACCAAGCTCAGCACCAAGCTGGGGCGGTATTCGTCCGCTTGGGTTGCGATCCTGGTCGCAGTCTTCGCCCTGGCATTGCTTTCCCCTGTCGCCCAACTGGTGTGGCAAGGTGAGACCATTATTCAGCGCGTTGCATTCTGGATTCCCGAACTGGGTGTTGACCTGGCATTCCGGCTTGATGGCCTGTCATTACTGTTCACACTGATGATCCTGATTATCGGGTTGATCGTAGTGGTCTATGCACGCTACTACCTATCTCCGCGCGACAGCATGGGGCGCTTCTATACTTATCTCTTGCTGTTCATGGGCTCGATGCTGGGTGTCGTGCTCTCGGAAAACATCATCCAGCTATTGATGTTCTGGGAATTGACCAGCCTGTCCTCCTTCCTCCTCATCAGCTACTGGCAACAACGCGAGGAAGCCAGCCGCGGCGCGCGCATGGCGCTCACCATCACCGGCGGCGGCGGACTCGCCATGTTGGGCGGATTCCTGCTATTGGGACACATGGCGGGAAGTTACGAGATCAGCGATATCCTGCTCGCAGGAGACATCATCCGCAGCCATGAGTATTACTCCATCATGCTGTTGTTGATCCTGCTGGGCGTGTTTACCAAATCGTCACAATTCCCTTTCCATTTCTGGCTACCCAATGCCATGGCCGCCCCCACGCCGGTATCCGCTTACCTGCATTCGGCCACGATGGTCAAGGCCGGGATATTCTTGTTGGCACGATTGTTTCCCGCCTTATCCGGCACTCCTGAATGGACCTGGATCGTCTCCGGGGTTGGCATTGTCACTTTTCTGATCGGCAGCTACATCGCGTTGTTCAAGCATGATATGAAAGCCCTGCTGGCCTATTCCACCATCAGCCATCTCGGCCTGATCGTCACCTTGTTCGGCATCGGCACGCCGCTGGCCGTGGTCGCGGGGGTATTCCACATCATCAACCATGCCACATTCAAGGCCTCGCTGTTCATGCTGGCAGGCATTGTCGACCATGAAACCGGCACTCGCGATATGCGGCACCTGCGGGGCCTGTATCGCTACATGCCCTACAGCGCCGCACTGATGGTGATTGCGGCGGCGGCCATGGCGGGTATTCCCGGCCTCAACGGCTTTATTTCCAAGGAAATGTTTCTGGCGGAAATCGTGGAACACGGCCATGCGCTCGATCCGTCCTGGCTATTGCCAGCCGTCGTGACACTGGGTGCGGTATTCTCCGCTGCCTATTCGATCCGCATTGCCCACAATGTATTTTTCGGCGCCGCGCCTGATGATCTACCCAAGGACCCGCATGACCCGTCCAGCGGCATGCAGATTCCTGTCGCCATTCTGGTGGCTGCCTGTATCGCCATCGGCCTGTTTCCGGTCATGGCGCAGCCATTGGTGACGCTGGTGACTGGCAGTGTACTGCAAGGCCATGCCCCGGATTTCCACCTTGCCATCTGGCATGGCTTCACGCCTGAACTGTTGATGAGCGCCATTGCGCTGGCTGGTGGGATGTTAGTGTACAGCCAGCGTCGCCGGTTCTTCGCGCTGCAAACCCGCCTGGATGGCAGAGTAGATGCCAAGTTGATCTATAACAGTCTCTTGCACGGACTATTCGCCTTATCCAATAGCGTTACCATGAATGCAGACAATTTGTCGCAAAAGCGCATGCTGTGGGTGCTGTTCGTCACTACCCTCCTGATCGGCGCTTATGGCTTCCTCACTGGCGGGAGCCCTCTGGCAGGCGGCCGCGACCTGCTACCGATAGACCCCATGAGCACGATGGTGGCCATCATCATGATCGCCGCAGCAATTGCCACCGTCGCCATGCACCAACAGCGTTTCACCGCCCTCGTCCTCGTTAGTGTGGTCGGGTTGGGTGTGGCACTGACGTTCGTCAAGTTCTCGGCGCCTGACCTGGCGCTGACGCAATTGGCCGTGGAGTTCATCACGGTCGTCCTCATGCTGCTGGCGCTGTTCTTCCTGCCGCAAAGCACGCCTGACGAAGAGAGCCGCTGGTACCAGGGCCGCGATATCGCCATCGCCACACTTTCTGGTATCGGTATGAGCGTGTTGAGCTATGCCGTGCTGACGCGCGATTATCAGACCATCGCTGATTATTTTGTCACCAACAGCGTCAGCGGTGGCGGCGGAACCAATGTGGTGAATGTGCTATTGGTGGATTTCCGCGGATTCGACACCATGGGCGAAATCACTGTGCTCGCTCTGGCAGGCTTGGGTATCTATGCCATGCTGCACCAGCTTAAGCTGCTTAGCCCCGTGCAGGATGCCCAGGGCCGCCCTTGGGATCCGGATACCCATCCCGTGATCCTGTCCACATTTAGCCGACTCCTGCTGCCTCTTGCCTTACTGGTCGCAGCCTTCATCCTGCTACGTGGTCACAACCTGCCGGGCGGCGGCTTTATCGCGGGCCTGATCACCTCTGCCGCCCTGATCGTGCAATATCTCGCCAATGGTGTGGAATGGACACGCAGGAAGCTTCCTGCCAACACCCATCCACTCATCGGTTACGGCCTGTTGACTGCCGCAAGCACTGGCGTTGCGAGCTGGTATTTTGGCTATCCATTCCTGACTTCTACCTTCTCTCACCTGCACTTCCCCGTGCTGGGCGAGTTCGAGCTGGCATCGGCCATGGCATTTGATCTCGGCGTATTCCTGGTCGTGGTCGGCACTTCGCTGCTGATCCTGATCAACCTGGGTATGATCCACCAGGTCAGCTATCTGCCACGCATCAACAAGAATCCCACCAGCAAGGATTTAAAGCCCGTGCATCAGCAGGTGGAAACATCAAAAGTAGTCGTTCCACACAAACCCGAGCAAGGCATGCCATGGAAGCATTAATCTCCACCCTGATCGGCATACTCACGGCAGGCGGCGTCTATCTCTGCCTGCGCAGCCACACCTTCCCGGTTGTACTCGGCCTGACTCTATTGTCATATGCCGTCAACCTGTTCCTGTTCGTCATGGGGCGGCTGGTTATCGGCAAGCCGCCCATTATCAGTACCGAAGCCAGCAGCTATACAGACCCGCTGCCGCAGGCGCTAGTGCTTACTGCCATTGTGATCAGCTTTGCAATGACAGCCTATATCATCGTGCTGGCGCTCAAGGCCCGCACGGAAATGGGTAACGACCATGTTGATGGAAAGGATGTCCGTTGAGCCATCTTGCCATCTTTCCTTTGCTGTTGCCTCTGTTCACCGGCATTTTCCTGCTGTTGTTGCGCGAGCAGCGCATCTACATCAAGCGCACTATCTCCCTGCTCAGCAACCTGGCCTTGATAGGCATTGCCTTCCAATTAGTCTGCACTGCCAGCACTGGCTCCATATTGGTCTATGCGCTGGGAGACTGGCCCGCGCCGTTCGGTATCGTGCTCATGGCAGACCGTTTGGCAGCCCTGCTGGTGCTCACCACCTCGCTGCTGGCCCTGTTCTCCCAGGTCTATGCCATGCGCGGCACCGACAGGGAAGGCCGCCAGTTCCATATCCTGTTCCAGCTCCAGCTTTTCGGGCTCAATGGCGCATTTCTTACCGGCGACCTGTTCAACCTGTTCGTCTTCTTCGAAGTGCTGTTGCTCGCCTCATACAGCCTGCTCCTGCACGGCGGCGGGCGCAAGCGCATACGCTCCGGTCTGCATTTCGTGGTGATCAATGTCGTAGGCTCTTCGCTCTTTCTGATTGCAGCGGGGATCCTGTATGGCGTGCTGGGCACGCTCAACATGGCCGATCTTGCCGTCAAGGTAGCCCAGGTCAGCCCCGATAACGTCAGCCTGGTCAAGACTGCCGGCTTGCTGCTGTTCATTGTATTTGGGCTGAAAGCGGCGTTACTGCCGCTATATCTCTGGCTGCCTTCGGCCTATTCGCAAACCAGCGCGCCTGTCGCCGCATTATTTGCCATCATGACCAAGGTCGGGATTTACAGCATCTTGCGCATCTATACCCTGGTGTTCGGCAATGAGGCTGGCCCATTGGCCAACCTGCTGGACGGCTGGCTGCTCGCTATGGCGCTCGCTACTATTATCATCGGCAGCTTTGGCCTCCTGGGCAGCAAGCGCCTGCGCCAACAGGTTGCCTACCTGGTGGTGGTGTCGGCGGGTACCCTGCTGACCAGCTTCAGCCTGAATTCGACCACTGGCATTGCCGCCGGGCTGTATTATCTTCCTCACACCACTTTTGCCACGGCAGCGCTGTTCCTGTTGGCCGACTTGATCGTCAAGCGCCGCGGGCAGGTGGAAGACAGGCTGGAGGCAGGCTATGTCATTACCCACCAGCGAGTGCTCAGCATCCTGTTTTTCATGTTGGCCATCCTTGTCTGCGGCCTGCCGCCGCTTTCCGGTTTCCTGGGGAAATTCATGGTGCTGCGCGCCGCGCTGGAACACCCGGCATTGCCTTATATCATGCTGATCGTGCTCGCCAATGGCCTGCTTTCCATCATTGCCATGGCACGTTCCGGCAGCCTTTTCTTCTTCGAGGCCCATGCCATGGACAGATCGACCAATAGTTATACCAAGCAAGGCCAGCCCGAGCCGTTGAGCCTGCGCGAAATGCTGCCCATCCTGGGCCTGCTGTTATTGTGTCTTGGCATGACATTCTGCGCCGGTCCGATCAACCGCTTCAACCTGGATACCGCCAGCCAGTTGCTGGATGTGCCAGCTTATACCGATGCCGTGCTCGGTTCAGGAGGCCAATAATGCAAAGGTTCCTACCCCACCCGCTGCTCACCCTCATTCTGGCCATCATCTGGCTGCTGCTTGTTAACAGTTTTGCACCCGGTCAGATCGTGCTCGGCCTGCTGCTAGGCTGGGCCATCCCTTTCTTTGCCCTGCAGTTCTGGCCCGACAAACTCAAGATATACAAGCCACTGACGCTGCTGAAATTCAGCTGGGTCTTGTTCCATGACATCGTGGAAGCCAATCTCATTGTCGCCATGCGTATCATGGGCAAGCCGGAAAAACTGCGTCCGGCTTTTATCGTGGTGCCGATTAACCTTAACTCTGATTTTGCGATGAGTTTTCTTGCCTCTGTCTCCTGCCTGACTCCAGGCTCGCTCTCCGCATTGCTGGCGCCAGACCGCAAGAGCATCCTCATGCATGCGTTGGATGTGGAGGATGCCGACGCCTTTATCCACACCATCAAGACACGTTATGAACAGCCGCTGAAGGAGATTTTTGAAAAATGATCGCCATTGCCATTCACATCGCCTTTGTGCTGGTTTCAGCCTCGTTGGCGCTCAATGCCTGGCGCTTGCTCAAGGGACCAAGCGCGCCTGACCGCATCCTGGCGCTGGATACGCTCTACATCAACACCATCGCCCTGCTGGTACTGTTCGGCATCCACATTGCCAATGCAGTCTACTTCGAGGCTGCCCTGCTGATTGCCCTGATGGGGTTTGTCGGCACCGTAGCCATGTGCAAATATCTGCTGCGTGGAGACATCATCGAATGAACATCGCCCTTGAAATCCTACTCTCCATCTTGATCATCGCAGGCGCCACGTTTACCTTCATCGGCTCGCTCGGCCTGGCACGGCTGCGTGATTTCTATATGCGCCTGCATGGGCCGACCAAGGGAACTACACTGGGTGTCGGCTGCCTGTTGGTTGCCTCTTCCATTTTCTTCAGCACCCAGGGGGAGGGCCTGAGCCTGCATGAAATATTGATCACGCTCTTCCTGTTCATTACTGCGCCGATCAGCGCCCATTTGCTGGCAAAAGCAGCACTGCATCTCAGGGTGGATTCACTTTTCCCCTTGCCAGACGAAGCCATTGCCCGCAAAAACAGCCAGCACAAGCCTTACCACACAATAGACTGATTACTGGCTGACGCTTAGTGTACCGGTGGAGCGCCTTCCTTTGCCGCACCATCATCAGCCACGCTGTCCAATGACTCCACCTTTGGCGCTGACTTGGGCGGCAACAGGAACAAAGCTGGATTCTGGATAAAGCGCTTGGCCAGCGTTTTCAGCAATAACCGCCACTGGGCGAAAGTGACCTTACGGGATTTCATCGCCACATAAAGCGCCAAACTGAAGCTCACCACCAGGTTGGTGATACCAACCAGCAGGATTCCCAGCATGGCAATCACCAGTACCTGCCAGGAAATAATGAAATCCAGCGCCACAAACGAGTATCCGGCGAACGCCGATACGAATGTGATATGGCGGATATCAATCGGCAAGCCCAACAGCACTCCCAGGCCTGACATCCCGCCAAGCAGGCAGCCGAAATAAAAGTTACCCGCCAGTGCCCCCAGATTGTTTTCGACATAGCGCGCGACGCGATCCAGTCGTGCTGGGCCAAGCAACCACTCCAACCAGCGCAGGGCACGCAGCCGCTGCGGAATCTTGTTATAGACGGCCAGGTTGTCGTGATAGCCCGCAATCAAGCCTGACAGGAACAGGCACACGCCGGCAACCGCCGCATAAACCACGGCACCGCCATGGATAGGATCATTCGAATCCAGCAATGCATTGGCTTTTTCCGGTGTGATGAAATGTTCCCCGGACATGCTGAAAATCAACCAGCCCACCAGCATGGCGACCGGCAACGCCAGCATGACGTTGCCAAGGATGGCAATCGTCTGGCTGCGGGCGGTCTGCGCGATGATGGTCACCAGTTTATCCAGGTTCTTGTTCTTGCGGTCACTGGCATCAATGCTCGCTGCAATCGCCGCCGCTGTCATAGCCGGCTGCTTGGTAGCCACCGTGAAATGCAGGATATGGATCAGCACGAAACCCAGGCCGTAATTGAGGCTGAACAGGATAGCCTCGGTCAGCGGCGCGTAGTGATGCTTGGCTGTGACGATCTTCAACAGAGCCATGAAAGCGATGATCACCCCGGCCCCCATGGCAGAGCGCATCAGACTGAAATACTCGCTGCGCGTTTCGGTGATGTAATGTTCACCGGTGCGACTGGCATTCTCGGTTACGCGCAACGCCATCAACTCTACATTTTCCCGGAAATGCTGCCGTACGTCGTTCTTGTGACGCTCGGCAGATACCAACGCCTTGAACAATTGCACCATCTCCATTTCAGCATCAGTACCATTGTGCGTCTGTCGGATGATATTCAGCAGACTTTCCAGGCGGCGTATTTGCTGGCTCATGCGCTGCAACAGGAAGGTCAGCCGCACGCTGGTGCCGGTTTGTGCGCTGTTACGGCGTATCTTGGCGATAACTTCCCGACATTGGTCCAACATGACAAGAATATGTCCTACATCGTGCTGTTGCTCGGGCGGCATAGTGAGCAGTGTCTGCAGCTCGACGTTTTGCGTGATGAAGGGGGAGTCGTGGTATTCGATTCCAGGATGGTGGCGAATCAGCTCTGGCTCCAGTCCGGCGGCCGCCAGCCGATATGACAATACCTGCACCGCATCCAACAGGCTTTTCTGGCATTGCGCCACCTTGTCCACTGGCAACTCGTTGAAACGCAGGGCATGCAGCAGCTGCAGCCATATTTCGTCCGGCACGGCCGTCACCCAGACTTCATCGCCCCTTTCGGGAAATATCTGGCTGAACAGGTCCTTGAGGTAAGCCGGGTTGACCGCATCCGGCAACACCTTGTGCCCGATGCGACGGGCCAGCTCAGTGAAAAAACCACTGCCAGGCTGAATGCCAGAATCGATATAAAGCGATATCGGCTTGCGGCCCACCAGCAGGCTGATCACGGCATCGCGCAGCAAACCAGCTTTTTCCGGGTCATTGTCCAATATATGGCACAGCCCCTGCACCGCATGTGCCGCGTGTTCGATATCGCCCCTCTGTCGCGGGCGGATTTGCGCCACGAGATCCGCCATCAGGCGTGCAGCGTTATTGTTGCCAGATTGCGCATAATCGCGCAGGATTTTTTCCATCAGCATATAAATTTCATCAATTGATTTTATGGTTCGTCATAGACTCGGGCAGCCTCACTGGACTACCAGCCAGCATGTCTTCTTCGTCTGCTCTCTGCAAATATCGGTGCTAATCAGCCCTGCCCAGGGTCACGGAAAAATGCTTTCTTCCCCCGACCCGACGCAATACCAACGCAACTTCCTCTCCCGCATGGAGATGCTCCACTTCCTGCAATTCCTCCGCAGACGACAGAATCTCACCCGCCAGACTGAGCAGGACATCACCTACTGCCACCCCTGCCTGAGCTGCGGGAGAACCAGTGACAACGGCCAGCACGGTCAGCCCTGGTTCCGGACTATCCTCGTTGCGCCGCATCACATGCACGCCCAGCGACGGTGGCATCAGCTTGCTCCAATAGGTTGCAAAATAGCTATAGAGTTCCCTGTTTCCTGCCTGCTCCAGGTTTGAGAGCTGCTCGCCTTTGCTCTCACCATTTATTGTCTGTATCGGTCTGGTATACACAACTACAGCGCCCGCCTTGATCTTCATAGCCTGGGCCAAAGCACGGGATGGAAGCACTTCACCCGCCTCGAAACTTGAATAACCCAGCATGGCATAGCCGTCGTTAAGCAGGCGCTGGTAGTCATCCACCTCTTTCCCTCCCTTGTAAATCACCGGCTCACCCTCATTCGGACTCAGCTTGACCCCATGCAACTGGCGTACCTCGTAGTGCAGTGCATAAGGGTTATCTTCTGCGGGAGGTACCTGCACCTTTGATTCAGGCAGCACTGGCCGTTCCGGCTCTGGCTCCCTGATTATCGGCTTGCTACACGCTGCCAGCAGCGCCAGCAATAATATGATGAAATAGGGGCGCATATCCTCTCCGCTCGTTTTTCCCTGGGCAATGGTATGATGAAACCACGTTTTTCGCTGCCAGCATACTGACGCGGGCAGCATTATGGCTTAAACATCCCTTAAAATATTTCCCATGACCACAGACACTATCCGTATCGGGCTGGTTTCCATCAGCGACCGCGCCTTTACCGGCGTTTACGAAGACAAGGGCATTCCTTCATTACAGGAATGGCTGGGCCGCGCTCTGGCTACCCCTTGGGAAAGCGTGCTGCGCGTGATTCCCGATGAGCAGCCGGAAATCGAATCCACCTTGCGCGACCTGGTGGACTTTGAAGACTGCAACCTGATATTGACCACCGGCGGCACCGGCCCCGCGCTGCGCGACGTCACGCCGGAAGCGACGCTCGCGGTGGCGGACAAGGTCATGCCCGGCTTTGGCGAGCAAATGCGGCAGATCAGCCTCAATTTCGTGCCCACCGCCATTCTTTCCCGCCAGGTGGCAGTCATCCGCAAGCGCTGTCTGATCATCAACCTGCCCGGACAGCCCAAGGCGATCGCCCAGACGCTGGAAGGCTTGAAGGATGAACACGGTAAGATTGCTGTGCATGGCATTTTCGCCGCGGTGCCGTATTGCCTGGACCTGATCGGCGCGCCTTACATCGAAACCAATCCTGATATCGTGCAGGCATTTCGCCCCAAGTCGGCGACCAAGCCTGCCTGAACCATGGTTTCTGAATTCGACCTCATCAAGCGCTACTTTCACCGCCCACATCCGCGCGCCGTGTTGGGAGTGGGCGACGATGCCGCGCTAATACAAGTATCCCCTGGCATGGAGCTGGCTGTTTCCGCCGACATGCTGCTAGCAGGCACTCACTTTTATCCTGATACCGAGCCTTGGCTGATCGGCTGGAAATCCATGGCCGTGAATGTTTCCGACATGGCTGCCATGGGCGCCCAGCCGCGCTGGGCCACGCTGGCGATTGCGCTGCCCCAAGCGGACGAGGCCTGGGTTGCCAAATTTGCCGAAGGCTTGTTTGCCTGCGCGGAGCAATTCGATATCGCCCTGGTCGGCGGCGACACCACGCGCGGACCATTGACCATCAGCGTGCAGATCATGGGAGAAATCCCTCCCGGTACCTCGCTGTTGCGTAGCAATGCGCAAGCTGGTGACGACATCTGGGTTTCCGGTCCATTGGGGGACGCGGCCCTGGCCCTGGCCACTATTCAGGGGCGCTATCCCCTGCTGCAAGAAGAGCTCGACCTATGCGTGCGCGCCTTGCACCAACCCCAGCCGAGGGTAGCACTTGGCCTGGCCTTGCGTGGTTTGGCAAATAGCGCTCTGGATATTTCCGATGGGTTGCTGGCCGACCTTGGGCATATTCTGGAGCGCTCAAAGGTAGGCGCTGAAATCCAGTTAGAGGCTATTCCCACCTCAAATATTGTAAGCGCGCACTTTCACCAGGAAGCAGTACAGAACATGATAATGACTGGCGGCGACGATTATGAGCTATGTTTTACCGCCCCCGTGGAACACAGGCAGCGGATTGCAGCTATCGGCCGTCAATTGGGTCTGAACATAGCCGTGATCGGCCGCATCACCAATACCCAGCAGCTCATCGTCCAAGGGGCGAACGGCAACCTGCTTACACTCAAGGAGCACGGCTTTGACCACTTTGCCTGACAAGCGCTTTCTTCTCAGCCATCCGGCACATTTCCTCGCACTGGGCTTTGGCAGCGGCCTGGCACCCAAAGGTCCGGGCACCTTCGGCACGCTGGCTGCCATCCCTTTGTTCGGCTTGCTGCTGTGGCTGCCGGAATCCAGCCACCTCGTTACCATTGCAGCCCTGTTCCTGCTCGGCATTCCGCTCTGCGGCATCGCCGGGCGCAACCTGGGCGTCAGCGACCACGGCAGCATCGTCTGGGATGAAATCGTCGCCTTCATGCTGGTGCTGGAATTCACGCCAAAGGCCTGGGAATGGTGGCTGGGCGCATTCCTGCTGTTCCGGCTATTCGATATCTGGAAACCCTTCCCGATCCGCACGCTGGACCGCCGCGTCCACGGCGGCTTCGGGGTGATGCTCGACGACCTGCTGGCAGCGGTATATGCAATCGCAATCTTGAAAGGATGGCAATGGTGGATGATGCAGAACTTCTAACCCTGGCACAGGTATTGGGTGAAGCACTGAGAGAAAAAGGCTGGACCCTGTCGCTGGCCGAATCCTGTACCGGCGGCTGGGCCGCGCAATGCATCACAGCCATCCCCGGCAGCTCAGCATGGTTTGACCGTGGCTTTGTCACCTACAGCAATTCTGCCAAACAGCAGATGCTGGGCGTAGGCGCAGACACCTTGCAAAAGCATGGTGCCGTGAGTGAACCAACAGCGCAGGAAATGACGCTAGGCGCCCTTGCTTACAGCGAAGCGGACATCAGCGCCGCCATCACCGGCATTGCCGGACCAGATGGCGGCAGCGTGGAAAAACCGGTCGGGACAGTATGTTTCGGCTGGAGCTGCCAAAACGGGCAGATATTGACTCGCCGAGAGGTCTTCGCAGGCGATCGCGAAAGCGTGCGGCGGCAGTCTGTCAAAGCGGCGTTGGAGGGCTTGCTGCAACTTACTTTAACCTCTGATTTATGAAATAATTGCAGGCTTTAGCAGGCAACTCGAAAAGGTATTCACTGATGGATGAAAATAGAAGCAAAGCGCTGGCCGCCGCCCTCTCGCAAATCGAGAAACAATTCGGCAAGGGCTCCATCATGCGCATGGGCGACACCGACGTCGCCGCTGACATCCAGGCAGTCTCTACCGGCTCCCTGGGCCTCGACATCGCCCTGGGCATCGGCGGCTTGCCGCGCGGCCGCATTGTCGAAATCTACGGTCCTGAATCCTCCGGCAAGACCACGCTGACCTTGTCCGTGATCGCGCAAATGCAGAAGCTGGGCGGCACGGCGGCCTTCATCGACGCCGAACACGCGCTCGACCCGCAATATGCACAGAAGCTCGGCGTCAATGTCTCCGAGTTGCTGATCTCCCAGCCCGATACCGGCGAACAGGCGCTCGAGATCGCCGACATGCTGGTGCGCTCGGGCTCCGTCGACATCGTCGTGGTCGACTCCGTTGCCGCGCTGACGCCAAAAGCCGAAATCGAAGGCGAAATGGGCGACTCGCACATGGGCCTGCAAGCCCGCCTGATGTCCCAGGCGCTGCGCAAGCTCACCGCCAACATCAAGCGCACCAACACATTGGTCATTTTCATCAACCAGATCCGCATGAAGATCGGCGTGATGTTCGGCAACCCGGAAACCACCACTGGTGGCAATGCGCTCAAGTTCTATGCTTCCGTGCGCCTGGATATCCGCCGTACCGGCGCGATCAAGAAGGGCGACGAAATCACCGGTTCCGAAACCCGCGTCAAGGTGGTGAAGAACAAGGTTTCCCCACCGTTCAAGCAGGCTGAGTTCGACATCCTGTACGGCGAAGGCATCTCGCGCGAAGGCGAAATCATCGAGCTCGGCGTCAACCTCAAGCTGGTCGAGAAGGCCGGCGCATGGTACAGCTACAAGGGCGAGAAAATCGGCCAGGGCAAGGACAATGCGCGCGAATTCCTCCGGGAGCACCCTGAAATCGCCAATGAGATCGACGCCAAGATTCGCGAACACTCCAATCTGGCCAATGCCGCGATGACGACGGCGCCGGATGAAGAAGACGACGAATAAACCTGCCACCAGCCTGCGAGAGCGGGCTTTGGCATATCTGGCACGGCGAGAATATTCTTATCAGGAGTTGCTGCACAAGCTGAGTTCCCATGCAGGAGAGGAGGACGACCTCCCCGCCCTGCTGGAGGACTTCAAGAAGCGCGGCTGGCTATCCGATACACGTTATACCGAGCAGATCGTGCATGCTCGCAAGGGCCGCTACGGCAGCATGCGCGTGGCGCATGAGCTCAGGCAGCACGGCGTCAGCGACGAACTGATCGGCAAGGCCGTGGCCGATATGGCCCCGGACGAACTGGAAGCCGCCACGGCGGTTTACCGCAAGAAGTTTTCCCAGCCGCCGCAATCGCGGGAGGAATGGGCGAAGCAAGCGCGCTTCCTGCAAGGGCGCGGCTTCGGTTTTGAAGTGATACGCAAGGTGCTGCGCGGCAGCCCGGAAGATATCGAGTGATGCGGCGGGCAGCATGCCGCGCAATTGGATTTTTGACATTAACGTTTTGAGCAAGAACACACATCAATGAAGAGCAACCAGATTCGCCAGGCCTTCCTGGACTATTTCGCCTCCAAGGGCCACCAGATCGTCAGTTCCAGCTCGCTGGTCCCGGCAGGCGACCCCACCCTGCTCTTCACCAACGCCGGGATGAACCAGTTCAAGGACGTGTTCCTCGGCTTCGACAAGCGCCCCTACACCCGCGCCACCTCGTCGCAAAAGTGTGTGCGGGCGGGCGGCAAGCACAACGACCTCGAGAACGTCGGCTACACCGCGCGCCACCACACCTTCTTCGAGATGCTCGGCAACTTCAGCTTCGGCGACTACTTCAAGCGCGACGCCATCAGCTATGCCTGGGAACTGCTCACCGAAGTCTTCAAGCTGCCCAAGGACAAGCTCACCGTCACAGTCTATGCCGAGGATGACGAAGCCTACGACATCTGGACCAAGGAAATCGGCGTGCCCGCCGAGCGCGTGATACGCATCGGCGACAACAAGGGCGCGCGCTACGCCTCCGACAATTTCTGGATGATGGGCGACACCGGCCCCTGCGGCCCCTGTACCGAGATTTTCTACGACCACGGCGAACACATTTGGGGCGGCCCTCCCGGCAGCGCGGAAGAAGACGGCGACCGCTTCATCGAAATCTGGAACAACGTCTTCATGCAGTTCAACCGCGACGAGCAAGGCGTGATGCATCCGCTGCCCAAGCCCTCCGTCGATACCGGCATGGGCCTGGAGCGGATTGCCGCCGTGCTGCAGGGCGTGCACAGCAATTACGATATCGACCTGTTCCAGCACCTGATCCAGGCCGCCGCGCGCGTCACCAGCACCGCAGACCTCGACAGCCCGTCGCTCAAGGTGCTGGCCGACCATATCCGCGCCTGCAGCTTCCTGATCGCCGACGGCGTCATCCCGGGCAACGAGGGCCGCGGCTACGTGCTGCGTCGCATCATCCGCCGCGCGATCCGCCACGGCTACAAGCTGGGCGCGCGCGCCGCGTTCTTCTACAAGCTGGTGGCGGACCTAGTGGCCGAGATGGGCGACGCCTATCCCGAACTCAAGAGCGGCGAACAGCGCATCACCGATATCCTGCGCCTGGAAGAAGACCGCTTCTTCGAGACCATCGAGCACGGCATGGCGATCCTCGAAGCCGAGCTCGAGGAAATGGCCAAGACCGGTAACAAAATATTCAACGGTGAAACCGCCTTCAAGCTGCACGACACCTTCGGCTTCCCGCTCGACTTGACCGCAGACGTCTGTCGCGAGCGCGAAGTTAGCGTGGATTCCGCCGCATTCGATGCCGCCATGGCGCGCCAGAAGGAACAGGCCCGCGCTGCAGGCAAATTCAAGATGGCGGCCAACCTGGAATACACGGGCGCCTCGACTACCTTCCACGGCTACGACACGCTTGAAGCGCAAGGCAAGGTATTGGCGCTGTACAAGGACGGCAGCGCGGTCGACGCCCTCAACGAAGGCGAGCTGGGCGTGGTCGTGCTCGACAACACCCCGTTCTATGCCGAATCCGGCGGCCAGGTGGGCGACCAGGGCATTTTGAAGGGTGCGGAAGGCATCTTCCAGGTGGAAGACACCCTGAAAATCCAGGCCAGCGTATTCGGCCACCATGGTGTATTGAGCACTGGCACCCTGCGCGTGGGCGACGAAGTCAGCGCGCGCGTGGACCTCGCCTCGCGCCACCGCACCATGCGCCACCACTCCGCCACCCACCTCATGCACAAGGCGTTGCGCGAAGTGCTGGGCGGCCACGTGCAGCAAAAGGGCTCGCTAGTAGATTCTGATAAAACCCGTTTCGACTTCTCGCACAACGCCCCGGTCACCGCCGAGGAAATCCGCCGCATCGAGGAAATCGTCAACGCCGAGATCCTCGCCAACGCGCCGACCCAGGCACGCGTGATGCCGATCGACGAGGCGCAGAAGACCGGCGCCATGATGCTGTTCGGCGAGAAGTACGGCGACGAAGTGCGCGTGATCGACATCGGCAGCTCGCGCGAACTCTGCGGCGGCACCCATGTGAGCCGCACCGGCGACATCGGCCTGTTCAAGGTGGTCTCCGAATCCGGCGTCGCCGCGGGCGTGCGCCGCATCGAGGCAGCAACCGGCGATGTGGCATTACGATACGTCCAAGCACTTGAGGAAGATGTCCAACAAATCAGTTTTGATTTAGGCCTCAACAGTACAGACGTAAAACTTCTGACTACAAAAATTGAAGGTATGTCTGCAGAGCTTTCCAGTGCTCGCAAAGAACTCTCTCGATTGAAATCAAAACTAGCGGCATCCCAAGGCGACGAGCTCGCCAGCCAAGCCGTGGACGTCAATGGCGTCAAGGTGCTGGCCGCCACGCTGGAAGGCGCTGACGCCAACACCCTGCGCGAAACCATGGACAAGCTCAAGGACAAACTCAAGACCGCCGCCATCGTGCTCGCCAGCGTCAACGGCGACAAGGTCAGCGTCGCCGCGGGCGTGACCGCCGACACTCTCGCCAAGGTCAAGGCCGGCGAGCTGGTCAACTTCGTCGCCGGGCAAGTCGGCGGCAAGGGTGGTGGCAAACCCGACATGGCCATGGCTGGCGGGACTGACGCCAGCAAGCTACCACAAGCACTCGCCAGCGTTGCAGGCTGGGTGGAAGAAAAACTGAACTAAAAGCCGCTGGCAGCCGTGACAGATGCCAGTGTTCATTGATGCAGTACTTTTGATATAGACATAGATATATGGCACTTATCGTACAAAAATACGGCGGCACCTCTGTCGCCAACCCCGAACGCATTGGGAATGTCGCCCGGCGCGTGGCACGCCACAAGGCGCTGGGACACCAGCTCGTGATTGTGGTGTCCGCCATGTCAGGCGAAACCAACCGGCTGATCAGCCTGGCCAAGGAGGTCATGCCCAAACCCAACCCGCGTGAACTGGATGTGCTGGTTGCCACCGGTGAGCAAGTCACCATCGCCCTGCTTTCCATGGCGCTCATGGAGCTTGGTGTCAAAGCCAAAAGCTACACGGGTAGCCAGGTCAGCATCGTGACTGACAGCGCTCATACCAAAGCCCGCATTCTCAAAATTGACGAAGAGCGCATTCGCAAGGACCTTGATGATGGCTATGTCGTTGTCGTGGCTGGCTTCCAGGGCATGGATGAGCACGGCGACATCACTACCCTCGGGCGCGGTGGTTCTGATACCACAGGTGTCGCACTCGCAGCCGCCCTCCGGGCTGATGAGTGCCAGATTTATACAGACGTGGATGGTGTTTACACCACCGATCCACGCATCGTACCCGAGGCGCGACGCCTCAAATCCGTCACCTTCGAAGAAATGCTGGAAATGGCCAGCCTGGGCTCAAAGGTGCTGCAAATCCGCGCTGTCGAGTTTGCAGGCAAATACAAGGTCAAACTGCGCGTGCTTTCCAGCTTCGAAGAAGAGGGCGAAGGCACGCTGATTACTTTCGAGGACGATCACAATATGGAACAACCTATCATTTCCGGCATTGCCTTCAATCGCGACGAAGCCAAAGTCACCGTTCTGGGCGTCCCTGACCGCCCAGGCATCGCTTACCAGATCCTGGGGCCCGTTGCAGAAGCCAATGTCGATGTCGATATCATCATCCAGAATATCGCAGCTGACGGCACCACTGACTTCACCTTCACCGTTCACGAGAACGACCTGCAGAAAACACTGGAGCTGCTGCGTACCAAGGTGCAAGGCAATATCGGCGCTCGCGAAGTCATTGGCGAAGATAAAACAGCCAAGGTTTCCCTGGTAGGCGTCGGCATGCGCTCCCATGTCGGCATTGCCAGCAAAATGTTCCAGGCCCTGGCAGAAGAAGGCATCAACATCCAGATGATCTCCACCTCTGAAATCAAGATTTCCGTCGTTATTGACGAGAAATACATGGAGCTAGCAGTACGCGTCCTGCATAAAGCATTCGGGCTGGAGGAAGTTTAAAGAATACGCCGTTTTAGCGTTGATTTTTACGGCGTAATCAAGTATTGTTACGCCCTCGTGCGGAGAGCTGGCCGAGTGGTCGAAGGCACTTCCCTGCTAAGGAAGCATACGGGCTTAAACCTGTATCGAGGGTTCGAATCCCTCGCTCTCCGCCACACGACAATGACGTGTAGCAAAGAATGAAATTAGGCTGGTATTAATCTCATCTTCGCGTATAATGCACGCCTCACATACGCGCCCGTAGCTCAGCTGGATAGAGTACTTGGCTACGAACCAAGGGGTCAGGAGTTCGAATCTCTTCGGGCGCGCCAAATTTAGTATTAAGATCAGCCGGTTACGCTATATTTAGCTAACCGGCTTTTCTTTTTTTGGAGTAACCTGCGCGACTTTTGCGCGAGTTATCCGTTTACCACTCTCAACAGGGTTCGAGTTTCAACTCTGTTAAGGACAAGATTGGATAGCTTTATCAGCCTACCAATATCCGCACTTGCGTAATGCTCTGGCATTGAGCGTCCTTCATGACCCAATAAAACAGCACGATCTTCACGACTCACCCCCGCTTGCCTCAATCTGGTAGCGTAGGTATGTCGCAGGTCATGAACCCTCACTTGAGTCAGCCCCACCCGCTTACGCGCATTTTGCCAACCATTGTTGTTCATAGTCTCAATGCGATCAGTAATTCCTTTTGCAGTATATGCAAAAACATAATCGCTCAAACTCTCGCCATTGGATCGTGCAGTTTCCCGCTCTCTCCTTTTGGCTTCAATGATTGACCAGGCTGCATCATTCAAAATCACTACATGAGGGACTTTTGTCTTAAACACTCCTGCAGGAATAACAAATACGCTTCGCTTGACTTCAGGTACTCGAACTTCCCAGGACCATTGCAAGCCACACAGATTGTCATCCCGCAATCCAGTGTTTACTCCAAAAATTGCCATTGCACGTAAATGCACAGGTAATGTAGAGAATAATAAACCCTGTTCATCCCAGTCCAAAGGATAGGCAGGTCTACGATTCTCATCCAGCATACTTATTAAAGGTGGCGCTACTGATAACCAAGGCTTCCCTTCATCATCGCGCCAACTTCTTGCAGCTCTATTAAGTATGGTCCTGACTACCTCTAACGATCTGTTTACAGTGGTAGCAGAAACAGGCTTAGGAGACTTTCCATTTCCAAAATCAATCCCTTCAAGTCTCTCTTCTATAAATACTTCTAGAGTAGAGTCATGAATTCTCTCCAATGGAAGCGACCCCACATAAGGGAGCAGCAATCGGATATGAAAAGCGATTGACTCTGCTGAAGGTTTCTCTTTCACCTCTTTCAGATACTTCGCTGCGCCATCTGCAAACACATATTTATTGTTTCTTGCACTCTGCTGATATCTAGCTTGCTTCCGCATGGCGAGCTCATATTCGAGCCTTTCCTCTGCTTCTGCTTGCGAGACTTTGCCGAGTCGGAGATAGATTCGCTCTCCTTTATGTACCTTGTTGATGATTCTCGATCCATCATCTTCAAGGGTGATTCCAGATGTTCTGGTACGTCCCATTTTGAATCTCCGTTCATTTTGGGGCGTCCGTTGCAAGCTTTATAATCGTTTGCCCATGCATCCAAGTCAAGTCTGTCAAATGCAATCCCTCTTGCGCCAATTGGAATTTCGATCAGATGAGGCCTTACGGTTTTATTAAAGAGTTCTTTGCACATTCCGAGATAGGCTGGCGCATCCTTCAACCTTATGTTCTTAGGAGTTATGGCGTGCATAGCTTTAATACGCCAAGTCTTGGGCAAGCTCTATTCATACTATGGATATCCCCTTTGGTTTAAAGCAACGTCACATTACGCTGTCAAACCTGTATAGGTATCACTTGGTAAAAATTGGCTGTCTTTTTTGGGGTTTTGGTTCCAGTCATTAAAGCTCTGTTCCACGACAATAAGTTTTGTTCTAGAAGTTTTATGACAATAAGTTCTAATCTTCAGCAACAACTTACTAAAGAACGCGGAGCATTAAAATACTGATCTGCCCCACCATACGGCCCTTTATGGCCCTGTCCGCCGATCCCACTGTCAAGCGATAGTAAGTCTTGGCTAGTTAACTTGTAGCCACTCAACGCTTGCAACAAAGAAAAAATGTAAGCTTTGCTTGATTTTTAGCAAAAATTCCAAGGTATGACCAATTAAGTTCTGACCCAAATTTGGATTATGTCATTAAAGTTATAATCCAGAACTTAGCTACTCTGGCCGGATCTTAGGACTAATCATTAAGTAGCACAAGGAAAGAGAGAGCAATGGATCAAACAAAACTTACCATCGATATGGATCACCCACTAGTTGCTGGCAAAGCCCTTGCACACGACAAACTAAATCGATCAGGGTTTGCTGCTTCGATAGTACACGCTCTCCAGAAGATCAGCTCAAACAGCGGCTTTGTCGTTTCAGTAGAAGGTACATGGGGGAGTGGAAAGACATCGACGTTGGCCATGATTGAAGAGCTGTTGAACAAGCAAAGTACTGCCCCAGTTATTGTCAACTTCAATCCGTGGTTGATAGGTGATCGCAATGCCTTACTGAGACTGTTTCTGGGCAAAATCGCTACTGCAGTCAAGCTGACCGATCATACCAAGAACGGTCGAAAAGCGGCTAAAGAGCTCAAAAGCTATGCAAAAGCTTTTGACGTGATCAAGTTGATCCCCGGTGCTGAGCCTTGGGCGTCGATTGTGAAGTCTGTAGTGTCATCTGTTGGAGAAGCAACAGGAGATATTTTTGATTTGAAGTCCCCCGACATCGAATCTCAGAAGATACGTGTTGAAGAAGCCCTGCATAAATTTCCACATCCGATCATCGTCTTTATCGATGATATCGATCGACTGTTTCCTCAGGAAGTTGTCGAAATGATCCGGATTATTAAGGCTGTCGGTGATCTCCCTAATGTCGGCTATGTCCTTGCCTGGGATGCCAAGTATGTTCAGAATGCTTTAGCTAGCGCATCCATTCCTCAATCAGATACCTACCTCGACAAAATTGTCCAGGTACGCATGCCTCTGCCTTGTTTGTCCATTTCCGCGAAAGAGTCTCTGATCAACGAAGCCTTGGAAGCCCTTCCAGACGATGTACTAAAAACCTACTTTCCTAGCAACGAAGATCGACTCTCCTTACTGTATTTCTCAGGGCTTCGCGAACTCCTGGAACAACCGCGAGATGTAGCACGCTTATTCAACACCTTAGCCCTCATTGAACCAGCTTTGCGAGGTGAAATCGTTTTTGCTGACATTTTGGGACTCGCTGCCGTGATGGTAAAGGGAACAACAGTATTTGAGTTATTACAGAAAAGTCCTCATAACTTTGTTGGCCGATTCCCTAAAGACAGTGGTATAGAAAAATCAGAGGATATCCTTAAAAACGGCCAGGAACCTCGAAAAACTGCGTACCAACAGTGTAGTAACCCCGATGCCATTCGCAAACTCATTCATTTTCTTTTCCCTCAGGTAGCCCAGATAGAGGATGAGTTTAGTATAGGGCAGGTAAGTGAAATTGATGGGCACTTGGCCGCACCCGCCAGACTCCTCGTGGCACTGCAAAGGAACCTGAGTGCCAACGATGTTAGTTTTATTTCGGCTAGGAAATATCTTCTCTCTCCAGACGCACGCCCCGACATCAGCAAGGCGTTGACGGTCAATAATTGTCTGGAGTTTCTTGAAAGCTTGGGCGACATGGCCAAAGTGATCACTGATCTGGGGATGGTGGATATTGAAGAAATCAGCCTCTCGATTACTCGACTTGTGGATCAAGAGCCCTTTCTTTCCAGAACAAAGGCTCTAGGACGCTTCACCCTGTCTCCTGAAATGGTAGCTGAAAACTCGGTAAAACAGCTGATTGTTGCAGTAGATAATAAAAAAGAAACCATCGTCTCAAGCATCATCGTGCAAGATCCAAAATCACTGACAGTCGCCGCGGAAATAGTGGCTAATCATTACTTGCGTACACGGGAACGCTCCCGTGATCAGCTGTTACTACCCACTAGTGATAATGACAAAGATGCGCTCACTAGACAGTGGGCTCACAACATATTGGTAGCAGCTCAGGAGAATTGGCTGCTCAAAACATGCACTCCAGGCTTTATACTGTGGACTCTTGCTCGTCTCTTACCACAGGCTTGCCCTGCCGTTTTCCAAGCTATTCGAGACAATGAACCATCTCTTGATAGTTTCGCAATGGAAATACTCGGAAGCCGCTTCGACTCACATAAGGGACAAGCATATGTACTTCCGAAAGACCTTGCGGTACTTGAGGCCTATAGCTCAATGGATATGCTGCGTGCCCATGCAGAACGACGATTACTGGACCACGAATTAGCTTATCCGGCCAAGGCCGCTTGGAGAGCTATGCTTGAAAATAAATCCATTTATGGAAAGGATGGCTCAATATGCGAGAGGTGAATCACCACAAACATCAAGGGAGCAATATGGTATTGGCACTATATCGCCATCAAAAGGTAGACTTCTAGCCAAAATCTCAGGCGAGCAATACTATTTTCACGAAAGTCCCTCATAACCAACCTATTGGCTGAGCACTCAACCCACATGGCTGACTGAATCGCCCCCACTTTCCTAGACAGCTCAAGAGCCTCAAACTATGGAAGTTGAG